>JAGWQN010000074.1 GCA_028869995.1 Rhodospirillales bacterium
GCGGCTGGTGCACACGCATAACGGGCTGGAAGCTTACCATATCGGCAAGCGTTATTCAGGCCGCCCGGTGGTGCGGGATGTGTCCCTGCGCGTGCAGCGCGGTGAGGCGGTAGGGCTGCTTGGCCCCAACGGCGCCGGTAAAACCACCTGCTTTTATATGATTACCGGCCTGGTGCAGCCGGATGTCGGTGAAATCGTGCTTGATGGCGAAGACATCACCAAGCTCCCCATGTACCGCCGCGCCCGCATGGGCATCGGCTACCTGCCGCAGGAGGCGAGCGTGTTCCGCGGCCTCAACGTCGAGCAGAACATCATGGCGGCGCTCGAAGTGGTGATCGCCGACCGCGACCGCCGCACCCGCTTGTGCGACGAGCTGCTGGCGGAGTTCGGCATCGGCCACCTGCGCCGCACCCCGGCGCTGGCGCTGTCCGGCGGCGAGCGCCGCCGCGTCGAGATCGCCCGCGCCCTGGCCTCGCGCCCCTCCTTCATCCTGCTCGACGAGCCGCTCGCCGGCATCGACCCGATCGCGGTGGGCGAGATCCGCGACCTCGTCTCCCACCTCAAGGACCGCGGCATCGGCGTGCTGATCACCGACCACAATGTCCGCGAGACGCTGGAGATCATCGACCGCGCCTACATCCTGCACGACGGCCAGGTGCTGAAGGAGGGCGACCCCGCGGAGGTCGTGGCCGACGAGGACGTGCGCCGGTTTTACCTCGGCGAAAGATTTTCGCTCTAGAGGGGAGGGCCGCAGCCAAGCCCGCCCGGCTCCGGCGCATCGGCCCTCATATGCTCTAGAAAAAACATGATACCAATAGGTTGGCGGGCGTTCCCAAGGCGTGGGACGAAGCGGCGCCACCCTCCTCGCGGCCCGCGCACGATTCTTGCTTGCAATCGGCCCGGCTTCGCGCTGCATTGCGGCACGATGTTTGCATTGAAACCGATGCCGGCGCCGGCGCGGCGCTCGGCGGGGGCCGCCTGACGATGCTCGGCCCGCGCCTCGAGCTGCGCCAGTCCCAGGCGCTGGTGATGACGCCGCAGCTGCGCCTGGCGATCCAGCTGCTGCAATTCTCGAGCCTCGATGTCGCCGCCTTCGTCGAGGCCGAGCTGGAGCGCAACCCGCTCCTCGAGCGCGACGAAACCTCCGACCTGCCGGACCCCGAGGCCCCCGCGCCGGACCAGCAGCCGCCCGGCCCGGCGCCGGACGGCCGTGACAGCAGCGACATCGTCGCCAGCGGCATCCTGCCCGACGACGCGCCCCTCGACGCCGCCACCGCCGCGATCGGCGACCCGGGCGGCCCCGCGGACGGCGATCCCTCCTTCGGCGAGGCCGCGTTCGGCGACGCACCCTGGGGCGCCGGCGGCGGGGCGGACTTCGCCGGCGACGAGCGTGGCATCGACGCCTTCGCCGCGGCCGAGCCGACGCTGCGCGAGCGGCTCGCCGAGCAGATCCGCCTCGGTTTCGCCGATCCCGCCGACCGGCTGATCGCCGCGCAGCTGCTGGCCCTGCTCGAGCCTTCCGGCCGCCTCGGCGCCGCGCCGGCGGCCATCGCACAGGCGCTGGGCCTACCGCTCGAGCGCGTCGAGCGCGTCCGGGCGGCGATGCTGCGCTTCGAGCCCACCGGCATGTTCGCCTGCAGCCTGGCCGAGTGCCTGGCCGTCCAGCTCGCCGAGCGCAACCGCCTCGACCCCGCGATGCAGACGCTGCTCGACAACCTCGAGCTGCTCGCCCGGCGCGATCTGCGCCGGTTGATGGAGCTGTGCGGCGTCGATGCCGAGGACATGACCGAGATGGTCGCCGAGCTGCGCCGCCTCGACCCCAAGCCGGGCGCCGTCTCGGACCTCCCCGCCGCGCCGATCGTTCCGGATGTGTTGCTCAGCGCCGCGCCGGACGGCACCTGGCTGCTCGAGCTCAATCCGGAGACACTGCCGCGCCTGCTCGTCAACCACGGCTTTTCCGCCCGCGTGCAGGCGCATCCCGCCGCCGCCTCGCGCGAGGACCGGGCCTTCCTCGCCGAGAAGCTGCAGACCGCGAACTGGCTGGTGAAGTCGTTGCAGCAGCGTGCGCAGACCATTCTCAAGGTCGCCGGCGAGATCGTGGCGCGGCAGGACGGCTTCTTCCGCCACGGCGTGCTCCATCTGCGCCCGCTGATCCTGCGCGACATCGCCGCGGCGGTGCAGCTGCACGAGAGCACCGTGAGCCGCGTGACATCGAACAAATACATCGCCACCCCGCGCGGCAACTTCGAGCTGAAGTATTTCTTCACCACCGCCATCGCATCCGCCGGCGGCGGCGAGGCGCACAGCGCCGAGGCGATCCGCCATCGCATCCGCGCCATGGTCGGCGCCGAAAAGCCGGACGACATCCTCTCCGACGACGCGATCGTCGCAGCCCTGCGCGGCGAGGGCGTCGACATCGCGCGACGCACGGTGGCGAAGTATCGCGAGGCGCTCAACATTCCCTCCTCGCTGCAGCGCCGGCGCGAGAAGGCGCCGCTCGCCCCATGAGGCGGCGCCCCTGCCGCCGCACCCGCCACCCGGCTTGGCCGGCCTTGCGCTAAAACATGGACATCGGCGCGCGAAGCGTGGCCAAATGTCGCACGGGGAAAGGCCGCCACGCATGAGGCGGCGACCCCGAACCAGAGCGGCAGGGCCGCGGGCGAGGTACGCAATGGACATCAAGGTTTCCGGCAAGCAGGTCGATCTTTCCGACGCGCTGCGCGAGCGCGTCGCCCGGTCGCTCGACACCATTGCCGGCAAGTATTTCGACCACGCCCTGGACGCGCAGGTCACGTTCAGCCGCGCGCGCAGCTTCTTCACCTGTGACATCAACGTCCATGCCGGCCGCGGGCTCACGCTGCGCGGCGAGGGCGAGGCGGCCGACGCCAACTCCGCCTTCGACGACGCGGCGGAACATATCGCCAAGCGCCTGCGCCGCTATCGCCGCCGCGTCAACGAGCATGCCCGCGACCTCTCCCGCCGCGAGGCGCCGCAGGAGGCGGGCACGCAGTACGTGCTGCGCCAGGAGGAGGCGGAGATCGACGGCAACGGCGCGCCCGACGGCGCTCACGCCACCGTCATCGCCGAGACCGCGATGCACATCGCCTTGCTCAGTGTCGGCGAGGCGGTGATGCGGATGGACCTCGCCGACCTGCCGGTGCTGATGTTCCGCAACTCCACCAGCGGCGAGCTGAACGTCGTCTACCGCCGCAGCGACGGGCATATCGGCTGGATCGACCCCACCGCGCGCAAATAGCGCGCCGCCGGCCGGCCCGCCCGAAGCCTCACTGGACCAGGGCGGGCACCATCTCGTTCTGCACGATGGCGGCGAAGGCGAGCGCGCGGTCGGCGGCGATCGCCATCGGCGTGCCGTCGGCGGCGTGGATCGCGAAGGCGGCGGCGCCGTTGACCGTCACCGGCTTCACATAGGCGATCTGCGCCACGCCGAGCCGTCCGAGCTGCTCGGGCGAGAGGTGACGCGGGTCGAGCTGTTCCATCTCGTCCGCCACGTCGTCACCGTTCTCGTCGTCGAAATTCCTGTTTTTGTCATCGGAGGTCATGCGACCCTCCTCTTTCTCCGTTGCAATCCCCGCCCGCTCGTCAGCTGTCCTCGTCGCCGCGGTCGAGCAGCGGCGAGGGCTTCTGCTGCGGCGCGGAGATGGTGATGGTCTTCACCCGCGCCTGGGGCTGCGGCCGGGCAAGGTCGATATGCAGCAGCCCATTGTCGAGCCATGCCCCGCGCACCTCGATCCCCTCGGCCATCACGAAGGCGCGCTGGAATTGCCGCGCCGCGATGCCGCGGTGGAGGAAGACACGGCCCTGGCTGTCATCCGTCTGGCGGCCGCGGATCACGAGCTGGTTGTCTTCCTGCGTGATCTGCAGCTCCTCCATCGTGAAGCCGGCGACGGCCAGCGTGATGCGCAGGCCCGCATTGCCGATCTGCTCGATATTGTAGGGCGGATAGCCGTCCGACGTGTTCTTGCTGGCCCGCTCGAGCATCTGCTCGAGGTGGTCGAAGCCAAGGAACAGCGGCGAAGTGAAGACACGGGTCGACACGAGGGCCTCCTCGGATGAGCGGGGCAATGCGCCGGGCCCCTTTCAGGCAACCCGACAGGCTTTAGATTGGCCGAACCCCGCGCCGTTGCAAGAGGCGCCGCCGCGGCGGCGGCCTGCGCCGCGGGCGGGCAGCCTGGCGTTGCCAGCGTGGGCCCCCGGCGCTAATCCCCCGCCCATGGATGCCTCCTCGCCGCATGCCAAGCCGCACGCCCGGCCGCCATCGCGGCCGCCGGCGGAATTGCTGCCGATCCTCATCGCCCCGCACAAGACGCTGAAGACCCGCGCCCGCCCGGTGGTGAGCGCGGATGCGGGCGCCGTGCGCGACCTGATCGCGCGCATGTTCGCCACCATGTACGCGGCACCCGGCATCGGGCTGGCCGCCCCCCAGGTCGGCTCGCTGCTGCGCCTCTTCGTCGTCGACCTGATGCCGGGCGAGAAGCCGAAGCCGATGGTCCTGATCAATCCCGAGATCGTCGCCGCCAGCAAGGAGACGGCGGTGCGCGAGGAGGGATGCCTCTCGCTGCCCGGCCAGTATGCCGAGGTCGAGCGCCCGGCCCACGTCGTCATGCGGTTCGAGGACGAAACCGGCGCCCGCCGCCAGGTCGAGGCGGAGGGGCTGCTCGGCGCCTGCCTGCAGCACGAGCTCGACCATCTGGAGGGGATCCTCTTCGTCGACCACCTCTCCGCGCTGAAGCGCAACATGATCCTGCGCCGCCTGGCCAAGGAGATGCGCCAGAAGGATTCGCAGGACCCGTGACGCCGCCGGCGGGGAAGGGGCGCCTGCGCCTGGCCTTCATGGGCTCGCCCGACTTCGCCGTGCCGGCGCTGCGCGCGCTTGCCGCCGCCCACGACGTCGTCGCCGTCTACTGCCAGCCCCCGCGTCCCGCCGGCCGCGGCAAGCACGTGCTGCGCTGCGCCGTGCATGTCGCGGCCGAGGAACGCGCGATCCCCGTCCACACGCCCGCGCGCCTGCGCCTGCCCGGGCAGGCCGAGGCGTTCGCCGCCCTCGCGCTCGACGCCGCGGTCGTCGCCGCCTACGGCCTGATCCTGCCGCCGGCCTTTCTCGCCGCACCGCGCCGCGGCTGCCTCAACATCCACGCGAGCCTGCTGCCCCGCTGGCGCGGCGCCGCGCCGATCCAGGCGGCGATCCTCGCCGGCGACGCCGCGACCGGCATCACCGTGATGCAGATGGACGCCGGCCTCGACACCGGGGCGATGCTGCTGCGCGAGGCGGTGCCGATCGGCCCGCGCGACACCGCCGCGGACCTGCACGACCGCCTCGCCGATCTCGGCGCCCGCCTCGTCCTGCGCGCCCTCGCCGAGGACCCGCCCGCCACGCCGCAGCCCGCCGAGGGCGCCACCTACGCGCCCAAGCTCGCCCGCGCCGACGGCCACCTCGACTGGACGCAGGATGCCGCCGCGCTCGACCGTCGTGTGCGCGCCTTCACCCCCTGGCCCGGCACCTTCACCACCCTCGGCGGGCGCGTCCTCAAGGTGCTGCAGGCGCAGCCCGTCCCCGGCGGCGGCGCACCCGGCACCGTGCTCGACGCCGCGCTCACCGTCGCCTGCGGGGCGGGCGCGCTGCGGCTGCTCGCGGTGCAGGCGCCGGGCGGCGCGGCGATGCCGGCCGAGGCCTTCCTGCGCGGCCATCCCGTCGCCCCCGGCACCGTGCTGGGCCCGTGACCCGCTACGCCCTCGAGATCGAATACGACGGTGCCGGCTTTGTCGGCTGGCAGTTCCAGACGAGCGGCGTGGCGGTCCAGCAGGTTCTGGAGGCGGCGGCCAACCGTCTCGCCCCGGCAACGACCCACGCCGCCGGGCGCACCGATGCCGGGGTGCACGCCGAGGCGCAGGTGGTCGGCCTCGACCTCGACCGCGACATCGCGCCCGAGCGGCTGCAGGCGGCACTGAACTTCCACCTCCGCCCGCACCGCGTCGCCGTCCGCCGCGCCGCCGTCGCGCCGGCGGGATGGAACGCGCGCCTCTCCGCCATCGGCCGCGCCTACCGCTACGTGATCCTCAACCGCCGCGCCCCGCCGGCGCTGCTGGCCGGGCGGGTGTGGCACGTCGAGCGCCGGCTCGACCACGAGGCGATGCACCGCGCCGCGCAGGCCCTGCTCGGCCGGCACGACTTCACCTCCTTCCGCGCCGCCGCCTGCCAGGCGAAATCGCCCCTGCGCACGCTCGACCGGCTCGACGTGCGCCGCGAGGGCGAACTCATCGTCGTCGCCATCGCCGCGCGCAGCTTTCTGCACCACCAGGTCCGCAACATGGTCGGCACGCTGGCCCAGGTCGGGCAGGGGCGCTGGCCGGAATCGTGCATCGCCGAGATCCTCGCCGCCCGCGACCGCAGCGCGGCCGGGCCCACCGCGCCGCCCGAGGGGCTGACGCTGGTCGGCGTCCGTTACGAAGTCGATCCGTTTGCCGGCCCGTCCGCCGGCCCGTCCGCCCCCGGCCTCACCGTCCGCTAAGCAGCAGCGGCCCCTCGACGACGACGACGAGCACCACGTGCACGGCGATCATCAGGATCAGCGCGCGCAGCCGCGAGACCCCGAGCCCGACGCGCGCCAGGAACCACGACAGCGCCAGCGCATAGGTGAACGCCGCCGCCAGCAGCCCGAGCGTTGCCAGCTGCGGCGCCAGCCCCAGATCGGTCGCGATCTGGACCAGCGGCATCAGCATGAAGATTGCCAGCATCGGCGCCCACTGGCACCAGTTCACCGCCGTCGCATAGCGCAGCCACGGCCCCTCGCGGTCCCAGCGCACGGCGAACCAGTGCGAGACCACCGGCTGCGCCAGCATCGCCACCACCGTGCTGCCCACCGATTCCATCGCCAGCGTCGGATGGCCGCCCGCCGCGACGAGAAACCCGCCGACCAGCGCCATCGCCAGCAGCGGCGCGAAGCTGTTGAGAAAACCCTGCGTGCTGTCTGAGAAATTCTGCATCCCGTCGGCGCGGAACATGGCCAGGCGCAGCATTCCTCTGAAAATGCCGGGGGCGGGGCGGGGCGTGCCGTCGGGGGGCACCCGGCCGCCGGGTGGCCTGCGCTGCGGCATCATCCGAGGAACGCGGCGATCACCGCGCGATAGGTCTCGGCGAGCGCCTTGAGCTCGGCGACCGGCACGGCCTCGTCGGCCTTGTGCATGGTCCGCCCCACCAGCCCGAACTCCGCCACCGGGCAGAGATGGGTGATGAAGCGCGCATCCGACGTGCCGCCGCCGGTGTCGAGCCGCGGCGCGATCCCCGTCGCCGCCGCGACCGCGCCCGCAAGCTTGGCCACCATCGGCCCGGGCGCGGTGAGGAAGCTCTCGCCCGAGACCGCGACGGCGAGCTCGTGGCGCGGCGCATGCCGCGCGAGCACCTCGCCGAGCCAGGCTTCGAGCGAGGCGCCCGAATGGCGGTCGTTGAAGCGGATGTTGAGCCGCGCGGTGGCGCTGGCCGGGATCACGTTGGTGGCCGGGTTGCCGACGTCGATGCTCGTCACCTGCAACGATGTCGGTTCGAAATGGTCGCTTCCCTCGTCGAGCGGCCGGCCGGTCATCTCCGCCAGCGCCGCCACCAGCCGGTGGCACGGGTTGTCGGCGAGCTGCGGGTAGGCGGAGTGGCCCTGCGTGCCATGCACCGTGATGCGCGCGTTGAGCGAGCCGCGCCGCCCGATCTTGATCACCTCGCCGAGCCGCGCGGGGTTCGTCGGCTCGCCGACCAGGCAGAAATCCGGCACCTCGCCCCGCTCGCGCATCCACGCCAGCACCTTCGCCGTGCCGTCGACCGCCTCCGCCTCCTCGTCGCCGGTGATCAGCAGCGAGATCGAGCCGCGTGGCCGGCCCGCCGCGAGATACGTCTCGGCCGCGGCGACGAAGGCGGCGATCGCCCCCTTCATGTCGCAGGCGCCGCGCCCGTAGAGCACGCCGTCGCGCACCTCGGCGGCGAACGGATCGGCGCTCCAGCCCGTCCCCGGCGGCACCACGTCGGTATGCCCGGCGAAGCATAGGTGCGGGCTTCCCTCGCCGAGGCGCGCATAGAGGTTCTCGATCGCGCCGAAGCGCAGCCGGTGCACCGCAAAGCCGAGCCGTTCGAGGGCCGTGGCCAGCACTGCCTGCGCGCCGTCGTCGGCGGGCGTCACCGAGCGCGCGCGGATCAGCGCCTGCGCCAGCGCCAGCGGGTCGGCCGGCGCGCCGCTCACGACCGCAGCAGCTCGTTGATCGAGGTCTTGGCCCGCGTGCGCGCATCCACGCGCTTGACGATCACCGCGCAGGCGAGCGCGGGCCCTTGCGTCCCGTCGGCGAGCGGGCGGCCCGGCAGCGAGCCCGCCACCACCACCGAATAGGCCGGCACGCGCCCGTAGAACGTCTCGCCGGTGGCGCGATCGACGATGCGCGTCGAGGCGCCGAGGAAGACCCCCATCGACAGCACCGCCCCGCGCTCGACGACGACACCCTCCGCGACCTCCGAGCGGGCGCCGATGAAGCAATCGTCCTCGATGATCACCGGGGCGGCCTGCAGCGGCTCGAGCACGCCGCCGATGCCCACGCCGCCCGAGATGTGGCAGTTGGCACCGACCTGCGCGCAGGAGCCGACGGTCGACCAGGTGTCGATCATCGTGTTGGCGCCGACATGGGCGCCGACATTGACGAAGCTGGGCATCAGCACGACGCCCGGCGCGATGTAGGCCGAGCGCCGCACCACCGCCCCCGGCACGGCGCGGAAGCCGCGCTGGCGGAACTGCGCCTCGCCCCAGCCGTCGAAGGCCATCCGCACCTTGTCCCACACCGGCGCGCCGCCCGCGCCCGGCATCGGCACGCTGTCGTTGAGGCGGAAGGAGAGCAGCACCGCCTTCTTCAGCCACTCGTGCACCACCCAGCCCGATGCCGTCGGCGCCGCCACCCGCGCCTCGCCCGTCTCGAGGCGCGCGAGCGCGGTCTCGACCGCCACGCGGTCCGCGCCGGCGGTCGCCGGCGAGAGCGTCTCGCGGCGTTCCCAGAGCGCATCGATGGTGGCGGAAAGCGCGTCGTCGGTCATGGTTCGGCATCCGTTCGGGTCGGGGCGGCGGACCATGCGCAGCGGCTCGCAGCGAGTCAACGCACCGGCGTTAGCCTCGTCTTCACCCCTCTCCGGTTTCATCGCGCCATGCTCGAAATTGAGACCGGGCCTGCCTCGACCTCCCCACCGCCGGTGGCGCACGCGTTGCTCGAAAGCCGGCAACGCTGGCGCGACCTCGCGACGCTCGCGGCCGACCTGGCGTTCGAGACCGATGCCGGCCGGCGCTTTGCCTTCATCCATCCCGAGACGGTGCTCGGCTGGCCGTCGGCGACCCTGCTCGGCCAGCCCGCGGACATCCTGATCGCGCGCGCCGACGGCGAGCCGGGCGCCAACCCGTTCCACGTCGCCGCGCCGGTGCACCGCCGCCGCGCCTGGCTGCGCCGCGCCGACGGCAGCTGCGTCTGCCTCGCCTTTTCCGTCGCTCCCCTGTTCGATGCCGGCGGCAACGTCGTCGGCGCGCGCGGCATCGCCCAGGACATGACCGCCCAGGACCGCCACGACGCCGCCCTCGCCGCGGCGCTGCGCCGCGGCGAGGTGGTCGACCACATCCTCTGGCGCATGCGCCACGAGGTCATGGCCCCGCGCATGATGCAGGTGGCGCTGCACTCGCTCGCCACCGCCGTCGGCGCCGCCGGCTGCGTCGTCGTCGACATGATCGGCGATGGCGTCGAGCCCGGCGTGCGGCACAGCTTCGGCGCCGATTTCGGCCCGGTCCGCCATACCGCGCTGACCCTCCTCGAGGCGGGCGGCAGCCAGCCCGTGCAGGCGCGCGCGCCGGAGGGCGAGCTGGTGCTCGCCTGCCCCAGCGACGACGGCTACGGCGCGCAGGCCGGCATCGTCCTCTGGCGCGGCGCCGGCGGGCGCGCCTGGGACGCCGA
>JAGWQN010000075.1 GCA_028869995.1 Rhodospirillales bacterium
ACCTCCGATCACCGTGCCGCCGAGCCGCAATCCTGGCTGCATCAATACAACTGGCATCGCCCACACGGCGGCATCAAACTCCAAACACCCATCAGCCGACTCGGCCTCTCCGAGGACAACCTGTTGAGCATCCACATCTAGGCCGGCGGTTCGCCCTCGACGGGCTCGATGCCGAAGCCTCGGATCATCGCCGCGACCTCCGCTGCCGCCGCTTCAACCGCGGCCGGCTCCGTGCCCTTGGCGACGATCGCCACGCCGTTGCCGCCGGGGCGGTAGAAGGGATAGCTGCCGATATCGAGCTCCGGGTGGCGCGCCTGGATGGCGCCGAGCGCGTCGGCCAGCCGGCCCTCGAGCAGGCCCTGCCCGTGCAGGGAGCGCGAGACGATCGGCCGCCCGCCGGCGAGCGTCGGCGCCAGGGCCTCGAACATCGCCTGCATGATCCGCGGCACCCCGGCCATCACATGCACGTTGCCGATGCTGAAGCCGGGTGCGTTCGAGACCTTGTTCTCGATCAGCGTGGCGCCGCGCGGCATCGTCGCCATGCGCTGGCGCGCGGCGTTGAACTCGCCCGGCTTGTACGACGCCGCCATCCGCGCCCAGGCCTCGGGGTGCGCCTCCCACGGCACGCCGAAGGCCTCGGCGATGCATTCGCTGGTGATGTCGTCGTGGGTCGGGCCGATGCCGCCGGTGGTGAAGACGTGGTCGAAGGCGGCGCGCACCTCGTTGACGGTGCGCACGATCACCGCGCGGTCGTCGGGGATGATGCGCACCTCGCGCAGGGGGATGCCGATCTCGCCGAGGCGGGTTGCGAGAAACTTGATATTGGCGTCCTGCGTGCGGCCGGACAGCACTTCGTTGCCGATGACGAGCAGGGCGGCGCGGGGATTCTGATCCATGATCTCTTTGCTGGTGGCTGGCTTTGCGGGTTGTCGGGCTGGCATAGCGCGCGACGGCAACCCGGACCAGGGGCCAGGCCTCGCGTCAGCCGCCGAGGAAGTCGCGCAGGAGCGGAACCAGCGGGCGGTCGGCCTCCGGCATCGGATAGTCGCCGAGACGGGCGGCGTCGACCCAGGTCAGCTGCTGGCCTTCGAGCGGGCGCGGCGTGCCACGCCAGCGCCGGCACAGATACAGCGGCATCAGCAGGTGGAAATTCGCGTAGGCGTGGGAGGCAAAGGCGAAGGGCGCCAGGCAATGGGCGGAGACGTCGATGCCGAGTTCCTCGGCCAGCTCGCGGATCAGCCCCGCTTCCGGCGTCTCGCCGGGATCGAGCTTGCCGCCGGGGAACTCCCAGAGCCCGGCCATGCGCTTGCCTTCCGGCCGGCGGGCCAGCATCACGCGCATGTCGATGTCGATGAGGGCGCACGCCGCGACCAGCAGCAGCGGCTTGCCGCCGCCGGCGATGGTGGACGGCGCCGCCAGCGGGGAGGGCAGGGGCTCGGGTGCCGGCGGGGTGCCGAACAGGTCCTCGCGCTCCGCCGCGAAGACGAGGACACGGTGCTCGGTGCCACGGGCGAGGAACACTTCCCGCCCCTCGCGAACCTGGCGAAAGCCGATATGGCGCAGCACCGCGACCGAGGCCTGGTTGTCCACCGCGACCGTCGCCTCGATGCGGTCGAGGTCGAGATTGGCCATGCCCCAGCGCACGAGCCGACCTGCCGCCTCGCGCGCGAATCCCTGGCGCTGGAACTTGCCGCCGACCCAGTAGCCGAGCCGGCCGAGCCGCGCCGCCCGGTCGAGCCGCAGCCCGACGCCGCCGATCAGCGGCGACTGCGGCCCGGCGCCGACGATGGCGAGGTGGTAGGCGCTGCCCGCCTCGATCTCGGCGCGCGAGGACGCAATCCAGCCTTCCGCCTGGTCCAGCCCGTAGGGGAAAGGAACGGCGGCGAGGGTGCGCGCGATGCCGAAGTCCATCAGCCGGTGCAGGGCCCGCGCGTCGGTGTCGCGCCATGGCCGCAGGTGTAGCCGCTCCGTCTCAAGCGGCTGCAATCCGAGATCGTCCATGCTCGCGGACACGCCCACCCCCTGCCAGTGCCGCAGCACGGCCTGCGCCGCAAGGGGGGATGCGGTTCGGGGAACGGCCTCGGGGGCGGCCTGGGGGCCGGCCGCCGCCCGCCTTCAGCTGCGGTAGCTGCCGTTGATGTCGATGTAGCCGTGGGTCAGGTCGCAGGTCCAGACCGTGGCGCGGCCGCGGCCAAGACCGAGATCGACCTCGATCGCGATCTCGCGTCCGCGCATATGCGCAACCACCGGCGTCTCGTCGTAACCGGCGACGACCCCGCCGTTGCGGGCCATCCAGACACCGCCGATGGCCACCGAAAGCCGGTCGCGGTCGGCCGGTTCGCCCGCCTTGCCGACCGCCATGACGATGCGGCCCCAGTTCGCGTCCTCGCCGGCGATCGCGGTCTTGACCAGCGGCGAGTTGGCGATCGCCATGGCGATACGCTTGGCCGAGTTGGCCGAGACCGCGCCGCCGACATCGATGCGGATCAGCTTCTGCGCCCCTTCGCCGTCGCGCACGACGGCCAGCGCCAGCTCGTGCAGCACCTCGCCGAGCGCGCGGGCGAAGTCGCGCAGCACCGGCCCGCCCTCCGCCGGCACGCGCGCATGCCGGGCCTGGCCCGTCGCGAACAGCAGCACCGTGTCCGAGGTCGAGGTGTCGCTGTCCACGGTGGTCGCATTGAACGTCGAGCGCGCCCCGCGCGAGAGCAGCTTCTGCAGCGCCGCGCTGGGGATTTTCGCGTCGGTCGCGATGAAGCAGAGCATCGTCGCCATGTCGGGCGCGATCATGCCGCTGCCCTTGGCGATGCCGTTGATGGTCACCGTCGCCTCGCCGATGCGCGCGGTGCGTGTCGCGGCCTTGGGGAACGTGTCGGTGGTCATGATGGCGCGCGCCGCGTTGCCCCAGGCGTCGGCCGCAAGCGCCTTGGTCAGGCGCGGCAGCGCGGCGGTGAGACGCTCGACGGGGAGCTGCTCGCCGATCACCCCGGTCGAGGCGACGAACACCTCCCGGGGCTTGCAGCCGGCGAGCTTCGCCGCCGCCTCCGCCGTCGTGCGCGCGACCGCCGCCCCGGCCTTGCCGGTGAAGACGTTGGCGTTGCCGGCATTGACGACGACCGCGCGCGCGCGCCCGCCGGCGAGTGCGGCGCGGCACCAATCGACCGGCGCGCCGGGGCATTGGTTGCGGGTGAAAACGCCGGCGACGGAGCTGCCGGGCGCCAGTTCCATCAGCAGCACGTCGTCGCGGCCCTTGTAGCGGATGCCTGCCGCACCCGCGGCGAGGCGCACGCCCGCGAGCGGGGCGAGCGCGGGGAGGGGCAGGGCCAGCGGGGAGGGTTGGGTCGGCATGGTTGGACTTGCTCTTGCGCGGTTGTTGCGGGTGGTGCGGCGACGGTTCAGGGCTTGGCCGCGGGCGGCTTGGCGCCGTCGGTGGCGCGCGGCAGCGATCCGTCGGGGTTGAAGACCTGCACCTTCAGCCCCTTGCGCGCGACGGCGATTTCCTGGCGCACCGCCGCCGCGATCATCTGCTGGCGGATCTGGTCCGACACGGCGGCGAAGGTGGGTGTCGGCTGGGTGCGGCGCGCGACCAGCTCGATGACATGCCAGCCGAACTGGGTGTGCACAGGCTTTTGCGTCCACTGGCCGGGCTTGAGGGCAAAGGCCGCATCGGCAAACGGCGCCACCATCGCGTCGCGGGTGAAGAAGCCGAGATCGCCGCCGTGTGCCGCCGTGGGGTCGATGCTGTGCTCCTTGGCGAGCTTGGCGAAGTCCGCCCCCTTGTTGAGCTGGGCGATGATCGCCTCGGCCTCGGCCTTGGTCTTGACGAGGATGTGGCGGGCGTCGACCTCCTCCGGCCCCGGCTTGCCGGCATATTTCTGGTCATAGGCCGCGCGCACCTTCGCTGGCGTCACCTGCGGGGCGATCACCTTGGTCAGCAGCGCGTTCTGCAGCGCCGCCTCGGCCGCGACGTTCATGGCGCTGGCGACCTGCGGGTCCTTGTCCAGCCCCTCCTTGCGGGCGAGCTGGGAGAGGGCCGCGCGATCCACCGCCTGGGTCAGCAGGACCGGATAGAGCGTGGACTGCGGCAGGCCGCGCATCGAGGGCGGCAAGCCCTGGGCCAGGGCGGCGAGGTCGGTCGCGCGGATCGCCTGCGTGCCGACGCGCGCGAGCACGGGGTTGGCGGCGGGCCGTGCGGCGGGGGCGCTGGCCGCCGGCGGGGGCGGCG
>JAGWQN010000009.1 GCA_028869995.1 Rhodospirillales bacterium
CGAAATCGACGTCGGAGGAGTCGGCGACGACCCGCACGCGCTGCTTGATCTCGTCGGTGATGTGCGGCACGACCTGCACGGTCGCGCCGAGATAGTCGCCGCGCCGCTCGCGGGCGATCACCTCGGCATAGATGCGCCCGGTGGTGGCATTGTCGGCACGCGTCGCATCGACGCCGGTGAAACGCTCGTAGTGGCCGAGGTCGAGGTCGGTTTCGGCTCCGTCATCGGTGACGAAAACCTCCCCGTGCTGCAAGGGCGACATCGTTCCAGGGTCGACATTGAGGTAGGGGTCGAGCTTGCGCAGCCGCACGGAATAGCCGCGCGCCTGCAACAGCGCCCCGAGAGCCGCCGATGCAATGCCTTTGCCCAGGGAGGAAACCACGCCGCCGGTGATGAAGACAAACCGCGTCATGGGCGCCCGTGATAGGCTGCGCCGGGAGTCCCTGGCAAGGCCGCGCGCCTACTTCGTCGGCACCACGGGGCCGGACGGCGCCGGAGCGGGCGCCGGCACGGCGGGCGCTGAGGCGGGTGGTGGCGGCGCAAGCAGCCCGCCGCCGCCCTGCCGGTGCCCGAGCAGCGCCAGCGTCATGGACAGCACGAAGAAGGCGGTCGCCAGCACCGCGGTCGCGCGGGTCAGCAGGTTGGCGGTGCCCCGTCCGCCCATGAACGCGCCCATGCCCTGCGAGGAGCCGATGCCGAGCCCGCCCCCCTCGCTGCGCTGGATCAGCACGACGCCGATCAGCGCGATGGTGACGAAGAGGTGGATGATGAGCAGGACCAGCGTCATGGGAAAGGGTGCGCGCCACAAAAGGGGGATAGGAAAGGCTGCGTGCTTGTAGCGCCCCCGCCCCCAAGATCAACACCCGCGCTCAGGTTCCCGCTCCCGGCCGGCTGCTCGATCCGGGGACCGCGCCCCGGCCGGGCGGGTTCACGCTGGGCATGCGGCGGCGATCGCCAGGAACGAGGCGGCATCCAGGCTGGCCCCCCCCACCAGGGCGCCGCCAACCTCGGGCAGGGCCAGGATCGCGGCCGCGTTCTCGGGTTTCACGGATCCGCCATAGAGGATCCGGATGCCGGGACCGACGCGATGGCGGATGGCGGCGTGCATGGCGGCGATGTCGGCCGGCGTCGGGGTGCGGCCGGTGCCGATCGCCCACACCGGCTCGTAGGCGACCAGGCCCGCGAAGCCGTGCGGCAGGCTGCCGGCGAGCTGGCCCGCGACCACGGATTCGGCCCAGCCGCCCTCGCGCTCGGCCAGCGTCTCGCCAACGCAGACGATGGGCACCAGGCCGGCGCGGGTGGCCGCCTGGACCTTGGCCTGGATCATGGCGTCGGTCTCGGCGTGGTGGGCCCGCCGCTCGGAGTGACCGAGGATCACATGGGTGGCGCCGGCGTCGCGCAGCATCGGCGCCGAGATGTCGCCGGTATGCGCGCCGGACGCCTCGGCGTGGCAGTCCTGCGCCCCGACCTGCCACGGCGAGCCGAGCAGCCCATGGGCGACCACCGACAGCACGGTCGCCGGCGGGCAGACCAGCAACTCGCAGCCAAGCTGGTTCGCGCCGCGGCGCAGCGCGCCGGCGAGCTGCGCCGCGCCCTCCGTGAGCATGTTCATCTTCCAGTTACCAGCGATCATCCGGCGCATCCGCGTCCTCCTGCCCGATGCCGGCGGTATGGCATTGGCGGGCCGCCCTGCCTATGGTGCGCCGCCGCGATCCGAACCCGCGCCCGCCCAACCCGAGGTCTGAAAGAACCAGTATGCTCGCGATCCTGCGCCGCTCGCTCGATACCTGGCCCGTGCGGCTGTTCTTCCTCGCCCTGGTGGCCGCGTTCGTCTTCTGGGGCGTGGCGGCACGCATCAACCTCACCGGTGGCATTCCCCCGGTGGCGCGCGTCGCCGGCCACAAGATCGAGCTCGCCCACGTGCAGCAGGCCTACCAGCAGCAGCTGCAGCGCATCCAGGCCTCGCTGCCTCAAGGTGAGCAGCCGAGTGCGGCGATCCGCAAGGCCCTCGCGGCCCAGGTGGTCGACCAGCTGATCACGGCGGCGGCGGTCGACACCGCGATCCGCAATCTCGGCATCGTCGTGCCGACGCCGGCGCTGCAGCAGGCGATCTGGGCGATCCCCGCGTTCCATGGCCCGTCCAGCCGGTTCGATCCGGCGATCTTTCAGTCGGTGCTCGATCGTAACAATCTGAACCCGGCCCAGTTCCTCGGCCTGATGCAGGGTCAGCTCGCGCGCACCCAGTACTTCGGCGCGCTGCGCGCCGGCATCGTCAGCCCCGACGTGCTGACCCGCATCGTCTATCGCTACCGCGGCGAATCCCGCACGGCCGATGCGGTGAGCGTGACCGCCGCCGCCCAGCCGGCGCCGCCGGCGCCGACGCAGGCGCAGCTGGAGCGTTGGTACGCCGACCACCCCGCCGATTACCGCGCCCCCGAGTACCGGCGTATCCGCGCCGTCGTGCTCTCGCCGCAGACGCTCGCCAGCGAGATCAAGGTGAGCGAGGCCGACATCGCCGCCGAGTTCAAGCGCGAGGCGGCGAACCTCGCCACCGCCGGCTCGCGCAGCGTCGAGGTGGTGACCGCGCCCGACGCCGCCAAGGCGAAGGCGATCGCGCAGGCATGGAAGGCCGGGGCGGACTGGAGCGCGGTGCAGGCGCTGGCGCACAAGCAGGGCGCGGTTGCGGTCGCGCTGACCCATGTGGCGCGTGGCGCGTTCCCCTCGCCCGCGCTTGCCGATGCCGCCTTCGCCGCCCAGCAGGGGGTGGTGAGCGGCCCGGTCACGCTCCCCTCGGGCAGCGCCGTCTTCCGGGTGACGCAGATCACGCATGCGGTGCACCCGACCTTGGCCGCGATGCACGACACGATCCGCCAGAACCTCATCGCCCGCCGCGCCGCGGACCTCATGGACGCGCGCGCGACCAAGCTCGACAACCTGCTGGCCGGCGGCGCGGCGCTGGCTTCGCTGCCCGCCAACCTCGGCATCGGCGCGGTCGAAGGCACGCTCGACGCGCAGGCGATGACGCCGCAGGGCAAGCCCGCGCCGATTCCCGGCGACCAGGCGCTGCGCCAGGCGGTGGCCGACGCCGCGTTCCGCGCCAAGCCGGGGGACCCGCCGCAGCTGATCGACGGGCCGCAGACGCCGGACGGCGCCATCAGCGGGTATTTCGCACTCGAGGTCCGTTCCATCATCCCGGCCCGGCAAAAGCCGTTCGTGGCGGTGGCCAAGCAGGTTGCCGCCGACTGGACGCAGAACCAGCTGCGCCATGCCGCGGAGACCATCGCCGCCCAGCTGATGACGGCGGTCAACGCCGGATCCACCCTGTCCGACGCCGCCGCCAAGGCCGGCCTCGCCGTGACCCGCCTGCCCGCCGTCACCCGCGTTGCCGCCGGCGCCGGCTTTCCGCCGACGCTGCTGAACCCGCTGTTCGCGACCAAGGAAGGCAAGGCGACGATGGCAGCCACACCGGACGGGTTCGTGGTCGCCCAGCTCGTCTCGGTGCAGGATCCGGACCCGGCCAAGCACCCGGCGGCCATCGCCGGTCTGCGCCAGCAGATCGCCGGCTCGATCGACACCGACCTCGAATCCCTTGTCACCCAGGCGCTGCGCGAGCGCGGCAAGCCGGTGATCAACCAGGCCCAGCTCGCCACCGTCGCCTCGGTGGGGCCATGAACGCCTCACCCGCCCCCGGCTTTGCCGCCTTCCGCGAGGGCTATGAAGCGGGACGCGGCAGCGTGCTCACGCGGCGGCTGGTGGCCGACCTCGATACCCCGGTCGGTGCCTTCCTCAAGCTCGCGCACGGCAAGCCGAACACGATCCTGCTCGAAAGCGTCGAGGGCGGCGCCGCGCGCGGACGCTACTCGATCATCGGGCTCGAGCCGGACCTGATCTGGCGCTGCCGCGGCGGCGTCGCCGAGATCAACCGCAACGCCCAGGCGGCGCCCTTCGCGTTCGTGCCCGAGGCAGCCACGCCGCTTGCCAGCCTGCGCGCGCTCATCAACGAGAGCCGCCTCGAGGTACCCGCGGGGGTGCCGCCGATGTGCGGCGGCCTGGTCGGCTATCTCGGCTACGACATGGTCCGGCAGATGGAGCCGATCGGCCATCGCAACCAGGACGAGCTCGGCCTGCCGGAGGCGCAGCTGGCGCGGCCCTCGCTCTATGCCATCTTCGACAATGTCTCCGACCTGCTGACGCTGGCTGCGCCGATCTATCCCCATGCGGGGCGCAACGCCGCCGCCGCATGGGAGGCGGCGCAGGCCAGGCTCGCGGAGGCCGAGGCGGCGCTGGCACGCCCGCTGCCGCTCGCCGCCCCGCCGGTGGCACTGCCCGCGCTCGCCGAGCCGCGATCGAATTTCAGCCGCGAAGCGTTCAAGGCGGCGGTGCTGCGCGCCAAGGAGTACATCGCCGCCGGCGACGCGTTCCAGATCGTGCCGAGCCAGCGCTTTTCCGTGCCGTTCGCGCTCCCGCCCTTTGCGCTCTATCGCTCCCTGCGGCGGATCAACCCCGCGCCGTTCCTCTTCTTCCTCGACTTCGGCGGCTTCAGCGTCGCCGGCTCGAGCCCGGAAATCCTGGTCCGGCTGCGCAACGGCACCGTCACCATCCGCCCGCTCGCCGGCACCCGCCGGCGCGGCGCCACGCACGAGGAGGACGAAGCCCTCGCCAAGGAGCTGCTCGCCGACCCCAAGGAGCGCGCCGAGCACCTGATGCTGCTCGATCTCGGGCGCAACGATGTCGGCCGCGTCGCCGAGCTCGGCAGCGTCAAGGTGACCGAGAGCTTCGCGATCGAGCGCTTCTCGCATGTGATGCACATCATGTCCGACGTGCAGGGGACGCTGCGCGAAGGGCTGGATGCGCTCGATGCGCTGATCGCCGGCTTCCCTGCCGGCACGCTCACCGGCGCGCCCAAGGTGCGCGCGATGCAGATCATCGAGGAGCTGGAGCCGGTGCGCCGCGGCATCTATGCCGGCTGCATCGGCTACTTCGCCGCCGACGGATCGATGGACACCTGCATCGGCCTGCGCACGGCGGTGATCAAGGACGGCACGATGTACGTGCAGGCCGGCGCCGGCGTGGTGGCGGACAGCGACCCCGATGCAGAGGAACAGGAGACGCGCCAGAAAGCACGGGCCCTGATCCTCGCCGCGGAGGAAGCCGTGCGTTTCGCCGCCGGGGGCAGCGTCTGACGCGCCGGCGCAGCCGCGGGCGCGACGTCCGCATCACCGACGTGGCGCAAGCCGCCGGGGTGGCGCCGATGACCGTCTCGCGCGTGCTGAACGAGCCCGAGCGCGTCGCGCCTGCCACCGCGCACAAGGTCCGCACGGCGATCCAGGCGCTGGGTTATGTGCCGAACCTGCTGGCCGGCGGCCTGTCCAGCCGCCGCTCGCGCATGATCGCGGCCATGGTGCCCACCATCGCCTCGCCGATCTTCTCCGCGCCGATCCAGGGTTTCACGGACCGGCTGATGCAGACCGGCTACCACGTGATGCTGTCCCTGACCGGCTATCGCCCGGACGCCGAGGCGGCGCTGCTGCCCGCGGTGCTCTCGCGCCGCCCGGATGCCTTGTTGCTGACCGGGGCCCGGCGCGGGCCGGCGTTGCGCCACATGCTTGCTGCGGCCGCCATTCCGGTGGTCGAGATCTGGGACAGCGGCCCAGCCTTCGACATCCTGGTCGGCTTCGACCACGAGGAGGTGGGGCGCGAGGTGGCGACATTCCTCCTCGCCGCCGGACACCGCCGCTTTGCCGCCCTCGCCGCCTCCGATCCGCGGGCCGAGGCGCGGGCCGGCGGCTTCCTCCGCGCGGTGGCCGCGGCGGGCGGGCAAATCATCGAGACCCGGCGCCTGCCCGCGCCCTCGAGCATGACCGAGGGACGCCAGGCCTTGCGCGAAATCGCCCCGCAACTGCGCGGACGCACCGCGCTCTTCTGCAGTTCCGACCTGATCGCGCTCGGCGCGATCACCCAGGCGCGCGCGCTGGGGATCCCGGTACCGGGGGAGCTTGCGGTCTGCGGTTTCGGCGATTTCGACGCCGGGCGGGCCGCCGAGCCGCCGATCACGACGGTCAGCGTCGATGGCGCGGCGATTGGCCGCCTGGCGGCCGAGCTGCTGCTCGCGCGGCTCGCGGGAGCAACGGCGGGCCCCGGCCTGCGGGTGCCGTTCCGCATCCTGCCGCGCGGTTCCACCTGAGCCCGCCTCGTTGTGCGAGCGCAGGCGGAGATTTATGGTGGGCCCTGGAGCTTCCAAGCCATGACAACACCGACCGGAGGATGGGCGATGAACCCCGAAACCCTCACTCGCCTCGGCCTCGCCGGCACCGCGACCCTCACGACACAGATGTTCAAGCGCGGCTTTCGCAACATCTTCATCCAGGGCGCGCGCCCGCTCGGACGGTATGCCGCCAACATGGTCGGCCCGGCGATGACGCTGCGCTACATCCCCGCGCGTGAGGATCTCGACGTGCTCGAAGGGTTTGCCAACCCCGAGCACCCGCAGCGCAAGGCGATCGAGACCGTGCCCGCGGGCGCGGTGCTGGTCATGGATTGCCGCGGCGAGACGCGGGTGGCGAGCGGCGGGCAGATCCTGATGACGCGGCTGTGGAAGCGCGGGGCGGCCGGCATGGTCTCCGACGGCGGGCTGCGCGACGCGGCGGCGATCGCCGAGCTGCCGATGCCGGTCTACTGCGCCGGTCCCTCGGCGCCGCTCAACCTTGTGATGCACCACGCCGTGGCGATCAACGAGCCGATCGCCTGCGGCGGGGTCGCGGTCTATCCCGGCGATCTGATCGTGGGCGACACCGACGGGGTCGTGGTGGTGCCGGCGCATCTCGCCGACGAGGTCGCGGTGGACGCCGCCGCCCAGGAGCACCTGGAGATGTTCCTCGCCGAGCGCGTCGCCGGCGGCGCGGCGCTGCCCGGCACCTATCCGCCCGACGACGCGACCC
>JAGWQN010000076.1 GCA_028869995.1 Rhodospirillales bacterium
ACCTCCGATCACCGTGCCGCCGAGCCGCAATCCTGGCTGCATCAATACAACTGGCATCGCCCACACGGCGGCATCAAACTCCAAACACCCATCAGCCGACTCGGCCTCTCCGAGGACAACCTGTTGAGCATCCACATCTAGCCGCTGGCGGCACGCATGTCACGTCCGCCGCGCTAGACGGTCGCCACCGGGGTCGCCGGCGAGCCGACGGCGCCGGGCAGGCGCAGCGGTGGCGCGGTCAGCAGGAAGCGGCTGCGACCGGCCGTGCGCAGCCAGTCGGCCAGCGCCGTCAGGTGCCAGAGCTCGCCGAGATAGACGCCGAGACGAAACAGGCAATGGGCGTGCAACGGCAGCGTGGCGCAGACATCCTCCGCGCAGGGGCGGGCGGGATGAGCCTCGACGGCATAATTGTCGGCGATCAGCGCCACCACGCCGCTCCCGCCGATCCAGTCGAGCAGCTTCTCGTCGCGACCATCGAGCACCGGTGCTCCGGCGAACAGGCGGTCGCGGTCCGGCTGCTTGCCCATGCCGAGGAGCATCTCGGCGAAGCCCGTGCGCAGCAGCAGGAAATCGCCTGGCTCGACCGCCACGCCGTCGGCCTGCATGATCTGCATCAGCCGGTCGTAGCCGACGACCTCCGCGCGCGGCCCGGTATGGGCCAGCAGGTCGACCAGCACGCCGCGTCCCTGCATGCAGGCGGCGGCCATGTTCTCGACGCCGAGCCGATACGCCCCGGGCGCCCTGCCGGTTTCGTGCGCCGTGGTGCCGTTCCACGCGAGGGGGCCCACGATGTCCTCGCCCGCACGATAGCCGTTGTAGAAGCGGTCCTCCGGAATGCCGTCGCCGTCGGCGTCGAACATCTGTCCGACATGCGCGAGGCTGTCCCATTGCGTCGAGTATTGCAGCGTCAGCAGGACACGGTCGTCGCAGATCACGTCGGTTGCCGTCGGATCGTCGCAGCGCAGCGGATAGGTCATGTTCGGTGCCCCGTGCTCGCGCCGCGTGGGTTCGAGCACAGGCGGGTTGCGGCGCGGGTTGAGGACGTTGCCGCCGGGATAGTCGAGCGGCAGCGAGAGACAGAAGCTGCGCCCCTCGCGCACCTCCGCGATCCCCTGCAGCACCTTCTGCGGCGTCAGCAGGTTGAGCCTGCCGAGCTGGTCGTCCGGACCCCAGTCACCCCAGGTCGAGCGCGGCGGGCGACGGGTCCAGCGCGGATTCGTGGCCGGCATGACTCTCTCCTGTTTGTTTTGCTATAACAACGATGTCAGGATTGCGCCAAGCCGCTCGTAGTCGCCCGGCTCGTTGTAGGCCTGCGCCGAAACCCGCAGCCACAAGCCCCCCTGCAGCGCATGCACCGGGGCGTCGCAGCCGGCATCCATCAGCCGGCCGCGCAACGCCTGCGCCGCTGCGGTCGTGCCGGGCCCCGGCACGCGCAGGGTTGCCATCGCGCCGCAGCCGCCGTTGCCATGCCCGGTCTCGGTCCCCAGCATGCTGGCGAGCCGGGCCGAGGCCGCCGCCGCCTGCGCCGCGTTGCGCGCCATCAGGGCGGGGCCACCGAGGGCTGCATGAAAGTCCAGCGCCGCCCCGATCGCCAGATAGGCACTGGGGTCGATCGTTCCGGTCCAGTCGAATTCCGCGGTGAAGCCGCGGCCGAGCCCGTGGCTGATCGTGGTCGGGTGCAGCCCCGCCTGGACGTCCCGCCGCGCATGCAGGAAGGCACAACCTTTGGGCGCGAACAGCCATTTATGGGCATTGCCGGTGTACCAGTCGGCCCCGATCGCGCCGACGTCGAGCGGCACCTGGCCTGGCGCGTGCGCCCCATCCACCAGCACCCGCACGCCGCGCTCGTGGCACAGCGCGACGAGGTCGGCGACGGGCACCGCCACGGCGCTGGGCGAGGTGATGTGATCGAGAACCGCGATCCGCGTCCGCGGCGAGAGGGCGGCGCCGACGCTGGCGACGATCGCCGCATCGCTGGGCCGCGGCCAGGGCAGGGGTGCCTCCACCAGGCGCGCGCCCGCCCGCTCGGCGACGTAGCGCGCCGTGTTGCGCACCGCGCCATAGGCATGGCCCAGCAGGAGGATCTCCTCGCTCGGGCGGATGTCGATCGACCGCAGGACCGCGTTCACGCCCGTGGTCGCGTTCGGCACGAAGGCGAGATCCTCGGGATCGGCGCCGACATGGGCAGCCAGCCGTCCCGCGGCCTCGCGCAGGGCGCCGGGCAGGATGCGGTTGAAGAAGCGCGAGGTCTGCGCCTCCATCACCCTGCGCCAGCGATCCTGCTCCGCGAGCACCACGAGCGGGGTCGCGCCGTAGGAGCCGTGGTTGACGGTGCAGGCGCCGGGATCGATCTGGAATGCGTCGCGGATCGCCGCGCCCAGCGCGCGCATCTCAGCCCTGGGGCCGTCGCCCGCGCTCGGCCAGTTCGCGCTCGATCACATGCCCGGCACGAAAGACGGTGGGTTCCTGCCAGGGATGACCGACCACCTGCACGCCGACCGGCAACCCGCCCTCGCCGAACCCCGCGCATACCGAGAGAGCCGGCAGGCCGGTGAGGTTGAAGGGTGCCAGAAAGCCGGGCTTGCCCATGGCCATCCATTTCGGGACAGCATCGATCGGCGGAGCCTCGGACTGCGCACCCGCCACCAGCAGCACGTCGAGCTCGGCCATGGCCGCGCGGGTGGCAGCGACCAGTTCGCGCCGGCGCCGCAGGGCCTGGATATAGTCGGCGGCACTCATCACCGCCCCCATCGCGAGGCGCGAACGCATGATGTCGCCATAGTCGTGGAAGCGCGACGTGATCCATGGCTCGTGCAGCGTCCATGCTTCCGCATGCAGGATCAGGCTGTTGGCGGATTGATAGTCCATCAGCGGCGGCAGCGTCACGTCGCGCACCGCTGCACCGCCGGCCGCGAGCACCCGCGCGCTGTCTTCGACGGCGCGCGCGCAGGCCGGCGTCGCGGGATTGTCGTTCTCGTGGAAGTGCCGCACCACGCCGACGCGCAGGCCGCGCACGCTGCCGCCGATCCCCGCCGAGAAATCCGGCAGCGGAACGTCGACACTCGCCGGGTCGAGCGGATCGTGGCCTGCCATCGCCTGCAGCAGGAGCGCGCAATCCTCGGCGGTCCAAGCCAGCGGACCGGCGTGGTCGAGCGAAAACGCCAGCGGGACGATGCCGCGGCGCGAGCAGCGGCCATAGGTCGGCTTGATCCCGGCGACACCGCAGAGCGCGGCGGGGCCGCGGATCGATCCGCCGGTGTCCGATCCGGTGCCGCCCAGGATCATGCCGTCCGCGACCGCCGCGCCGGTGCCCGATGACGAGCCGGAGGTGAAACGGGTCGTGTCCCAGGGGTTGCGCGCGGGCGGCCAGGGAAGGTCGAAGCTGGGCCCGCCGATCGCGAACTCGTGCGTCGCGAGCTTGCCCATGAGCACCACGCCCGCGCCGCTCAACATGGCAACGGTCTGCGCGTCCGCCGCCGGAACGTGATCGGCGAGGAGCCGCGAATGGGCCGTGGTCGGCAGCCCCGCTGTCGAATAGATGTCCTTGTGCCCGATGGGGATGCCGTCGAGCGGTCCGCGCAGGGTGCGGTGCATCTGCCTGGTCTCGGCGGCGCGCGCCTCGGCGAGGGCACGTTCGGGTGTGCGCAGGATGAAGGCGTGCAGCGTCGGGTCGCGTGCCTCGATCCGATCGAGGCAGGCCCGGGTCAGCTCGACCGGCGACAGGGTCCGCGCCGCGATGGCGCGGGCCGCTTCGGCGATGGTGGGGGTCATGCCCGATCGTCCACGCTGAACACGTGGGCCGGTTCGGACTCGCGCGGCCGCGAGCCGCCCGCGCGCACGTTCTCCATCATCGGCGCGAAAGGCTGATAGCCGCTCGTATAAAGTTCCTCGATCTCCGCAGCGGACAGATCGAGCCCCGCTCTGCGCAGCAAGGTCGCGAAATCGGATTGACTGAGCTCTGCCATCGTTGTCGTCCTCCGTTCATGAGAGGTTGCGCCGCGAACGCGCGCGGCGCAACCTCGATCACAGCAGCCCGGCCCCCGCTTCCGCCGCGAATCGCTCCGGCGTGCCCTCCCACGCGATGCGGGCGTGCTCAAGCACATAGACCCGGTCGGCGTGCGGCAGCGCGAAGGTGACGTTCTGTTCGCCGAGGAGGACGGTGATGTCGGTGCTATTGCGTAACGTCTCGAGGGCGCGCGACAGCAGCTCCAGGATCACCGGGGCGAGACCCAGGGTCGGCTCGTCCAGGATCAGCAGGGACGGGCGCATCATCAGCGCGCGCGCGATGGCCAGCATCTGCTGCTCGCCGCCCGACAGGGTGCGCGCGGCCTGGCCCTGGCGCTCGCGCAGGATCGGGAACAGGCCATAGAGCCAGTCCCGCCGCTCGGCCATCGCCTGCGCCGACTGGTGCTGGCCGCCGAGCTCGAGGTTCTCGCGGACCGTCATCTCGCCGAACAGCTCGCGGCTTTCCGGACATTGCACCAGGCCCTGGCGCGCGATCGTGGCGGCGCTGCGCCGCGCCAGCGTCTGCCCGGCGAAGCTGATCGATCCCTGATACGGCACGAGGCCGGAGATCGCGTTGAAGAGCGTCGTCTTGCCCGCGCCATTGAGGCCGACGACAGAGACGAACTCTCCCTTGTTGATCCGCAACGAGACGCCCTCGAGCGCCTGCGCCTTGCCGTAAAAGACCGAAACGTTCTGCACGTCGAGCAGCGGCGCTGCGCCGGCCGCCTCTCGCGCCGGGCGGGTCGCATGGGCGATCTCGCCGCCGAGGTAGACGCGGCGCACCGTCTCGTCGCGCATCACCTCCTCGGCGCTGCCCTCCGCGACGCGCTCGCCGAGATACATCGCGAAGATGCGATCAACGAGGGCGGCGACGCCCTTTACGTTGTGGTCGACCAGCAGCACGGCGTGGCCCGCCTCGCGGAACGTGCGGATCAGGGCCGAGAAATCGGCCACTTCCGCGGCAGTCAATCCGGCGAAGGGCTCATCCACGAGCACCACCTTCGGGTCGCGCGCCACCGCGCGCGCCAGTTCCATCCGCCGCAGATCGGCGAAGGGCAGGGTGGCGGGGAAGCGGTCCAGGACCCGCTCGAGGCCGACGCGTCCGGCGATCTCTCGCGCGCGACGCTCGACCTCGTGGCCGGCGCGCAGCCGCACCAGGCTGTCCGGCAGCAGCGCCAGCATGATGTTCTCGAGCACCGTCTGGCGATGCAGCGGGCGCGAGTGCTGGAAGACGAGGCCGACGCCTGCACGCGCGATGCGGTGGGTGGGCCAACCGGCGACGTCTGCGCCCTGGATGCGCACACTGCCCGCATTCGGCTTTTCGATGCCCATCACCAGCTTCATCACCGTGGACTTGCCGGAGCCGTTCGGCCCGATCAGCCCGACGATTTCGCCGGCGCCGACGGCGAAGGAAATATCCTTCACCGCGACAAGGCCGCCGAAACGCTTGGTCAGCCCCTCGACCTCGAGCAGGGCGCTCATGCGCCCTCGCGCACGATGACGCGCCCGAGGAGGCCGCCGGGGAAGAAGAGGATCACCAGCAGCGCCACCGCCGAGACGATGAAGCTCGAGAGCTGTCCGACCGGCCGCAGCAACTCGCCCGCAACAATGAGGAAGACCGCACCCACCGCCGCGCCCAGGATGGTCCGCCTGCCGCCGAGGACGGCGGCAATGATCACCTGCACGCCGATCGCGATATCGACGACCGAATCAGTCGATACGGTGCCGAGATAGAAGATCAGCATCGCGCCCGCGAGGCCCGAGACGAGGGCCGAGATGCAGAACGCGGCCAGCTTGTGGCGGACGACGTTGAAGCCGAGCGCGGCGGCCTCGACCGCATCCTGCCCGGAGGCCTGCAGGATCAGGCCGACCGCCGAGCGCGAGAGCGCGAACAGCGCCAAGCCGACCACGGTCGCAAGCCCGAGCGCATACCAGTAGTTCACGCGCGACGAGATCGCCAGCACGTCGGGCAGGTCGAGCCCGATCTCGCCGCCCGTGAAGCCGGCGAAGATGACGATCACATTCTGCAGCAGCAGCACCGCGACCAGCGTGACCAGGCCGAAATAGGGGCCGCTGAGGCGCAGCGCCGGGACGGCGAGCAGCAGGCCCGCCACGACAGCGGCCAGCGCGCCGAGCGGCACGCATGCGACGATCGGCCAGTGCGCATAGTGGTTGAGGAGGCCCGCGGTGTAGGCGCCCACGCCGATCAGGAAGGAGGGACCGAAATTCACCTCGCCGGCAAAGCCGAACAGCAGGTCCCAGCCCATGGCAAAGACGCCGAAATAAAACGCGCTGGTCAGCAGCCCGAGCACGTAGCCGCCGACGCCGAGGAAAGGCAGCAGCGCCATCAGGACAGCGACGCCCAGGGCCGAGAGGAAGATGTTGCGAGTCCGCATCAGCGCCGCCCCAGCAGCCCCTGCGGACGCAGGTAGACGACGATCACCAGCAGCACCAGCACCGGCACCGTCCGGATCGACGGGTTGACGAGATAGGCCGTGATGCTCTCGAGATAACCCACCACATACGCTGCCACGAGCGAGCCGGTGACGCTGCCCAGCCCGCCGAGCACGACGATGGAAAACGCGCTGGCCGTGAGCTGGCCGGCATTGTCGGAGGAGACGCCGAGGAAGCTGCCGAGCAGGACCCCCGCAACCCCCGCGAGAACGCCGTAAATCGTCCAGACCAGAAGATGGATCGAGCCGAGCTCGAAGCCGCACAGCGTCAGCCCGCGCGGGTTGATGGCCGCCGCCATCAGCGCCTTGCCGCCGCGGGTGCGGTTCACCAGCAGCCAGAGCAGCCCCATGGCGATCCAGGCGATGGCGGCAATCGCGATCTCGTTGGCCGGCGTGCGCACACCCAGGAGGTTCACCACGCCGCCGATCAGAGGCAGCACCGTCTTGGGGTTGTTGGTGAAGATGTAGGCGATCGCTTCCTGCACCATGATGCCCCAGAGCAGCGTGCCGGTAAGCACGAAGATCTCCTTCTCCTCGCGCGCGATCGTCCGCGAGTGCTGGATCGGCCGCACGACCAGGCCATAGGTCACCAGCGAAACGATCACCGCCGCCGCGATGCCCACCAGCGCGCCCCCATAGGCGCCGGCACCGAACGAGCCCGCGACCAGCCATGCCACGACAGCGGCCGTGACCATGATCGACCCGTGGCTCAGGTTGAGCACGCCCGAGACGCCGAAGATCAGCGTGAAGCCGATCGCGCCGGTGGCATAGAGCGAGCTGATCGCGAAGCCATCGATCAGGATCTGCAACGCTTTCATGGGGTTCCCGGCCGGGCGGCAGGAAAAGCAGGCGGGGCCGCTCGGACCCCGCCCACCATCGTCACTTCGGCAACTTGACGAAGGAGGGGAACGTCATCTTCCCCTGCGCGACGTCAGGCGGCCAGATCGTCACCTGCTTGCCGTTCTGCCACTGCACCATCAGACCGGTGACGTAGCCTTTGCCCACCTTGAAGGTGTGGGTGAAGGGCGACTCTTTGCCGTTGAAGACGTAACGGCCGATGGTGCCGACGTAGTTCGTCTTTTCCATCGCCGTCACCAGCTTGTCGGGGTTCGTGCCGCCCGCCGCCTTGATCGCGTCGGCGATCATGTAGACGTCGTCATAAGACGTGTAGCCTGCATAGGAGGGCGTCGCACCGAACTTCTTGGTGTACTCGTTGGTGAACGGGTTGGTCTTCGGCGTCACCGGGACGCCGGGCGAGGCGACTGTCTGGAAAGCCACGCCATCGGTGGCGCCATTGGTATCCTTCCAGAAGGTCGATGTCGTCGCCTGGCTCGAAACACCGAACATCGGGATCGGCACGTGCTGGGCGGCCCACTGCACCGTCGGCTGCACGCCGACATGGCTGATGCCGGTGATGATCACGTCCGGCTTCTTGGCCTCGATCCGGTTGAAGATCGGCGTGAAGTCCGTGGTGTCGGGAGACAGGCGGATATGGTCGAGCACCTTGATGCCGATCTTGGGCAGGCATTTCAGGTATTCGTTGTCGAGCGGCAGTGTCCAGGCGGCATCCTCGCTCATCACCACCGCGGTCTTGACGCCGTGGCCATCGACCAGGAGGTCCTTGGCGCCGTCACAGACCGAATCGGCGATGAACGTGGACGGCAGATAGCCGTGGAACACGTACTTCATGTGATTGTAGTTCTTGTAGATATTATGCGAGATCTCGTCGGAGGCCGCGCCCGGCGTGATCATCGGCATGTGCAGCCGCGCCGACCAGGGCTCCAGCGCCAGCACCACCTCGCTGATGTAGCTCGCGATGACGAACGAGACCTTGTCCTCGCGTGCCGCGCGCTGGAAGGCGCGCACCGCATCGGTCGCGGAATTATGATCGTCGTAGGCGACGATCTCGATCTTGCGCCCGAGAACGCCGCCCTTGGCGTTGATCTCGTCGGCGGCGAGCTGAGCAGCCTTGGGGATGGATGCGCCGCTGACCGAGGATGATTCCGCAATCACCCCGATCTTGATCGGCGGTGCGGCATTTGCCGCGTTGAACGCAAGCCCAACGAAAGCCGCCGCTGCGGGCAGCATCCAGTGTCCGGTTTTCATGTTCGTTTCCTCGTCAGATGACGCGCGTGACACCTATGAGGCGGGGCCTCCGTCTCGATGTCAAGCTTCGCCCGTCCGGAGCACCCGGCTTGGCCGGTCGGATCCGCCGCCGCCGGCCCCGGGACGCGGTTGGGACATCAGGCCCGGCGCACCGTGTAGCTTCGCTCCAGCGCGGCAACGATTTCCGCCGCGTGCGCCGAGTCGCGAGCCTCGAACATCACCTCCAGTTGCGCCGCCTGCACCGAGGGGGCGGCGAAAAGCCGGTGATGCGAGACGTCGATGATATTGCCGCCGGCGCCGCCGATGCAGCCGGCGATGTCGGCGAGCATGCCGGGCCGGTCCGGGATCTCCAGGATCAGCCGCGTCAGCCGGCCGTCGCGCAACAGGTTGCGCAGCATCACGTTGGCGTGAATGCGGCTGTCGATGTTGCCGCCGCAGACCGGCACCCCAACCTTGCGCCCCGCAAACCGCTCCGGAAACGCCAGAAGGGCCGCGATCCCGGCGGCGCCCGCGCCCTCGGCGACCAGCTTGGCCTCTTCGGCCAGCACCGCGATCGCGGCCTCGACGGCGCGCTCCGGAACCACGAGGACGTCCGCGACATGGGCGCGGATCATGGCGAAGGGCTTCTCGCCGATGTCGCGCACGGCGATGCCCTCGGCGATCGTGGCGCCGCCGACCGAAACCGGCTGTCCCGCCAGGCGCTGTGCGAGCGCCGCGTAGGCCGCGACCTCGACGCCGACCACCTCGATGCCCGGCTTGATCGCGCAGGCCGCAACCGCGCACCCGGCGATCAGTCCGCCGCCGCCCACCGGGATCGCCAGCATATCGAGCTCGGGGAAGTCCGCCAGCAGCTCCAGCGCCAGCGTGCCCTGGCCCGCCATCACCGCCTCGTCGTCGTAGGGATGGATGAAGACCATGCCTTCCGCCGCCGCCAACTGGTGCGCATGCTCGGCGGCCTCGGCCAGCGTCTCGCCGTGCAGCACCACCCGTGCGCCCCAGCCCTGCGTCCGCACCACCTTGGTCGAAGGCGTGTGCCTGGGCATCACGATCGTTGCCTTGATGCCGAGCAGGCTCGCGTGGCGTGCCACGGCCTGCGCATGGTTCCCGGCCGACATCGCGATGACGCCGCGCGCGCGTTCCTCGGCCGAGAGCAGCGACAGCCGATTGGCCGCGCCGCGCTCCTTGAACGCTCCGGTCGCCTGAAGATTGTCGAGCTTGAGCACCACCTCCGCCTCGACCAGGCGCGAGATCGCGGCGCAGGGGACGGCCGGCGTGCGCAGGACGCGTCCTTCGATGCGCACGGCCGCCGCGCGCACGTCCGCAAGCGTGATCATCGCCCGCTCAGCGGTAATCGACGGCGAGAATCTCGTAGCTGCGGTCGCCGCCCGGCGCCGGAACAGAGACCGTGTCGCCCACCTTCTTGCCGATCAGCGCCTTGGCCAGCGGTGATGAGATGGAGATCCGCTTCTCCTTGATGTCCGCCTCGTGCATGCCGACGATCTGGTAGAAGGATTCCTGCTCGGTCTCCTCGTCGACCAGACGGACATGGGCGCCGAACTTCACGTGCGCGCCGGAGAGCGCCGCGGGGTCGATCACCTCGGCGGCCGAAACGATCTCCTCGAGCTCGGCGATCCGCCCCTCGATGAAGCTCTGCCGCTCACGCGCCGCGTGATACTCGGCATTCTCGGAGAGGTCGCCATGGCTGCGGGCCTCGGCGATGGCACGAATGATCGCCGGTCGCTCGACGCTCTTCAGCGTCCGCAGCTCGTCTTCCAGGCGCTGCAGTCCCGGCGCGGTCATGGGAAACTTCTGCACGTCGAACCTCGGCAACTCGCGGTTGGGGGTGGGGATCTTGTTCGGATTGCGGCAATCCCGCCATAGCCAAACGGCTCCCGGGCACCTGCCCCGGGGCCGCCAGTCAGTCAGAAAGACCTAGGAAAATACGCCTGGAGGGGCGCAACTTCAAGGGAGCCCGATCGCAGCGCCGCGATGGCGTGGGCCGCGGCCCGCGCGCCGGCCATGGTCGTGTAGTGCGGCACGCCATGTGTCAGGGCGCTGCGGCGGATGTCGAAACTGTCCGCGACCGACTGCGCGCCCGAGGCTGTGTTGACGACGAGCTGCACATCGCCCGAGCGGATCGCATCGACGCAATGCGGCCGCCCCTCCAGCACTTTGTTGACGATCTCCGCCTCGATTCCAGCCTCGCGCAGCCGCTGCGCGGTGCCGCGCGTCGCGAGGATCGAAAACCCCATCTCGGCGAGCCGTCGCGCCACGCCCACCGCAGCCGCCTTGTCGGAATCGCGCACCGAAATGAAGGCCCGCCCGCTTTCCGGCAGCTTCACCCCCGCTCCCATCTGGCTCTTGAGGAAGGCGCGCGGAAAGCTGGTGTCCAGCCCCATCACCTCGCCGGTCGACTTCATTTCCGGTCCGAGAATCGTGTCCACGTCGGGGAAGCGGGCGAACGGGAACACCGCCTCCTTCACGGCGACGTGCGGCACCAGCGCCGTCGCTTCGAGCGTGAACTCGCCGAGCTTCGCACCGGCCATCACTCGCGCGCCGATCTTGGCGACCGCCAGGCCCGTCGCCTTGGCAACGAAGGGCACGGTGCGCGACGCGCGCGGATTGACCTCGAGCACGAACACCTCGTCGCCCTTGATCGCATATTGCACGTTCATCAGCCCGACGATGCCGAGCGCTCTGGCCATCGCCTGCGTCTCCGCCTTGAGCTCGGCCACCATGGCCGGCGAGAGCGTGTAGGGCGGCAGCGCGCAGGCGGAATCGCCGGAATGGATGCCGGCCTCCTCGATGTGCTCCATCACGCCGGCGACGTGCACGCTTTCGCCATCGGCGATGCAGTCGACATCCACCTCGATCGCATCGTTGAGATAACGATCGATCAGCACCGGGTTGTCGCCGGAAACGCGCACCGCCTCGCGCATGTAGCGTGCCAGCCCGCTGCGGTCGTGCACGATTTCCATGGCCCGCCCGCCCAGCACGTAGGAGGGACGGATCACCACCGGATAGCCGATGCGCTCGGCCACCGCCTCCGCTTCCTCCGTGCTGCGCGCAGTGCCGTTCTCGGGCTGGCGCAGCCCCAGCGACTGCAGCAGCTTCTGGAAACGCTCGCGGTCCTCGGCGATGTCGATCGCGTCCGCCGACGTGCCGAGGATGGGGATGCCGGCCTTGGCCAGCGCCTGCGACAGCTTCAGCGGCGTCTGTCCGCCATACTGCACGATGCAGCCGAGCAGGCGGCCCTGCTCGCACTCCGTCGCGATCAGAGAGGTCACGTCCTCGGCCGTCAGCGGCTCGAAATAGAGCCGGTCGGACGTGTCGTAATCGGTGGAGACCGTCTCGGGGTTGCAGTTGACCATGATGGTCTCGAATCCTGCCTCGCGCAGGGCATAGGCCGCGTGCACGCAGCAATAGTCGAACTCGATGCCCTGGCCGATGCGGTTGGGCCCGCCGCCGAGGATCACCACCTTGTCGCGCTCGGTGGGCTCGGCCTCGCAGACCGGCGTCTCGAAGCCACCCTCATAGGTCGAATACATGTAGGGCGTCGCCGAGGCGAACTCGGCCGCGCAGGTGTCGATGCGGCGGTAGACCGGCCGCACGCCGAGCCGCTGGCGATGTTGCGCGACCGCATCGACCGTCTGGTTCGCGAGCCGCGCCAGCTGGATGTCCGAGAACCCGAGCGCCTTGATCCGCCGCAGCGCGTGCGCCTCGCGCGGCAGGCCGTCCTCGGCGATGGCCCGCTCGGCGTCCACGATCGCCTGCAACTGGCGCAGGAACCACGGGTCGAACCGGGCCGTCTCGTGCACATCCTCGATCGTCAGCCCCGCGCGCAACGCCTGGGCCGCCATCAGCAGCCGTTCCGGGCGCGGCGTCGACAGCGCGGCGCGGTAGGCATCGGCCCCGCCATCGCCGGGCGGCTCCACGGGGTCGAGACCCGCAAGCCCGGTCTCCATGCTGCGCATCCCCTTCTGCAGCGCCTCGGCGAAGTTGCGCCCGATCGCCATGGCCTCGCCCACCGACTTCATCGAGGTCGAGAGCAGAGCCGGGGTGCCGGGGAATTTCTCGAAGGTGAAGCGGGGGATCTTCACCACGACATAGTCGATGGTGGGCTCAAAGCTCGCGGGCGTCGTGCGGGTGATATCGTTGGCGAGCTCGTCGAGCGTGTAGCCGACGGCGAGCTTCGCCGCGACCTTGGCGATCGGGAAGCCGGTCGCCTTGGAGGCGAGCGCGGAGGAGCGCGACACGCGCGGATTCATCTCGAT
>JAGWQN010000077.1 GCA_028869995.1 Rhodospirillales bacterium
GGGACCTGCGGCGTGAAGGTGTGGGTCTTCAAGGGCGAGATCCTCGCCCACGATCCGATGGCGGTCGATCGGCGCGCCGCCGAACAGGCGCCGCAGCGCTAAGGGGTCTGGTAATGCTGCAACCGAAACGAACGGCCTATCGCAAGGCGCACAAGGGCCGGATCCACGGCAATGCGAAGGGTGGTACGACACTGAATTTCGGCACCTATGGTCTCAAGGCCATAGCGCCGGAACGGGTGACGGCGCGCCAGATCGAGGCGGCGCGGCGTGCCATCACGCGTGCGATGAAGCGCACGGGCCGCGTCTGGATCCGTATTTTCCCGGATGTCCCGGTCTCTAAGAAGCCGGCTGAAGTCCGCATGGGATCGGGCAAGGGATCGCCCGAGTTCTGGGTTTGCCGCGTGAAGCCAGGACGGATCATGTTCGAGGTGGACGGCGTGGGTGCCGAGTTGGCGCGTGAGGCGCTGACACTGGGAGCCGCGAAGCTGCCGATTGCCACGAAATTCGTGGCCCGGATCGGAGACGGTTAGCGATGGCCAAGGAAACGAAACCTGCTGAGCTGCGGACCAAGACGGTTGACGAGCTGGAGACGCTGCTGATCGAGCTGCGTCGCGAGCAGTTCAACCTCCGCTTCCAGCGCGCTGCCGGACAGAACGAAGGCGTGGGCCGTGTGCGCGTGGTGCGCCGCGATATCGCGCGGGTGAAGACGATCATGGCCCAGCGCAAACGCGCCCAGGCGGCCTGAGAGGACAACGAACGATGCCCAAGCGCGTGCTCATGGGTCGGGTGACGAGCGACAAGATGGACAAGACCGTCACGGTGCTTGTCGATCGTCGTGTCATGCATCCGCTCTACAAGAAGTTTATCCGCCGTTCGAAAAAGTATGCGGCGCATGACGAGGCGAATGTCTGCCAGGTCGGCGATCTCGTGCGCATCGAGGAATGCCGGCCGATCAGCAAACGCAAGACCTGGACGGTCGTCGAGCGCAACGGGCAGGCGCTGACGGCGCCGGCGGCGCAGGTATAGGGAGCGGGCGATGATTTCGGTCGAATCCAATCTCGACGTTGCCGATAATTCCGGTGCGCGCCGGGTTCAGTGCATCAAGGTTCTCGGCGGTTCCAAGCGCAAGACGGCATCGGTCGGCGACGTAATCGTCGTCTCGGTGAAGGATGCCATTCCGCGCGGCAAGGTGAAGAAGGGCGATGTGCACCAGGCGGTGATCGTCCGCACCGCCTTTCCGGTGCGGCGCGCAGACGGCAGCGCCATTCGCTTCGATCGGAACGCGGCGGTGCTGATCAACAAGCAGGCCGAACCGATCGGAACGCGCATTTTCGGGCCGGTCGTTCGCGAGCTTCGCGCGCGAAAGTTCATGAAGATCATTTCGCTGGCGCCGGAGGTGCTGTGATGGCCGCGCGTATTCGCAAGGGCGACACGGTTCTCGTCATCAGCGGCTCCGAACGCGGCAAACGCGGCGAGGTGCTGCGGGTGATGCCGGCGGAGGAGCGCGCGGTGGTGCAGGGCGTGCGCATCATGAAGCGCCACACCAAGCCGCGCGGCATGGGACAACCCGGCGGGATCGTTTCGGTCGAGGGGGCTATTCATCTCTCCAACCTCGCGTTGGTAGACCCCAAGACCGGCAAGCCGACGAAGGTCGGGTTCCGCGTGCTCGATGACGGGCGGAAGGTGCGCGTGGCGCGCACCACCGGCCAGGTCATCGAGGGCTGAGGAGAAGGCCAATGGCTGAAAAAAAGAGCAAGGCGCCGAAGGGGCAGGCTGAGACTGAGGCCCCGGCCCCGGCCAAGCCGGCCGCGAAGGCAACGGCTGCCGGCGAGCGCGTGGTGCCGCGGATGCAGCAGCGGTATGTGGAGATGGCGCGGCCGGCGTTGCAGAAGGAGTTCGGCTACAAGAACCCGATGCAGGTGCCGCGGCTCGAGAAGATCGTCATCAACATGGGCGTGGGAGAGGCGACGGGCGACCAGAAAAAGCTGGACGCGGCGTTCGCGGAGCTGACGTCGATTTCCGGCCAGAAGCCGGTCAAGACGGTAGCCAAGAAGGCCATCGCCGGCTTCAAGATCCGCAAGGGGCTGCCGATCGGCTGCAAGGTCACGCTGCGCCAGGCTCGCATGTACGAGTTTCTCGATCGGCTGGTGACCATCGCTCTGCCGCGCGTGCGCGACTTCCGCGGCCTTGCGGCGAACAAGGGGTTCGATGGGCGCGGCAACTTCGCCATGGGTCTCAAGGAACAGATCGTGTTCCCGGAGATTGTTTACGACAAGGTCGATGCGATCCGTGGAATGGATATCGTCTTTGTCACCACGGCGAAGACGGATGCCGAGGCGAAGGCGCTGCTGCGGCAGTTCGACCTGCCCTTCGCGGGCTGACGATTGAGTGCCTGGCCGGGGCGGTGACGCCTCGGATATGCAACGGAGTTTGGAAAACCGCCGGCAAGCGCCGGGAAGGTTCCGGAGGGTAGAGACGGTATGGCTAAGACCTCTGCAGTGAATCGCAACGCCAAGCGCGAACGTATGACGAGGCGCGACGACGCCAAGCGGCGGGCGCTGAAGGCGATCGTGATGGACCGTTCGAAGGCCGTCGAGGAGCGGTTCGAGGCGTCGCTCAAGCTCGCGGAGCTGCCGCGCAACGGTGCCAAGGTGCGCGTGCGTTTGCGGTGCGCGCTTACGGGTCGCTCCCGCGGCAATTATCGCAAGTTCAAGCTGTGCCGCATCGCGCTTCGGGATCTTGCCAACAACGGGCAGATCCCCGGCATGGTCAAGGCGAGCTGGTAGGGAACGCGCCATGTCCATGACCGACCCGCTGGGTGACATGCTCACCCGCATCCGCAATGCCCAGCGCGAGCGTCACGCTTCATGCGTGGCTCCGGCATCGAAGCTGCGTGCGAATGTGCTCGACGCGCTCAAGCGCGAGGGCTTCATCCGCGGCTTTTCGGCCGAGGAGGTGCGCCCCGGCATCGCGCGGCTGCGCATCGAGCTGAAGTACAACGAGGGCGAGCCGGCGATCAAAGAGATCACCCGCGTCTCGCGTCCTGGCCGGCGCGTCTATTCCGGCATTCGCGAGCTGCCGCGCGTCTATGGCGGCCTCGGTGTCTCCATCCTCTCGACGCCGCGTGGCGTGATGAGCGATGCCGAGGCGCGTGCCGCGAATGTCGGCGGCGAAGTGCTGTGCCGGGTGTTCTGAGGAGCGGACGATGAGTCGCGTTGGCAAATATCCCGTCGCCATCCCATCGGGGGTGCAGGTCGCACTCGCAGGGCGGACGCTCGCGGTAAAGGGTAAGCTTGGTGAGCTGAAGCTCGAGCTCACCGATCTCGTGGACGCCAGGCTCGAGGACGGCAGGTTTTCCGTCGCTCCCCGCGGCGAGACCGCGCAGGCACGTATGATGTGGGGGACCACCCGGGCGTTGGTCGCCAACATGGTACGCGGCGTCAGCGAGGGCTACTCGAAGTCGATGGAGATCACCGGCACGGGCTATCGCGCCGCGGTGCAGGGACAGAACCTGGTGATGAATCTCGGCTTGTCGCACGATGTGGTTTACGAGATCCCGAAGGGCATCAAGATCACGTGCGAGCGACCGACGGCGATCAAGGTCGAAGGCATGGACAAGCGCCTGGTCGGGCAGGTTTGCGCGGAGCTCCGCACCTGGCGGCCGCCCGAGCCCTACAAGGGCAAGGGAATGAAGTTCGACGGTGAGCAGATCCGGCGGAAGGAAGGCAAGAAGAAGTGAGCACGGGCAACGATCTGCAGGCGCGCCGCCGCGACCGCCTGCGCTTCTCGCTGCGGCGCAAGGCCTCCGGCCGGCCGCGGCTTTCGGTCTTCCGTTCGGGCAAGCATATTTATGCGCAGGTCATCGACGACGGCGCGGGCCGCACGCTTGCGGCCGCGTCCTCGCTCGACCATTCCCTGCGCGACAGCCTGCGCACCGGAGCCGACAAGGACGCCGCGGCAGCGGTCGGCAAGCTGGTGGCTGAGCGCGCGCTTGCTGCCGGCGTATCGGCCGTGGTCTTTGACCGCGGCGCCTATCTCTACCATGGCCGCGTCAAGGCGCTGGCCGAGGCTGCCCGTGAGGGCGGTCTTTCCTTCTGAGGGCAACGCATATGGCACGGGAACCGCGCGAGGGCGGACGGGGCGGTCGGGATCGTGACCGCGGCGGAGATCGCGACCGACAGGGCGATGATCTGATCGACAAACTCGTCACCATCAACCGCGTCGCCAAGGTGGTGAAGGGCGGCCGGCGTTTTGCATTTGCGGCGCTGGTGGTCGTTGGCGATCAGAAGGGGCGCGTCGGCTACGGCGCCGGCAAGGCGCGGGAAGTGCCGGAGGCGATCCGCAAGGCGACGGAAAGGGCCAAGCGCGGTCTGATCCATGTGCCGATGAAGGAAGGTCGTACGCTGCATCATGACGTCACCGGCCATTTCGGAGCCGGTACGGTGGTGCTGCGCAGCGCGGCCGCCGGGACGGGCATCATCGCCGGTGGTCCGATGCGCGCCGTCTTCGAGTCGCTCGGCATCGGCGATGTGGTCGCCAAGAGCATCGGCAGCCGCAATCCGCACAACATGGTCAAGGCGACTTTCGCGGCGCTGCGCATGAGCGCCAGCCCCCGTAGCGTTGCTGCGCGGCGCGGCAAGAAGGTTTCGGATATTCTCGGTCGTCGCGAGAGCCATGCTCACGAGGCGCAAGCGCAGGAGGGCGCCGATGCCTGACGCGATCCAGGTCAAGGTGACGCAGGTCGCCTCGGCAGCCGGACGTAAGCCCGGCCAGAAGGAGACGCTGCTCGGTCTCGGCCTCAAGGGTATCGGTCGGTCGCGAGTGCTGGCCGACACGCCTTCGACACGCGGCATGATCCGCAAGGTCGCGCACCTGGTGCGCGTGGAGAAGCTCGCCTGACCGCGCGCGCGGCGGGTGTGGGAGAGATGCGATGAAGCTCAATGAATTGCGCGACAACGCTGGCGCGAGGCTCAAGTCCAAGCGGCTCGGCCGGGGTATCGGCTCCGGTAAGGGCAAGACCTCCGGCAAGGGCGTCAAGGGCCAGAAGGCGCGCGAGGGCGTGGCCCTCAACGGCTTCGAGGGCGGGCAGATGCCGATCTATCGCCGCCTGCCGAAGCGTGGCTTCGTCAATCCGTCGCGCCGGGAGTTTGCCGCGGTCAATCTTGGCCGCCTTGCCCAGGCGATCGATGCCGGACGGATCGACGGGGCGCAGCCGATCACCGAGGCGGCTCTTGCCGCGGCGGGGCTGGTGCGAAGCGGCAAGGCTGGGGGAAGCAAGATCGCGGGCGTGCGGTTGCTGGCCACGGGTGCGATCGGGCGCGCGGTAACGATCGAGGTATCGGGCGCTTCGGCAGCGGCGATTGCGGCGGTGGAGGCGGCGGGGGGAAAGGTTGTGCTGCCCACCCCGGCTGCCGCGTCCTAGCCTTCGTCCTTCATGCGGGATTGATGGCGGCGCTGCCCGGGTGACCGGCGGCGCCGTTTGGCATTAGGGGAGAGGGCGGCCGGCGTCCGCCACCCTACCATCTTGGTTTGCTTCGGGCCGATCCTGGTCTAGATCGGCACGACGCCTGGAGAACAGCCCATGGCCTCGGCCGCCGAACAAATCGCTTCGAACATGAGCCTTGCCTCGTTTGGCAAGGCAACCGAGCTCAAGCAGCGCATCTGGTTCACCCTCGGCGCGCTGCTGGTCTATCGCCTGGGCACCTACGTGCCCGTGCCCGGCGTCAACGCCTCGGTGATGAGCCAGATGCTGTCGCAGCATGGCGGCGGCATCCTGGGCATGTTCAACATGTTCTCGGGCGGCGCGCTCGGGCGCATGACGGTCTTCGCCCTCAACATCATGCCCTACATCAGCGCCAGCATCATCGTGCAGCTGATGACCGCGGCGATGCCCTCGCTCGAGGCCCTCAAGAAGGAGGGGGAGGCGGGTCGCATCAAGATGAATCAGTACACCCGCTACCTGACCGTCTTCATCGCGATGTTCCAGTCCTACGGCATCGCGGTCGGGCTCGAGAGCCTGCACGGCAGCTTCGGCCCCGCTGTTGCCGATCCCGGCATGTTCTTTCGTATCTCGACCGTGATCACGCTGGTCGGGGGCACGATGTTCCTGATGTGGCTGGGCGAACAGATCACCGCGCGTGGCGTCGGCAACGGCACCAGTCTGATCATCATGGCCGGCATCGTGGCGAACGTGCCGAATGCGCTCGCCTCGCTGCTGGAACTCGGGCGCACAGGCGCTCTGTCGCCGGTGTTCATCGTCGCGTTCCTGCTGCTGGCGGTGGCGGTGATTGCGTTCATCGTGTTCATGGAGCGCGCGCACCGGAAGATCGTGGTGCAATACCCCAAGCGGCAGGTGGGCAACCGCATGTTCGGCGGCGATTCGACGCACATGCCGCTCAAGATCAACACGTCGGGCGTGATTCCGCCGATCTTTGCAAGCTCGATCCTGCTGATCCCGGCGACGATCGCGGGCTTTTCCGCGCAATCGGGCTCGGCGCCCGGCTGGATCGGGATGATCGGCCAGGCGCTCTCCGCGGGTTCGCCGCTCTATCTCACCCTCTATTCGGCGCTGATCATCTTCTTCAGTTATTTTTATACCGCCGTGGTGTTCAATCCGCAGGAGACGGCGGACAATCTGAAGAAATACGGCGGCTTCATTCCGGGCATCCGCCCTGGCTCGGCGACGGCCGAATACTTCGACCACGTGCTGACGCGGCTGACCACGGTGGGTGCGATTTATCTGGTCGTGGTGTGCCTGCTGCCGCAGATCCTCATCAGCGACTATGGCGTGCCCTTCTATTTCGGTGGCACGAGCCTGATGATCATCGTCTCCGTGACGATGGACACGATCACGCAGATCCAGTCGCACCTGCTCGCCCACCAGTACGAGGGCCTGATCCGCAAGGCGCGGGTGAAAGGCAGGGGGCGTTGAGGCTCGTCCTTCTCGGCCCTCCCGGCGCGGGCAAGGGAACCCAGGCGAAGCGTCTCGAGGACCGCTACGGCATCGTGCAGATCGCCACCGGCGACATGCTTCGTGCCGAGGTCGCCGCTGGCTCCCCCATCGGACTCAAGGCCAAGGCGGTGATGGAGGCGGGGCAGCTCGTTTCCGACGATATCCTGATCGCCATGCTCGAGGCGCGCATCGCCCGGCAGGATTGTGCCAAGGGTTTCATCCTCGACGGCTTCCCTCGCACCGTGAAGCAGGCCGAGGCCCTCGACGCGATGCTTGCGCTGCACCGGATGACGCTCGATGCCGTGATCGAGCTCAAGGTGGATGATGCGGCGCTGGTCGAGCGGATTGCCGGGCGCTTCACCTGCAAGGCCTGCGGCGAGGGTTATCATGATATGTTCAAGCCGCCGAAGACGGCTGGCACGTGCGATCGCTGCGGTGGCCACGACTTCATCCGCCGGCCGGACGACAAGCGCGAGACGGTGGCGGCCCGCTTGGTCGCCTACCACAACCAGACCGCGCCGATCCTGCCGTACTACGCGGCGAGCGGGCGGCTGATGTCGGTCGACGGCATGGCGGAGATGGATCAGGTGACGGGAGCATTGACGGACATTCTCGACACGTTGCCCTCGGCCTGAGAGGTTGGGGGATGGCGGCTCTGCGCCGGGCGAATGGCTCAGAGCCCCTCGCTCACGAAAATTTGATCGCTTCGCGTTGACTCACACTCTCCCCCGGCTATAACCCGCCGAGCGGCACCCGGGCGCGGGTGCCGTCAATCGTTTATGGTCGCCGGGCGGCCCCCGCGAGCGCGCAACGGGCGCGGATGCGGAACAGGCCCCGGCAAGCAGGAGTCCACTTCGTGGCGCGTATTGCCGGCGTTAACATTCCCGCCAACAAGCGGGTGACCATCAGCCTGCGTTATATTTATGGGATTGGTCCGGCGAAGGCGCAGGAGATCTGCGACAAGCTCGGCATCCCCGACGAGCGCCGCGTCAACCAGCTTTCCGACGACGAAGTCCTGCGCATCCGCGAGATGGTCGACCGCGAATACCGCGTCGAGGGCGATCTGCGGCGCGAAGTGGCGATGAACATCAAGCGCCTCATGGACCTCGGCTGCTATCGTGGGCTGCGGCATCGTCGTGGCCTTCCGGTGCGCGGCCAGCGCACCCACACCAATGCCCGCACCCGCAAGGGTCCCGCGAAGGCGATCGCCGGCAAGAAGATAGCGCCGTCGAAGGGCTAAAGGACAGAGAGAACGGAATCGAACATGGCGAAGCCTGCTGTAGCTCCTGCCGCCCAGACCGGCGCGGCCGCGACCGGAACCGGCGCCGCCACCGGCGCTCCGGCCGCGTCGCGCATCCGCCGGCGCGAGCGCAAGAACATCACCGCCGGCGTGGCGCACGTCAACGCCACCTTCAACAACACGATGATCACCATCACCGA
>JAGWQN010000078.1 GCA_028869995.1 Rhodospirillales bacterium
AAGCCGCCGATCATCGCCGGCATGACCACGAAGAACACCATGATCAGGCCGTGCGCCGTGACGATGGTGTTCCATTCCTGGCCGCTGCCGACCAGGTGCTGGCCGGGATACATCAGCTGCGCGCGCATGATCATCGACAGCCCGCCACCGATCAGCGCGGCGATGACGGAGAAGGTCAGGTAGAGCGTGCCGATGTCCTTGTGGTTGGTGCTCATCAACCAGCGGCGGACGAAGCCGGGCTTGTGGTCGTGGTGCGTGTCGTGCCCGTGCGCGTCATGACCGTGCGCGTCGGGGCCCTGGAACTCGGTGGTTGCGCTGCTCATGCTGCGTTGCTCCTCGCGCTCAGCGCACCGGCGCGGGCACGCCGCCCGCCGATGCCGTGAGATTGGTGGGGACCGGCGCGTTGTCCGCATACTGCTTCTTCGCGTAGACGACCCAGGCCTGGAACTGCTTGGGCGTCACCGCGAGGATGTTGATCGGCATGCGGCTGTGGTTGGTGCCGCAGATCTGGTTGCACTCGCCGACATAGAGACCGGGCTTGTCGGCGCGGAACCAGGTGCGGATGGTGCGGCCGGGGATCGCGTAGCGCTGCAGACCAAGGCTCGGCACGAAGAAGCTGTGGATCACGTCGGAGCTGGTGGTCAGGACCTGGATGTCCTCGCCGGCCGGCACCACCATCGGCGCGCTCGCCGTGAGCAGCCGCCGCTGGCCGGGCTTGAGGTCCTTGCTCGGCACGATGTAGCTCGAGAAGTCGATCTTGCCTTCGCCGGGGTAGGAATATTCCCAGTACCACTGGTGGCCCGTCACCTGCACCGTCAGCGCCGGGTGGCTGGCGTGGTCCTCGTAGAAGACGAGCTTGAAGGACGGGATCGCGATCACCACCAGGATCAGCGCCGGGATCAGCGTCCACGCCACCTCGAGCGGCGTGTTGTGGCTGGTGCGGCTCGGCACCGGGTGGCGCTTCGCGTTGAAGCGCGTCAGCACCACCACCAGCAGCACGCCCACCAGCGCGGTGATCGCGAGAATGATGATGAGAACAAAATTATGCAGGTTCTCGATCGCGTGCTGCACCGGACTTTCAGGGGTCTGCATCAGCAGCTCCCACGGGTGCGGCGCGGCGGTCGGGACCGCCGGTTCGTGCACCGGGTCGGCGCTCTGGGCGAGGGCCGGTCCAGCGAGCAGGAGGGTGAGGGGGAGGAGGCGAAGGGCTCCGGTGAAGCGCTTCAGGACAATCATTCGGCCGGTTCCGTTTGTCTGGGTGAAGACAGGCGGATACCCGGCTTCACTGTAAGTTTCACAGCTAAAGGAGACCAGCGAACAGATCAAGGCAGCCGGGTGATTAAGGTGTCCGCGTAAGGGATTTTGCGGGTCAATTGAGGGATGGCCGATCAGCCCGCCGCCGCGCCCGCGGCGAAAACGGTTCACCCCCCCGTGCGCGCCGCGCCGGCGGGCACAGGGGGGGCGGGCACGGGGAGGCGGCCGCTCAGTGGATCTCGGGCTCGGGCGTCGGCGCCGTGCCCTCGAGCACGCGGTAGTCGCAGCCCTCGTGCGCCTGCGTCACCTCGCGCGCGTGCAGCAGGCCGAAGCCGCGCACGTAGCGCGGCGCGGGGGCGGCCCAGGCGGCGCGGCGCGCGGCCATCTCGGCATCGCCGATCTCGAGCGTGAGGCGGCGGTTCGGCACGTCGAGGGTGATGCGGTCGCCGGTGCGCACCAGGGCGAGCGGCCCGCCCACCGCGCTCTCGGGCGAGACGTGCAGCACGCAGGTGCCGTAGCTCGTGCCCGACATGCGCGCGTCGGAGATGCGCACCATGTCGCGCACGCCCTGGCGCAGCAGCTTCTTGGGCAGCGGCAACATGCCCCATTCCGGCATCCCCGGCCCGCCGATCGGCCCGGCCGACTGGAGCACCAGCACCGAGTCGGCGGTGACGTCGAGGTCCGGGTCGTCGATGCGCCGGGCCATGTCGTTGTAGTCGCTGAAGACCACCGCGGGGCCGGTGTGCACCAGCAGCCGCGGGTCGGCCGCCGCGTGCTTGATGACGGCACCGTCGGGGCAGAGATTGCCGCGCAGCAGCGCGAGCCCGCCCTCCGCGCGCAGCGGCTTGTCCAGGGTCGCGATCACCTCCGGGTTCTGGATCCGCGCGCCCTCGATCGCCGCGCCGAGGGTCACGCCCGCGACCGTCATCGCCTCGAGCCGCAGGATCGGCGCCATCGCCGCCAGCGTCGCGCGCAGCCCGCCCGCGTAGTAGAAATCCTCCATCAGGAACTTGCCGGCCGGGCGCAGGTTCACCAGCCACGGCGTGGTGCGCGACAGCGCGTCGAAGCGGTCGAGGTCGAGCGGCACGCCGGCGCGGCGCGCGATCGCCAGCATGTGGATCATGGCGTTGGTCGAGCCGCCGGTCGCGATCACCGTGCGCACCGCGTTCTCGATGCTGGCCTCGGTGATGATGTCGGCCGGGCGCATGTCCTCCCACACCATCTCGACGATGCGCCGCCCGCAGGCGGTGGCCATCCGCGCGTGCGAGGAATCGGGCGCCGGTATCGAGGACGAGCCGGGCAGGGACATGCCCAGCGCCTCGGCCGCCGAGGTCATCGTGCTCGCCGTGCCCATGGTCATGCAGGTGCCCCAGGAGCGGGCGATGCCGCTCTCCACGCCCTGCCAGTCCGCCTCGGTGATGGTGCCGGCGCGCAGCTCGTCCCAGAATTTCCACGAATCCGAGCCGGAGCCGAGCGTGTGGCCGTTCCAGTGCCCGCGCAGCATCGGCCCGGCCGGCATGAAGATCACCGGCAGCCCGGCGGAGATCGCCCCCATCAGCAGGCCGGGCGTGGTCTTGTCGCAGCCGCCCATCAGCACCACGCCGTCGAGCGGATGGCAGCGGATGATCTCCTCCGCCTCCATCGCCAGCAGGTTGCGGTAGAGCATGGTGGTCGGCTTCATGAAGTTCTCGGGCAGCGCCAGCGCCGGGATCTCGAGCGGGAAGCCGCCGGCCTGCCAGACGCCCCGCTTCACCTCCTCGGCGCGGATGCGGAAATGCTGGTGGCAGGGGTTGATGTCCGACCAGGTGTTGAGGATGCCGATCACCGGCTTGCCCTTCCAGTCCTGCTCGGCATAGCCCATCTGCATCGCCCGGCTGCGGTGGCCGAAGCTGCGCAGGTCGGCCGGGCCGAACCAGCGCGCGCTGCGCAGCCGGTCGGGCGTCATGCGGGGTTTCGCGGGCGGGGCTGAATGGGTCTTCGACATGGTAACGCTACCTTCCGTTGCCCGCACCCTGCCCCCGCGGCGCCCGTCCCGCAAGACGCACCGGCGGCGTTGACGCCTCGCCCGCCAGCCCCGACGCTGGCGCCATGCCGCGCCGCCCCCACCCGCACCTGCCCACCCCACGCCCGCCAACCCCACGCTCGCCAACCCTGGTCCGGCAGCGGAGCCGGGGCGCGTGATCGCCCTCTGGATCCCGGTCTCGCTCACCGCCGCGTTCTTCCAGACCTGGCGGACGGCGCTGCAACAGAAGCTGCGCGGCCAGCTCTCGGTCAGCGCCGCGGGGTTCACGCGCTATCTCTACGCGATCCCGGCCGGAATCGTGCTGCTGCTGGTGGCCAAGGCGCTGACGGGGCTGGCGCTGCCGGCGCTCGACGCGCGCTTCGTGCTGCTGTGCGCGGCCGGCGGGCTCGGGCAGATCTTCGGCACGGTGCTGCTGATCGCCGCCTTCGGCCACCGCAACTTCGTGGTCGGCACGGCCTATTCCAAGACCGAGAGCATCCAGAGCGGCTTCATCGCCTGGATCACCATCGGCGAGGCGCTGCGGCCGGGCGCCTGGCTCGGCATCGCCGTCGCGGTCAGCGGGGTGCTGGTGCTGTCGCTGGCCGGCGCCAGGCTGCGCCCGCGCGAGTTGCTGGCGGCGAGCCTGCAGCCGGCGGCGCTGTGCGGGCTCGGCGCCGGCTTCTCCTTCTCGGTCACCTCGGTGCTCATCAAGCTGGCCAATGAGCATCTCGGCCGCGCGCACCCGGTGTTCCAGGCGCTGGTGGTGCTGGTCACGACCAACATCCTGCAGACGCTGATGCAGGGTGCGTGGATGGCCTGGCGGCAGCGCGAGCAGCTGGTCGCGGCGCTGCGACTGTGGCGGCGGGCCTGGCTCGTCGGCGTGCTCTCGGCCTGCGGCTCGGCGTGCTGGTTCACCGGCTTCGCGCTCGCCCCGGTCGCGCTGGTGCGCGCGGTCGGGCAGGTGGAGATGATCTTCACCCTGGCGTTCAGCCGCTACTACCTGCGCGAGCGCCCCTCGCGCGCCGACGTGGTCGGCCTGCTGATGATCGTCGCCGGCGTGACCATCATCCTGCTGCTCGGCACCTGAGGCCGGCCTTCGCAGAGGCAAACCTGGCGCCGGCTTTCGCCGGGGCAAACCTAAGGCCGGCCTTCGCCGGAGCACACCTGAGGCCGGCCTTCGCCGGGGGGCCTGACCAAGCCTTAACGGCGGCGCACAGGCCGCGTTCATCGCCGCCTCCCATGTCCGCGCCACGGCCGGCCGCGCGCCGGACCGCCCGACAGAAACCGCCGGACAAGAAAGGAGACCGCACCATGAGGATGTCGCTTCGCGCCGCTGCCGCCAGCCTGCTGGCCGCCGGCTTCGCCGCTCCCGCCCTGGCCGTGCCCGCCTTCGCCTCACCCGCCTTGGCGGTGCCGCACGGTGTCCAGGAAGGCAACCGCGCGACCATGGCGCTCAACGCGCTCGAGTCGAAGGGCTATCCCGCGTTCACCCATTTCCGCGCCGACGGGCGTGACTTCAGCGCCAACGTGATGCGTGGCGGCAAGACCATCCACGTCATCGTGGCGCCCGCGACCGGGGTCGTCCGCGTCCAGTCCTGAGCGGCGCGCCGCTCAGCCCTGGGCGGCCGGGGAGAGGACGATGCAGGCCGAAAAGCCGCGCTGGGCGTCGCAGCCGCGCAGCGCGGCCTCACGCGAGAGCCCGACCAGCCGCGCGCGATAGAGCACGCCGTGCGGCTCGTGCACCTCGCCCACGAAGGTGCGCGCGACGCGCAGCACCGGCGAGCGGGTGCGGGCGAGGGCGGCGGCGTGGGCCGCCTGGCCGGCCTGGCCGAAGGCGCCGACCTGGATCGCCCAGGTGCCGGCGATCGGCGCGACCGGGCGCAGCGGCACGGTATCGGCCATCGCCGGGCTGACGAGATGGAAGCCCCCGGCCGGGCGCGGCGGCTGCAGGCGCGCCGTCATCATCGGCGGGGAAGGCGGCTGCGGCAGGCTGGTCGCCGTCACCGGGACGGTGCCCGCCTCGCGCCGGTAGCTCACCGGCAGGACCGCCGCGACCTGCACCGGGTAGCGCCGGCGCGGGCCCGGCGGGATCTGCGCCGGCAGGCGGTTCATCGCGTATTGCTGGGCCGCGGCGACGTGCTGCGGCTGGTAGTTGCCCAGGTTCGGCGCGATCGAGGCGACGTATTGCCGCGTCTCGTAGGGCAGCGACTCGCGGCCGGAGAGGTACTCCTGGAACCGGCCGGGCCCGGCATTGTAGGCGGCGAGGAAGCCGGGCGAGCCGTAGAGATCGTACATCTCGCGCAGATAGGCGGTGCCGGCCATGATGTTGTCGCGCGGGTTGTAGGGATCGGGGCCGAGCCCGTTCTGGGCGCGCATCTCCTCATAGGTCTCGGGCATCACCTGCATCAGCCCCATCGCGCCGGAGGCGGAGGTGGTCAGATGCCCGTTGAGATATTCGTGGCCGCCCGATTCCTGGTGCATGACGGCGCGAATCCACTGGGCCGGCACGTCGAAGCGGGCCGAGGCCTCCTGGATGTAGGGGCCCCAGGGGTCGCCCGGCGGGCCCGGCGGGCGGAAGCTGCCATGCCGCATCGCGGCGTAGCGGGCGGCGAGCTGCGCCTGGTCCAGGCGCGGCCCGGAGGAGCAGGCGGCCAGCAGCGCGAGCACGCCGGCGCACATCACGCCGCGCGCGGAGCGGCTGCGCACAACGGTCAACACATTGAAACTGTTCGGATTTGGTGTCTGGCGCGGCATTCGTGTTCCCCTGTCCCGCCCGTCCTCGACGGACGTATCGGGGTAGAAAGACCTCGTGGTCGCCCGGCGACACCCCACCGGGCGACCTGGAGAGGTAACTGGACGTCATCGCTTTCGGACAATCTCGCGGGCCCCGACACCCCTCGGGCCCCAATCGATTATCGTCCAACGACTTAGGATCGGACGCTAAGTATCTAGATCAAAAAAATGTTTAATGCAAGGCAAAGCTGCACGAGGACGTGTGGATAATTTCATGCCATAAACATTTCGACACCGCCCCACGAGGCCGCCGCGATGCCTACCCCCCGCCTGCGCGCCACCTGCGCGCCCGCTCCAGGCCTGGCCGCCCCCACCCCGACCGGCGCGCCGCCGGCCCGAACCGGCCGGGCGCGGCGCCTCGCGCTGCTGCTCGCCCTGCCCGTGCTGCCGCTCGCCGCCTGCGCCACGGGCCGGCCCCACGCCACCGCGGCGGCACGGATCGACCATGGCGTCATCGTCGCCGTCCGCCCGGTCGGCCCGGCGGCGCCGGGAGTGGGGAACGGCCCAGGGAACGGCACCGATGTGCGCGCCGCCGTCCTCGCGGCACTGGCCGGCCCAGCCGGCACCGCCGATGGAACGGCCGGGGAGGCGACCGTTCAGGGCATCGCGACCCAGGGCATCGCGACCCAGGGCATCGCGACCCAGGGCATCGTGAGCCAGGGTGGCGCGGCCGAAAGCGGGGCGGTCGAGCTGATCATCCGCGAGGATAACGGCCACACCCTCTCCGTCGTTCAGTCCGGCGGCCATTTCCGCCCCGGCGACCGCGTGTTGTTGACCCGCGGCGCGCGGACGCGTATCGCCCTCGCCAGCTGAGCCGCTGGCGCGAGCGCGCCGCGCGGCGGCGGCGCATCACCCCTCCATGAACGCGATCACCCCGCCCGACCCGCAACCGGCCCTGCCAGACCCTGCCGTGCCGGCCCCCGGCGGCAGGAACCCCTTCGGCAGCGGAACCGTGGTGCTCGAACTCGCGCCCTCGCCGCTGGTGCGCGAGCGGATGGCGCTCGCGCTCGCGGACCTGCGCGGCGGCTGGGTGTTCCGCCGCCTCGCCATCGCCTTCGCCTGGGTGGACATCAAGCTGCGCTACCGCGGCTCCGTCCTCGGCCCGTTCTGGCTCACCCTCTCGACCGCGCTGATGGTCGCGGCCATGGGCGCGATCTACGCCACGCTGTTCCACATGACGCTGCGCACTTACCTGCCGTTCCTGACGCTGTCGCTGGTGCTGTGGAACTTCCTCTCGACGCTGGTGACCGAGGCGTGCACCTGCTTCACCGTGGCCGAGTCGACCATCCGCGCGACGCGCCTGCCGCTGGTCGTGCACGCGCTGCGGGTGGTGCTGCGCAACCTGCTGGTGCTGGCGCACAACGTCGTCGTCATCGTCGCGGTCTACATCGTCTTCCAGATCTGGCCGGGGCGCGTCGCGCTGCTGGTGCTGCCGGGGCTGGCACTCTGGGCGGTCGACGCGCTGGCGGTGACGATGCTGCTGGGCGCGCTCTGCGCACGCTTCCGCGACATCCCGCCGATCGTCGGCTCGCTGATGCAGATGGCCTTCTTCGTCACCCCGATCATCTGGAAGCCGGAGCTGGTGGGCCCGGCGCGGCTGTGGCTGCTGCCGTTCAACCCGTTCTACACGTTGCTCGAGGTGGTGCGCGGGCCGCTGCTGGGCGAGGCGCCCTCGGCGGCGGTCTGGTCGAGCGCCGTGCTCGCCTCGGCGGCGCTGGTGCTGCTCGGCTTCTGGCTGTTCGCGCGGACCCGCGCGCGCATCGCGTTCTGGGTCTAGCCATGGCCGCGCGCATCGAGGTCCGCGGGCTGGACCTGGCCTTTCCCCTCTATCACGGCCACGCCCGCAGCCTGAAGAAGCGGATGATCGCCAGCGTCGCCGGGCGCATGGGCGCGAACGGGCGCATGGGCGAGGATTCGCGCCACCGCGTCGTCGTGCAGGCGCTGCGCGACGTCAATTTCTCGCTCACCAGCGGCGAGCGGCTCGGCCTCGTCGGCGGCAACGGCGCGGGCAAGACGACGCTGCTGCGCTCGCTCGCCGGGATCTACGAGCCGGTGGCCGGGCAGGTGCGCATCGAGGGCACGATCAACGCCCTGCTCGACGCCTCGCTCGGCATGCACCCGGAGCTGACGGGGCGGGAGAACATCCGCCTGCGCGGGCTGATGCAGGGGCTCGGCGGCGCCGCGATCGCCCGCCTCGAGGAGGATGTGCGCGAGTTCACCGAGCTCGGCGACTTCCTCGAGCTGCCGCTGCGCACCTACAGCTACGGCATGATGGTGCGGCTCGGCTTCGGCATGGCGACGGCGATCCGCCCGCAGGTGCTGCTGATGGACGAATGGCTGCTGGCGGGGGACGCGAGCTTCATGGAAAAGGCGCTGGCGCGGATCGGCGACCTGGTGCGCAGCGCCGAGATCCTGGTGCTGTCCACGCACGCGGTCGAGATCGTGCGGGCCTGGTGCACGCGGCTGATCTGGCTCGACCAGGGGCGGGTGCGCGCCGATGGCGGCGTCGGCGAGGTGCTCGACGCCTATCTGGGCCACAAGCCGCCACCCGCGCCGGGCTGAGCCCCGCCACGCTTGCGACCCGGCGGCGGCCCTGCGAAACGCGCGGGCATGGCCGGGACCGACATCGCCTACCGCCGCGACATCGACGGGCTGCGCGCCCTCGCGGTCGGCGCCGTCATCCTCTACCATGGCTTCCCCGGTGCGGTGCGCGGCGGCTTCGTCGGCGTCGACGTGTTCTTCGTCATCTCCGGCTTCCTGATCTCGGCCAACATCCTGCGCCGGATGGAGGCGGGGCGGTTCGGCTTCGTCGATTTCTACCGCCGCCGGGTGCGGCGCATCTTCCCGGCGCTGCTGGTGGTGCTGGCCGCCTGCCTCGCCTATGGCTTCGTCATCCTCCTGCCGGGGGAGCTCGCCCTGCTCGGGCGCGACGCGCTGGGCGGCGCCGGCTTCGTCGCCAACCTGCTGCTGTGGCACGAGGCGGGGTATTTCGACCGCGCCGCGACGCAGAAGCCGCTGCTGCACCTCTGGTCCCTCGGCGTCGAGGAGCAGTTCTACATCGTCTGGCCGCTGGCGCTGTGGCTGCTCTACCGGCGCGGGCGCGAGGGGCGGCAGCGGCTGCTGCTCGGGGGCATGGTGCTGGGCGGGCTCGCCTCCCTCGGCTTCAGCGCCGCGATCGCGCGCGCCGCGCCGACCGAGGATTTCTACAGCCCGCTCACCCGGCTGTGGGAGCTCGATGCCGGCGCCATCCTCGCCGTGCTCTCGCTGCGGGCGGACGGGGTGGCCGGGGCGATGCCCGCCTGGCGCGAGCGGCGGATCGGCGGGCTGCGCGCCGCGGACCTCGTCTCCGCGGCCGGGCTCGGGTCGATCCTGCTCGCCGCGCTGGCGTTCGGCCGCCACATGGCGTTTCCCGGCTGGCTCGCGGCGCTGCCGGTCGCGGGCGCGCTGGCGCTGATCGCGGCCGGCCCGGCGGCACTGGTCAACCGCCGGCTGCTGGCCCGCCGGCCCGCCGTGTTCGTCGGCCTGATCAGCTACCCGCTCTACCTCTGGCACTGGCCGCTGCTGTCCTTTGCCTCCATCCTCTCCCAGGGCCGGCCGCTCAAGCCGCTGCCGGTGCTGGGGCTGATCCTGCTCGCCCTGCTGCTTGCCTGGGCTACCTGGCGCTTCGTCGAGCGCCCGTTCCGCTTCGGCCCGCGGCCGTCGCGCAGCGCGCTGCAGCTCGCCGGGCTGATGGCCGCCCTCGCCCTCGCCGGCACCGCGGTCTGGCGCGGCGGCGGGTTTCCCGGCCGCTTCCCGCCGCTGCCCGCGCTCAACGTCGCCAACATCAACGCCGCGATCGGCGACGGCGTGTTCCGCCCGACGCCGGGGATGCGGGTGCGGCGCGACCACGGCATCGTCGTCGCGCGGATCGGCCATGGCGGCGGCCGGGCGGTGCTGTTCATCGGCGACAGCGTGCTGTTCCAGTACGGGCCGCGCGTGCAGGCGCTGCTCGACCAGGGGCGGCTGGCGCGGACGGTCTATTTCGTCGCCGGCCCGAGCTGCGCCCCGGTCGAGGGCATGCGCCGGCGCGGCAGCTTCGCCTTCTGCAACCGGCTCGGCGCGGTGGCGCGGGCGCTGATGGCACGACAGCGCATCGGCGCCGTCGTCATCGGCGCGAGCTGGAGCGGCTATGCCGGCGCCGACATGCGGGTGCTGCGCCACGGCCGGCGGCCGCGCCTCGACACGCCGGCCGGGCAGGCCGCCTTCTATGCCAATCTCGGCGACGAGATGCGCCGGCTCGCGGCCCAGGGGCATCGCGTCTATCTGGTGCTGATGCCCGTCGCCGACACGCTGTTCGACCCGCACCACATGATGTCGCGCTCGCTCACCGGCTTTCATCTCGACCCGCGGGCGCTGCGCGGCGTGCCGGTGGCGGCGCTGCGCGCGGCGCGGGCGCCGATCGATGCGCGGCTGCGCGCGGCGGCGGCGACGGCGGGAGCGCGCGTGCTCGACCCGCTCGGCGACGTGTGCGGCACAGGGCCGGTCTGCGCCGCCTTCTATGGCGACGGGCAGCCGAAATTCGTCGATGGCCTGCACCTGCGCCCGGGCTTCGTCGCGGCGCGCATCCACCTGCTCGACCGCCTGCTCACCGGCACCGCCGGTGGCTAGCGCCCTGCCGGTCCCCCGGGGGCCCGTCCACGTGCTGGGCGCGACCGGCAAATGCGGCTTCGCCCTCTGCGCGAGCCTGCTCGCCGACGGGGCGGACATCGTCGCCGTCGTGCGCGACCGGGCCAAATGGGCGGCGATGATGCCGGGCGTGCCGGCGCGGCAGGCGGCCCTCGCCGAGGCCCCCGCGGATGGGTTCCCGTTGGGGGAGAGGGGGAACGCCGCGGACCCCGGCCTCGCCGCCGCGCTCGCCGATGCCAGCCTCATCGTCTCCGCCGCGCATGCGCGCTTCGTCCCGGCGCTGCTGGCGGCAGCACCGCCGGCCGCGCGGCTGGTGCTGATGGGCAGCACCCGCCGCTTCACCCGCTGGCCCGACGTGCACGGGCGCGGCGTGATCGCGGGCGAAGTCGCCTTCCTCGGCAGCGGCCGGCGCGGGGTGATGCTGCACCCGACGATGATCTACGGGCCGCCGGCGGTGGCGGAGAACAACATCCACCGCCTCGCCGGGCTGCTGCGGCGGCTCGCCGCCGCCGGCCGGCCGCTGGCGCCGCTGCCGCAGGGCGGGCGCGCCAAGGTGCAGCCCATCTTCATCGGCGATGTCGTCGCCGCGCTGCGCCTGTCGCTCGCGACCGCCTGGGACCGGGCGGAGACGCTGGTGATCGCCGGGCCCGAGCCGGTCAGCTACGCCGATTTCGTGCGCGCGGTCGCCGCCGCCGCGGGGCTTGCGCGCCCGCTGGTGCTGCCGGTGCCGCTTGGGCTGCTGCGCGCGCTCGCCGCCGCGGCGCGGCCGGTGCCGTTCCTGCCGCATCTCGGCCGCGACGAGCTGCGCCGGCTGTGCGAGGACCGCGCCTTCGACATCACCCCGGCGCGCCGGCGCCTCGGCTTTGCGCCGGTGCCGCTGGCCGAGGGACTGCGGCGCAGCTTCCAGGCCGCCTGAACCCAGCCCCGGGGAGTCCGGCCCAGGCGAACCCAGCCCGAGCGAACCGGGCTAGATCGAACCGGGCAGCGCCGCGCGGGCGGCCTGGGCGGCGAGGCGGACCGCGGCGTTGGCGGCGCCATAGCCCTCGTAGCCGCGCCGTTCGCACAGCTCGAAGAAGACGCGCTCGTCGAAGCGCGCGGTGTAGGCGTGGCGGAAGGTGCCGTGCTCGTCCTCGTCGTAGAGCAGCCGCCCGGCGCGCAGTGCCGCGACGACGTCGGGCTCGAGCCCGAACCGCGCCTCGAGGTCGTCGTAATAATTGCCGGGAATGGGCAGGAAGCCGCCGGCCCGCGGGCGCTCGGCGCGCATGTCGGGGACCGCCAGCGCGATGTGCTGCACCCCCGCGCCGGCCGCGGCGGTGACGAAGCGCCCGGTCGCGGTGGCGCGGCTTTCGGAGACGTTGAGCGGCAGGCGCAGCGTGCCCTCGGGGTTGCGCATCGCCCGGCTGCGGACCAGCCCGTAGGGGTCGGCCAGCTCCACCAGCGGCTCCGCCTGCAGCCCGAACAGCGCCCGCCAGAACAGGATGAACGTCTCCATCCGCCCGTCCGGCAGCGCCACCGCGAGGTGGTCGAAGCGCACGCCCTCCTCCGCCGCCGGCGGGGCGAGGTGGAAATCGTCGTCCCAGTTGCTGCGCCCGTCCGGGGCGGGGGCAAGCAGGTAGACCAGCGTGCCGTCCGGCGCGCGCACCGCCGGGATCGCCCGCTCGCCCGGGCCGAGCCGCTCGCGCCAGCGCGGCGCCAGCAGCGCCTCGGC
>JAGWQN010000079.1 GCA_028869995.1 Rhodospirillales bacterium
AGCTGGCTGCCGCGGCCCCGCGCGGCGACGACGACGCGCGCCCCCGCCGCCCGCGCGACCGCGCCCGTCGCATCGCTGCTGCCGCCGTCGGCGACGATCACCGCGATCCCCGCGCCGAGCGAGGCCAGCGTCGCCGGCAGCGTCGCCGCGGCATTGAGGGTGGGGATGACGACGTCGATGTTCTCAAGATGTTCTTGACCGACCGGTCTAATTCCGACAGGGTGAGACGAGAACGAAGCAGGAACAGGAGCCATGACGCCGGATCGTGCCACACTTTCCGCCGCAACTCTCCCGTCCGGGACGACCCTGCCCGCCACGCTGCGGCGCGGCCGCGGCGCGGTGGACAACCCCGCCAACCGGTTCGAGCGGCACAGCGTCGCCGCGTTCGACGACGGCTGGGAGACGCTGGGCGGCTTCGCCGAGCTGCCGCCGCTCGCGACGACGCTCACCCGCGACGCGACGCGTTCGGCGATCAGCTGGAACCAGTCGCCGGACATCGGCTTCGATCGCGCGGTCAACCCCTATCGCGGCTGCGAGCACGGCTGCGTCTACTGCTATGCGCGCCCGACGCATGCCTATCTCGGCTATTCGCCGGGCCTCGATTTCGAGACCAGGCTGATCTTCAAGCCGGAGATCGCGGCGCTGCTGGAGCGCGAGCTGCGGAAGCCGGGCTACGTGCCGCGCACGCTCGCGCTCGGTTCCAACACCGATCCCTACCAGCCGGTCGAGCGCACGCTCGGGCTGACGCGCGCGGTGCTGGAGGTTCTGGAGCGCTACGGCCACCCGGTGAGCATCGTCACCAAGTCGGCCGGCGTGCTGCGTGACCTCGACATCCTCAGGAAGCTGGCGGCGCGCAACCTCGTGCGCGTGCACCTTTCGGTGACGACGCTCGATGGCGCTCTCGCGCGGGCGATGGAGCCGCGCGCCGCGACCCCCGCCCGCCGTCTCGCCGCCGTCGCCGCGCTGGCGGGCGCAGGCGTGCCGGTTGCCGTGCTGGCCGCGCCGATGATCCCGGGCCTCAACGACGCCGAGCTCGAGAGCATCCTGGAGGCGGCGGCCAGGGCCGGCGCGCGGGAGGCTGGCTATATCCTGCTGCGCCTGCCGCACGAGCTGGGGGCCATGTTCGAGGCCTGGCTGCTCGAACACCGGCCGGACCGCGCGGCGAAGGTGCTGTCGCTGATCCGCCAGACCCGGGCCGGTGGCCTCAACGACGCGCGCTTCGGCCACCGCTTCACGGGCGTCGGCGTCTATGCCGACCTGCTGGCGAGGCGCTTCCAGCGTGCCGCGCGGCAATGGGGGCTGGACGGGCGCACGCCGCTCGACACGTCGCGCTTCGCGGTGCCGGAGCCGGCGAAGGCCGAGCCGGCGCAGCTCTCGCTGCTCTGAGCCGGTGCCGGCGAGCGGCCCGGGTCGCCAGCGTCAGTCCGCGTCTGCGTGCTCGGCGCGGAACGCCGCCGCCGGATAAACGCCGAGGATCCGCACCTCGCGCGAGAAGAACGACAGCTCCTCGAGCGCGCGGCGCAGCGGCGGGCTCTCCGGATGTCCGTCCACGTCGCAGAGGAACTGCGTCGCGGTGAACTGCCCGTTGAGCATGTAGCTCTCGAGCTTGGTCATGTTGACGCCGTTGGTGGCGAAGCCGCCGAGCGCCTTGTAGAGCGCGGCGGGAACGTTGCGCACGCGGAAGACGAAGGTGGTCATGATGCCGGGCTGCGTCGGCAGCAGCGGCGGGCGCTCGCGCGAGACGACGTAGAAGCGGGTCGTGTTGTGCGAGGCGTCCTCGACGTTGCGGCGCAGGATCTCGAGCCCGAACAGCTCCGCCGCGAGTTCCGAGGCGATCGCCGCGTCCTCCTTGTTGCCCCAGCCCGCGACCTGCTCCGCCGCGCCCGCGGTATCGGCCTCGATCACCGGGGTCAGGCCCAGCTCCTTGATCACGCGGCGGACCTGGCCGAGGGCGACCGCATGGGAATGAGCGCGCCGCAGCCCCGCGATGGTGGCCCCCTTCGGCGCCAGCAGGCAGTGCTCGACACGCTGGAACGCCTCGCCGACGATGACGAGCCCGCTGTCCGGGAGCAGCGCGTGGATGTCGGGCACGCGCCCGGCGAGGCTGTTCTCGCAGGGCAGCATGCCGAGCTGCGCGGCACCGCTGCGCACCGCGTCGATCGCGGCCTCGAAGGTCTCGCAGGGCAGCGTGCGCCAGCTGGGATAGGCGCGCCGGCAGGCAAGGTCGGAATAGGCGCCGGGGCGCCCCTGGAAGGCGATGGTCTGGGTCATGGACGCGATCCTCGTTCGGCCGCCCTCGTTTGGCGGGCTGTCATTGCCGCGGCGCGAGAGCTTCGCGCGCGCGCTCGAGATCGGCCGGCGTGTCGACGCCGAACGGTGCCGCCTCGACGCGCGCGCAGCCGATGCGCATGCCGGCTTCCAGCGCGCGCAGCTGTTCCAGCGCCTCGCGCAGCTCGAGCGGCGATTGTGGCAGGGCGACGAAACGCTGCAGCGCCGCGCGGCGGAAGGCGTAGATGCCGATATGGTGCCACCGCGGTCCCTCGCCGTAGGGCACCGGCGCGCGGGAGAAATAGAGCCCCGCCGCGATCGTCTCTCCCGGTGCGAAACCGCAGACCGCCTTCACCACCGACGGTGCCGCCGCTTCCGCCTCGTCGCCGATCGGCGCGACCAGGGTTGCGATGTCGAACTCAGGCCTCTCGAGCGGCTTCAGCACCGCGCGCAGGTAGGCGGGCGGAATGCTCGGCAGGTCGCCCTGCAGGTTCACCACGATGTCGTGCCGGCCTTCGGGGTCGAGCGTCCGCAGGGCCGCGTCCACCCGGTCGGTGCCGCGCGGCAGGTCCGGGTCGGTCAGCACCGCGGTGCCGCCGGCGGCGGTGACGGCGGCGACGATCTCGGCATCGCCCGCGGCGACCGCGGCGGGGCCGATTCCGGCCTCCCGGGCCCGGTCGAGGCAGTGCACGATCATCGGCTTGCCGTGGATGTCGGCGAGCGGCTTGCCCGGCAGCCGGGTCGCGGCCATGCGGGCGGGGATGACGACGATCGGATTCACGGGCGCGGTTCCGGCTGGAGCGCCCATGGCTCGTGGTGCCTCATCCCCGCCGTGTAGCGCGTGGTTCGTGCAGGCAGAAGGGGGCGTGCGTCGTGAAAACCGTGCCGCAGTGGCCTCCGGCGGCTTGATGCGACGGGTCGGCAACCATAAGGTGCGCCCCATCCTGAACCCCCCTGGGGCGAGCGGTCCGTTGCCGCCCGTCCGGCGAGCCGGAGTCGCGAGCGTATGAACAGCATGGACGTCAACAAGGCGGTCGCGGCCGTCCTGGTGGCAGGTATCGCCTTCATGATCACGGGCTTCGTGGCCGATGGCCTCGTGATCAGCCCCGAACTGGCCAAGTCGGCGATCAAGGTGGAGACGGCGCAGAGCAGCGCTCCCGCCGCCGCCGCGAAGCCGACCGGCCCGGCGCCGATCCTGGCGCTGCTGGCGAGCGCCGACGTCAAGGCCGGGCAGGCCGAAGTCTCGCACATCTGCGCCGCCTGCCACACGTACAACGAGGGCGGAAAGACGCTGGTCGGGCCCAATCTCTACGGCGTCGTCGGCCGCAAGCAGGGCGCGGAGCCTGGCTTCTCCTACAGCGACGCGTTCAAGGCGAAGATGAAGGGCACCTGGACCTACGCCGCGCTCAATGTCTGGCTCGACGCGCCGATGAAAGACGTGCCGGGAACGCGGATGGCCTTCGCCGGCATTGCCAACCCCAAGGCGCGCGCGGACGTGATCGCCTTCCTGCGCACGCTCTCGAAGAACCCGATGCCGCTGCCCACCAAGGAAGAGATCGCCGCCGAGGCGCCGAAGCCGGCCGCGGCGCCGGCCGCACCGGCCGCCGCAACTCACGCCGCGGCGCCGGCACCGGGTGGCGACGCGTTCGCAGCCCTGGTGGCCAAGGCCGACCCGAGCAAGGGCGCGAGCGTCGTGCACGGTATCTGTGCGGCCTGCCACACCCTCGACAAGGGCGGCAAGACGCTGGTCGGGCCCAATCTCTGGGACGTCGTCGGCCGCAAGCAGGGCGGCGTGGCCGGCTTTGCCTACAGCGACGCGTTCAAGGCGAAGATGAAGGGCAACTGGACCTATGACGCGCTCAACACCTGGCTCACTGCGCCGATGAAGGAAGTGCCGGGAACGCACATGGCCTTCGCCGGCATCAGCAACGAGGAGCAGCGCGCGGCCGTGGTCGCCTATCTGCGCACGCTCGCTGACAAGCCGGCGCCGCTGCCGAAGTGACGGGACGCTGGACGTGATGGGCCGCTGATGGATGCCGCCCGGCTTGCGGCGATGGCCGCCGTCGCCGAGGCCGCGGCGGATGTCGCGGGTGCTGTCATCCGCCCGCTGTTCCGCGCCGACCTCGCCGCCGAGATCAAGGGCGACGCCAGCCCGGTGACGATCGCCGACCGCGCCGCCGAACAGGCGATGCGGGCGGTGCTCGCCGAGCGCACCCCCGAGGCGGGGGTGATGGGTGAGGAGTTCGGGCTCGACCGTCCCGCCGCCGGCCTGCGCTGGGTGCTCGACCCGATCGACGGCACCCGTGCCTTCATCACCGGCCGGCCGCTGTTCGGCACGCTGATCGCGCTGCTCGAGGAGGGGGAGCCGGTGCTGGGGGTGATCGACCAGCCGATCACCGGCGAGCGCTGGGTCGGTGTCGCGGGTGAGCGCACCCGTTTCCGCGGCGCGGCCGGTTGTGCCGGCACCCGGCGCTGCGCCAGCCTCGCCACGGCGGAGGTTTCATGCACCTCGCCCGAGATGCTGGGCGACGCGGCGCCGCGCTTCGCGCGCCTGGTCGCCGCGGCGCGACGCGTGACCTGGGGCGGGGATTGCTACGGCTATGGCCTGCTGGCGCTGGGGCAGATCGACGTCATCGCCGAACGCGACCTCAAGCTCTGGGACTGGGCGGCGCTCGGCCCGGTGATCGAGGGTGCGGGCGGCCTGTTGCGCGACTGGTCCGGCCGCCGCCTGACCGCGGACTCCGCCGGCGACGCGCTGGCGGTGGGCGACCCGGCGCTGCTCGACCAGGCGGTGGCGTGTCTCGCCGGCTGATGCCGGGCGCACGCCGCGTCCGGATCGCTCTCTTGACCGCGGGGAGCGGGCGGTATCCCTAGGATCGCCAGCAGGGAGCGGGGGACGAAGGTGAGAACAACGGCGGCCAGCCTGGCGCTTGCGGCGGCGCTCAGCCTCGCTGCCGTGATCGCGCCACGTGCGCACGCCGCCTCGCCCACGCCCGGCTATGCGCTGCTCGGCAAGCCCGCGCTGCCGCCCGACTTCGACCATTTCCCCTATGTGAACCCGGCGGCACCCAAGGGCGGGGAGATCGTGCTGGCCGGCATCGGCTCGTTCGACAGCCTCAACCCGTTCATCGTCCGCGGCACCGCGCCCGACGATATCTCGCTGGTCTGGGACAGCCTGCTCGCACCCGACCCCGCCGAGGCCGACGTCGCCTACGCCCATCTCGCGCGCTCGATGACCGTCGCACCCGACCACCGCTCCGTGACCTTCGTGCTGCGCGACGCCGCGCACTTCAACGACGGCACGCCGGTGACGGCCGAGGACGTGGCATGGACCTTCACCACGCTGCGCGACAAGGGCAAGCCGTTTTACCGCCAGTATTATGCTGACGTGGCATCGGTGCGGGTGGACGGGCCGAAGACGGTGACCTTCCTCTTCCGCACCGCCCGCAACCGGGAGTTGCCGGCGATCCTGGGCCAGATGCCGGTGCTGCCTAAGCACTGGTGGGCCGGGCGCGATTTCGCGGCCCCGCTCACCGATGCGCCGCTGGGCTCCGGCCCCTACCGCGTCGAGAAGGCGGATTTCGGCCGCACCCTGGTGCTGTCGCGGGTGCGCAATTGGTGGGCGAAGGACCGGCCGACCGGCAAGGGGCTCTATAATTTCGATCGCCGCCGGACCGAGTTCTTCCGCGACCCGACCGTTGCCTTCGAGGCGTTCAAGGCCGGCCAGATCACGTTCCGCCGCGAGAACATCTCCAAGACCTGGGCCACCGGCTACAACTTCCCCGCGGTGCGCCGGGGGCTGGTGAAGAAGCGCGCCTTCCCCGTGCACCTGCCGGTCGGCATGCAGGGGTTTGCGATGAACACCCGCCGGGCCGTCTTCGCCGACCCGCGTGTGCGCGAGGCGATGGCGCTGGCCTTCGACTTCGAGTGGACCAACAAGACCCTCTTCTACGGGCTCTACCGGCGCACCACGAGCTACTTCGAGGGCAGCGAGTTTGCCTCCTCCGGCCTGCCCTCGCCGGCCGAGCGCAAGCTGCTCGACCCGTGGAAGGCGATCCTGCCGGCCGCGGTCTTCGACCGGCCCTTCACGCTGCCCGTCACCAACGCCAGCGGCAACGACCTGCCCGAGCTGCGCGCGGCGCTGAAGCTCCTCGAGGCGGCGGGCTGGCACGTGCGGCACCGCAAGCTGGTCAACGCCGCCGGCCAGCCGATGCGCTTCGAGATCCTGGCCGATGCGCCGGTGTTCCAGCGCGTGCTGGTGCCCTACGCGACCCAGCTTTCGCACCTCGGCATCGAGGCGCGCGTGCGCATCGTCGATCCGGCGCAGTACCAGGAGCGGATGAACAATTTCGACTACGACATGACGATGGCGGTGATCCCGCAATCCGACAGTCCCGGCAACGAGCAGATCGACGACTGGAGCTGCGCGAGCGCCAAGGAGGTCGGCAGCGGCAACCTGATGGGCGTCTGCAGCCCGGCGGTCGATGCGCTGGTGCACGACGTCGTCACGGCGCCCGACCGCGCCCACCTCGTCACCGCGACGCGGGCGCTCGACCGGGTGCTGCTGCGGGGCTGGTACATGGTGCCGAACTGGTATCTCGACAAAGTGTGGGCCGCCTGGTGGGACAAGCTTGGCCACCCCACGCAGCCCGTGCGCACCGGCGTCGAGCTCAACGCCTGGTGGGAAGACCCGTCCCGCGCGGCTGCCTTAGCCGCGAAACGGCGTCACTGAGGCGCCGGTGGGCGCCTATCTCCTGCGCCGCCTGGCGCTGATGATCCCGACCCTGTTCGGCATCATCGCGATCAATTTCGCCATCGTGCAGCTCGCGCCGGGCGGGCCGGTCGAGATGATGCTCGCCCAGCTCAAGGGGCACACCAGCGTGCTGGGCACGCTCGGCGCCTCCGGCCCCGAGGCCCAGATCGGCCGTGGCGGCATCTACCGCGGCGAGCGTGGGCTCGACCCTCATCTGGTCGCCGACATCCGCCGCATGTTCGGCTTCGACAAGCCGCCGCTCGAGCGCTTCCTGCTGATGGTGAAGGGCTACCTCACCTTCGACCTCGGCAAGAGCTTCTTTCGCGACAAATCGGTCGTGCAGCTGATCGAGGAGCGCCTGCCCGTGTCGATCTCGCTCGGCCTGTGGTCGACGCTGATCATCTATGCGGTCTCGATCCCGCTCGGCATCGCCAAGGCGGTGCGTGACGGCAGCCGTTTCGATGTCGTTTCCTCGGCAGCGGTCCTGGTGGGCTACGCGGTGCCGGGCTTCCTGTTCGCGATCCTGCTCGTCGTGCTGTTCGCCGGCGGCAGCTTCCTCGAGATCTTTCCCCTGCGCGGGCTGGCGAGCGAGGGCGCCTCGCACTGGAGCTTTGCCGCGCGCGCGCTCGATTATCTCTGGCACATGGTGCTGCCGACCGTCGCCATCGTGGTCGGCGGCTTCGCCACGCTGACGCTGCTGACCAAGAACTGCTTCCTCGAGGAGATCGGCAAGCAATACGTGGTGACCGCGCGCGCCAAGGGGGCGACGCCCGCGCGCGTGCTCTACGGCCACGTCTTCCGCAACGCGATGCTGCTGATCGTGGCGGGCTTCCCCTCCGCCTTCATCGGCATCCTGTTCACCTCGCAGCTGCTGATCGAGATCGTCTTCTCGCTCAACGGCCTTGGCCTGCTCGGCTACGAAGCGGCGCTGCAGCGCGATTATCCGGTGATGTTCGGCACTCTCTGGGTCTACACGCTGGTCAGCCTGGCGATGCAGATTGTCGGTGACCTGCTCTACACCGTCGTCGATCCGCGCATCGACTTCGAGACCCGGCCATGAGCGGCGCCGCCGCGTGCGCCGCGCCATGAGGCTCTCGCCGATCACCCGCCGCCGCATCGCGCTGTTCCGCGCCAACCGGCGGGGCTACTACTCGCTCATCCTCTTCACCGTTCTGTTCGTCGTCAGCCTGTTCGCCGAGTTCATCGCCAACGACCGCCCGCTGGTCATCGACTATCGCGGAACGCTGATGTTTCCGGTCCTGCACGGCGTGAGCGAGGACCGCTTCGGCCCTGACTTCCTTCCCACCGAGGCCGACTTCACCGATCCCGCGGTGATCCATGCGATCGAGGCGCATGGCTGGATCGTCTGGCCGCCGATCCGTTATAGCTACGATACGATCGTCAAGAACCTCCCCTCGCCGGCGCCGTCGCCGCCGACCTGGCGCAACCTGCTGGGCACCGACGACCAGGCGCGCGACGTGCTCGCCCGCGTCATCTACGGGTTCCGCATCTCCGTCCTGTTCGGCTTCGCGCTGACCTTCGTCTCCTCGGCGGTCGGCATCGCCGCCGGCGCGATCCAGGGGTACCGCGGCGGCCTCACGGATCTTTTGTTCCAGCGTTTCATCGAGATCTGGTCCGGGATGCCACAGCTCTACCTGCTCATCATCCTGGGCTCGATCATCACGCCGGGATTCTGGACCCTGCTCGTCTTCCTGATGCTGTTCCAGTGGATGAGCCTCACCGGCGTGGTGCGCGCGGAGTTTCTGCGCGGGCGCAACCTCGAATACGTGCGCGCGGCGAAGGCGCTCGGCGTGCGCGACATCGCCGTGATGTGGCGCCACATCCTGCCCAACGCCATGGTCGCCACACTGACGTTCCTGCCCTTCAACCTCTCCGGCTCGGTGACGCTGCTGGCGAGCCTCGATTTCCTCGGCTTCGGCATGCCGCCGGGCTCGCCCTCGCTCGGCGAGCTGGTGGCGCAGGGCAAGAACAACCTCCAGGCCCCCTGGCTCGGCATCACCGCCTTTCTCGTGCTCGGCACCACGCTCGCCCTCCTGATCTTCATCGGCGAGGCGGTGCGCGATGCGTTCGATCCCAGGAAAACGCTGTCGTGACCCTGCTTGCGGTCGAGCGCCTCGGCGTCGCCTTCGGAGCGCGGCAGGTCGTGCACGACGTCTCCTTCAGCCTCGATCGCGGCGAGACTCTCGCCATCGTCGGCGAGAGCGGGTCGGGAAAATCGCTCACCGCGCTGTCGCTGCTCGGCCTGCTGCCGCCCGGCGCGGTGGCGAGCGGCATGGTGCGGCTCGACGGCACCGAGACGCTCGGCGCGCCGGAGAGACAGCTGCGCCGGCTGCGCGGGGGCGTCGGCGGCATGATTTTCCAGGAGCCGATGACCAGCCTCAACCCTCTCACCCGCATCGGCGAGCAGATCGCCGAGGCGATGCGGCTGCACCGGCCCATCACCCTGGCCGCGGCACGCCGACGCGCCGGCGAGCTGCTCGACGAGGTGGGCTTCCATGACGCCGCGAGCCGGCTCGATGCGCGTCCGCACCAGCTTTCCGGCGGGCAGCGCCAGCGCGTGATGATCGCAATGGCGCTCGCCAACGATCCGCCGCTGCTCATCGCCGACGAGCCCACCACAGCACTCGATGTTTCCGTCCAGGCGCAGATCCTCGCCCTGCTCGGCGCCGAGAAGCGCGCGCGCGGCCTGGCGCTGCTGCTGATCACCCACGACCTCACCATCGTGCGCCGCCATGCCGATCGGGTCTGCGTGATGCAGCGGGGCACAATCGTCGAGGCCGGCCGCACCGACGAGATCTTTGCGCAGCCGCAACATCCCTACACCCGCGCGCTGATCGAGGCCGAGCCGCGGGGCCGCCCGCCGCCGCTCGCGGCGGATGCGCCGGTGCTGCTCGAGGCGCGCGATCTCAAGGTGCATTTCCCCATCCGTCGCGGCCTGCTGCGACGGACGGTCGGTGCGGTGCGGGCGGTCGACGGCATTTCCCTCCGCCTGCGCGAGGGCGAGACGCTGGCCCTGGTGGGCGAAAGCGGCTCGGGCAAGTCCACGGCCGGCTATGCGCTGCTGCGCCTGACCGCGGCGAGCGGACGGGTCGCCTTTGCCGGCAAGGATGTCCTGAGCCAGCCGAAGCCGGCGATGCGACACCTGCGGGCGCGGATGCAGATCGTCTTCCAGGATCCGTTCGGCAGCCTATCGCCGCGGCTGTCGGTGGGCGAGATTGTCGCCGAGGGGCTGGGCGTGCACGCGAGCGGGATGGCGCGCGCCGAGCGCGAGCGGCGCGTCGCCGCGGTGCTGGCGGAGGTGGGGCTCGGCGAGGACGCGCTGCATCGCTATCCGCACGAGTTCTCCGGCGGCCAGCGCCAGCGCATCGCCATCGCCCGCGCGATGGTGCTGAACCCGAGCTTTGTCGTGCTCGACGAGCCGACCAGCGCGCTCGACATGTCGGTGCAGGCGCAGATCGTTGCGCTGTTGCAGCGGCTGCAGCGCGATCACGGCCTGGCCTACCTGTTCATCAGCCACGATCTGCGGGTGGTGCGCGCCATGGCGCATCGCGTGGCGGTGATGCGCGCGGGACGCATCGTCGAGACGGGCACGCTGGAGGCGATCATGGGCGCGCCGCAGCATCCCTACACCCGCGCGCTGATGGCGGCCGCGTTCGGCCTCGACGGCGACGGCCCGGGCAGCGCCTGAGCCCGATTGGGGATCGTTCGCGCGGCGCCGCCTGGCTCTAGCGGACCGGCTCGACCCCGCCCTTGGGCGCCAGGCCGCGCGCCTGCAGGCAGGCGATATAGGCGCTGCGGCGCGCGAGCGGCAGTTCGCGCCGCGCCATGGCCTGCTGCGCCGGCGAGCCGCCGGAGGTTTCGCCGATCAGCCGGCTCACCTCGGGACTGTTTTCGGCCTGGGCCCGGCACTGGCCCTGCGGCGTGGAGAGATCGGGCGCCGGCGCGCAGCGGGCGAGCAGCAGCGGCAGCGCCAGCATCGCCAGGAGGGGGAGCGTTTTCATGCGGCGGCGATCCAGTCCTCGATCAGGCGCCGCGCGATGCTGTCGGCGCGCGGCAGGGAAAAGCCGAGGGCGGCGTGGTCGCGCAGCTCGGCGCGGCTGAACCAGCGTGCGTCGCTGAGCTCCTCGGGGTCGATGGTGATCGTGTGCGACAGCGCCTCGGCATAGAAGCCGAGCATGATCGACGAGGGGAAGGGCCAGGGCTGGCTCGAGTGGTAGCGCACGCGCCCGACGCGCACGCCCGCCTCCTCGTGCACCTCGCGCGCCACCGCTTCCTCCAGGCTCTCGCCAGGCTCCACGAAGCCGGCGAGGGTCGAGTACATGGTGGTGTTGGGGAACCGTTGCGAATGGCCGAGCAGCGCCCGCTCCCCGTCCGTCACCAGCATGATGACGGCGGGGTCGGTGCGCGGGAAATGGCTGGTGCCGCAGCCGGTGCAGCGCATCACGTGCCCCGCGCTCACCGGCTCGCAGGGACGGCCGCAGACACCGCAGAACCCGTGCCGGCTGCGCCAGTGCATCAGCGCGCGGGCATGCGCGAGCAGCGCCGCCTCGGGCCCGGCGAGCAGCCCGGCGACGGTGCGCAGGTCGGCGAAGCTGCCGATGTCGGCCGGCACCCGTTCGGCCGGGTCCTCGGCCGCGCTCAGATCGACCGCGAACACCGCGCGCCCGTCATCGTCGATGCCCAGCAGCGCCCAGCCGTCCGCCGCGAGCCCGAGCCTTGCCGTCACCCCGGCGTCGATGAGGACCGCCTCCGGCTGGCCCTGCTCGGCGCCGCGTAGCAGGCTGCGCGCGCGCCAGACCGGGACGAACAGGCTCGAGGGGTCGGCGAGCGCGGCCGCCACCCAGGCCCCGTCCTCGCGGCGCGCCGAGACGCGGTCGAGCCGGTTGCCGGTGTAGACGTTGGCGCGGGAGGCTTCGATCAGCAGCACGGGGATGGGATCATCGGCACGGGGCCAAGGTGCCATGCAGCGCCGCTGCCGGGCAACTCTCGATCGCGCCGCGGGCCGATCCGGCGCGCTTGAGTCGAGGCCGCCGCGTGCTAAACACCTCCCCGGAAGGTCGGCGGCGGACGAGCGCCTCGCCAACCCGGTCAGGTCCGGAAGGAAGCAGCCGCAACGAGTTTCCGCCCGGGTCGCTGTCCGGCCTTCCACCGCGTCCCCCACCCTCATCGCCTGATTTTCAACGACGACGGAGCGGATTCTCCCGGCATGGCTCCCCACCCGCAGCACCGGATCTCCTGATGGGCGGGTCGCTGTTTGGTGACGAGCCGCCGGCGGATGGCCCGGCGACCCCGCCGACGGGACCGGCGCAGGAAGGGCCCGAGCAGCCGGCCAGCCCGCCGCCGCCCGCCGCCGCGTCCTATCGCGTGCTGGCGCGCAAATACCGCCCGCAGCGCTTCGACGACCTGATCGGCCAGGAGGCGATGGTGCGCACCCTGCGCAACGCCTTCGCCCAGGGACGGGTTGCGCACGCTTTCATGCTCACCGGCGTGCGCGGTGTCGGCAAGACGACGACGGCCCGCCTCATCGCCCGCGCGCTCAACTGCACCGGGCCCGACGGCAAGGGCGGCCCGACCGCGGACCCGTGCGGCGTCTGTGCCAACTGCGCCGCGATCCTCGCCGACCGGCACCCGGACGTGACGGAGATGGACGCCGCCTCGCGCACCGGGGTCGACGATGTGCGCGAGATCATCGAGGCGACGCGCTTCCGCCCGATGCAGGCGCGCATGAAGGTCTTCGTCGTCGACGAGGTCCACATGCTGTCGCGCAACGCGTTCAACGCGCTGCTCAAGACGCTGGAGGAGCCGCCGCCGCACGTGACCTTCGTCTTCGCGACCACTGAGCTGCGCAAGGTGCCGGTGACGGTGCTGTCGCGCTGCCAGCGCTTCGACCTGCGCCGCATCGGCGCGACGGAGCTCGCCGCGCTGTTTGGCCGGGTGGCGCAGGCCGAAGGGGTGGCGATCGAGGACGAGGCGCTGCTCGCGATCGCGCGCGCGGCCGACGGCTCGGCGCGTGACGGGCTGTCGCTGCTCGACCAGGCCATCGCCCAGCACGACGGCACGCGCGAGGTGGCCGGCCAGCCGATCGGCGTGGCGCAGGTCCTGGACATGCTGGGCCTGGCCGACCGCACGGTGATGTTCGACCTGCTGGAGGCGGTGCTCGGCGGGCAGCTCGCCCAGGCGCTGGCGATCACCGCCCGGCTGCACGAGCTGGGCGCCGATCCGGGGCTCACGCTCGCCGACCTGCTGGAGCTGGTGCACCTGACGACGCGCCTGCGCAGCGTGCCGGCGCTGCGCGACGATCCCGCGCTCTCGGAGCTGGAGCGGGGGCGCGGCGGCGCGCTGGCCGACCGGCTCGGCGTGCCGGACCTGGTGCGCGCCTGGCAGATCCTGCTGCGCGGCATTGGCGAGGTGGAGCAGGCGCCCGACCGCAACGCCGCCGCCGAGATGGTACTGATCCGGCTCTGCCACGCCGCCGATCTGCCGCCGCCCGGCGAGTTGGTGCGCCGGCTCTCCGCCGCGGCTGCCGGCGCGTCCCCTGCGCCAGCCGCGGCGGCGCTATCGTCGTCGCCGGCCGCGTCGGTTCCGGCCTCGCCTGCGACGGCCGCGCCAGGTCCGGTGTCGTCGGTTGCGACGGCCCCGGTTGCGACGGCCCCCGTTGCGACGGCCTCGGTTTCGGCGTCGTCGGGTCCGGTGTCGGCCGCGGGAGCGGCGCTGGCGCGCGCCCTGCCCGCCATGGCGCCCGCGCCCGCCGAGGATGCGGCGACGGCCGAGGCGCCGCGCCTCGCCGGCTGGCGCGATGTGGTGGCGCTGGCCGCCGG
>JAGWQN010000080.1 GCA_028869995.1 Rhodospirillales bacterium
GGCGGCGTGCGGTCTTGGCAGCCACCGATGCGACAGCGCCACGGAATGCGCGAGCCAGGGCGGGTCCGGCTCGGGAGCCGGTTCCTGCTCGGCATCAAAGCGTATTTCCGCGCACAAGCCCGGTCCGTTGTCCGCCAGCATGACGCGCGCGCCATGGAGGTCGGCTATCGCGGCGACGAGGGCGAGACCGAGGCCGGTACCCGGTGTCGTGCGGCTGGCCTCCAAGCGGTAGAAGGGACGGAGCACCGCGGCGCGCTCCGCGGGCGGGATGCCAGGGCCGTCGTCGCACACGCGCGCGACCGCGATGCCGTCCACGCTCGCTGTCGTGACGCTGATCGTGGTGCCGGACGGTGTGTGGCGCAGCGCGTTCTCGATGAGGTTGGCAACCATCTGGGTGAGCAGCTCACGGCTGCCGGGCAGCGGTACCGGGCCCTGGCGCGTGTAGAGCAGGCGTTGACCGTGTTCTTCGGCAACGGGACGGTAGGCCTGCGTCACTTCCTCGGCCACCTGGCCGAGGTCGAGCGGTAGAAGCGGCGGCGGGTCGGCGCGGGATTCGAGGCGGGCGATGCGCAGGAGGGCGGCGAACGTCTCAAGGATGGAATCGACGTCGCCGAGCGAGGCTTCCAGCGCCGCGCGCAGATCTTCCGCCGTGCCGCCTTGCAGCAGCGCGAGCTCTAGCCGCTGGCGGTGGCGCGAGAGCGGCGTGCGCAGATCGTGCGCGATGTCGCTGGAGACCTGGCGCATGCCGGCCATCAGCGTCTCAATGCGGTCGAGCATGGCGTTGAGGCTGGCGGCGAGGTGGTCGAACTCGTCGTTGGTGCCCCGGAGCGCGATGCGCTGGCCGAGATCCCCGGCCACGATGCGCCGGCTGGCACGGCTGATCGCCTCCACCCGGCCGAGCGCGCTGAAGCTCATCACGCTGCCGCCGACCAGTGCCAGGACCAGCGTGCCGGCGACCACCCAGAGGAACGCATAGCCGATGGCATGACGTAGCTCGCGCAAGTCGGCGGCGGCGAGGCCCACGAGCAGGTAGCCGCCCTCGGGTGCCGCGAGGCCACGGCCGCGCGCGTCGCCGCCCTGGGGCAGCGTCCATTCCCTGATACCTATCGTGGGCGGCATCGGCGGCAAGTTGCCGGCGAGCACATGGCCGTGCGCGTCCTGGAGCAGATAGTAGGCGCCGGGACTGGCGTGGCGCGCCTGCGCCTCGATGACGGCTCTGAGCCCCGCGAGCGTTCCGCCGGAATCCGCCCGCTCTTCGGCGATCTCGGTCGCGATGGCAGCATCGATCTGGCCGGCGACGTAGCCGGTGGCGATCCAGTAGACCAAGCCGAACAGCAACGCGGCCGAGAGGCTAAACAGCGCAGCATAAAGCAGGGTTAGGCGGAAGCTGGAGGTGCGGGCGAAGCGCGGCACCGTGAGCAGCCCGGGCGCACGTAGCTCCTCCAGCAATGGGCGAGCGGCCGCGTGGCACCGGCGGGCCAGGCACGCCGCCGCGGCGCGCAGCCTAGCGGCCGGGGACATGCAGCCGGTAGCCAAGGCCCCGCACCGTCTCGATCGGACCTTCGTCCGAGGTCTGCCCGAGCTTGGCGCGCAGGCGACTGATGTTGCTCTCGACGAGGTTGGTGCGTGGGGTGAAGTGGAAGCCCCAGATGGTCTCGAGCAGCATGGCGCGGGTGACGACGCGCCCAGCGTTGCGCATGAGGTATTCGAGGATGCGCAGCTCGCGCTCCTGCACGTCCAGCGCCTCGCCGCGGCGGCTCGCGGTATGGGTGAGGAGGTCGATCTCGATGTCACCCGCGCGCAGCACGGTCTCCGGCGCCGGGCGCTGGGCGTGGCGGCCGAGCGCCTCGACACGGGCGGCGAGTTCGGCGAGCGCGAAGGGCTTGACCAGGTAGTCGTCGCCTCCGGCCTGCAGTCCGGCAACGCGGTCGTTGACCTCGCCGAGCGCGGTGAGGAACAGGACGGGTGTGGCGGTGCCGCCGGCGCGCAGCATACGCACGAGGGCGAGCCCGTCGAGATGCGGCAGCATGCGGTCCACGATCAGCAGCTCCCATTGTTCGCAGGAGGCGAGCAGCAGCGCCTCCCGCCCGTCGGTCGCGACGCGCAGGCTGTGGCCCTCGCGCGCCAGGCCCTGGACCGCGTACTCGGCTGTCTCCCTGTCGTCCTCGACCAGCAAAATCCGCATGTTCGTCCCGCCGCCTGGCGAGGGATGACGCGGGGCGGGCCGCCGATCAAGCGATGATGGGGGCGCCGCGCGAAGGTTGGGCATTGTTCATGTGGCTGCGAGAGGCATCCAACCTTGCGGGTCTATGGGGCGGACATGGACAGGATCGTCGCGGCCGTGCCGCTGCCACCATGCTGATCGCGCTCAACCGGCGGATGTTCCTGGCGCTCAACGCCTCCGCGCATCCGTACGCGGCGCTCGTGCTGCTGGCGAAATTTGCGGCGGTGTGGGCGGTCTACGTCGCCATGACGCTGGTGGCGGGGCTGTGGATCTGGGGCAGGCCGCATCTGCGCGGGCGGCTGCTGGCGACCGTGGGCGGCGTGAGCCTGGCTCTCGGGATCAACCAGATCCTCGGCATGCTGTGGTACGAGAAGCGACCGTTCGCGATCGGACTGGGGCACGTGCTGATCCCGCATGCCGCCGATAATTCGTTTCCCAGCGACCACGCCACCTTCATCTGGAGCCTGGGCTTCAGCCTGATCCTGGCGGTGGCAGCGGATGGCTGGGGAGTGGTGGTGCTGCTGACGGGACTGTTGGTGGCCTGGGCGCGCATCTATCTTGGCGTCCATTATCCGATCGACATGGCAACCTCGCTGCTTGTTTCCGTGGTCGGAGGGGCGCTGTCGGTGGCGTTGGTGCCGGTGGCGGAGCGTTTCGTTCTGCCGCCGGTGGAAGCACTCTATTTACGCATGCTGACGCTGTTTCATTTGCCGACACGGCTGTTTCCGCGCGCTAGCGACGCGCGCGACACCTTGCCATTCTGGCACGCGTGATGCTGATGTCGCACGGCGCCACGGCAGCGATATCGAGCTACGGCTACGGCGCGGTCGCCATGGCGGTGGGGATCGAGAGCATGGGCGTCCCCTTTCCCGGGGAGACGACGCTGCTCGCCGCCGCAATCTATGCCGCGACGACGCACCGGCTCGACATCGTGCTGGTGGTCGCCGCCGCCTCCGTCGGGGCGATTCTCGGCGACAATATTGGCTTCTGGGCGGGACGCGTGTTGGGCTTCCGGTTGCTGATACGCCACGGCAACAAGATCCGCATGACGCCGGCGCGCATCAAGCTCGGGCAGTACCTGTTTGAGCGCTATGGCGCGGAAGTGGTGTTCTTCGGTCGCTTCGTGGCGTTGCTGCGGGCGCTGGCGGCGTTCCTTGCCGGGGCGAACGAGATGACCTGGACGCGCTTCCTGA
>JAGWQN010000081.1 GCA_028869995.1 Rhodospirillales bacterium
CACGTTCATCCGGTCCTCCTGGGAACCTCTGAAGTCTGCAACTCCAGCTTCCCCGGCCAGGACCGGATGGACAACCTATGGAGAGCTCACATCTAGCCCACCGTTTCGCAGCGAAACCCCTCGCCCCAGCGCCCGATCCGCGCGCGCGAGGGCGAGGGGAAATGCGCGAAGCAGCACAGCGCCCCGGTGTCGCACAGGCCCTCGAGGAAGGAGCGGCGCGTGCGCGCGGCCTGCGCGGGGTCGATGTCCGCCATCATCGACAGCTCGGGATAGCGTGCCTGCAGCGGCGAATGGATCAGGTCGCCGGTGATCGCGGCCACCCGCCTGCCCTTGCCCAGCGCCACCGCGAAATGGTCCGGCGTGTGCCCCGGCGTGGGCAGCAGGCGCAGATGGTCGTCGAGCACATGGTCGCTCGCGATCAGGTCGCAACGCCCCGCCGCGACGACCGGCAGCACCGAATCGGCGATCGCCTCGATCGGCGTCGTCGCGTGGCGGGCCTGCCAGAAATCCAGCTCCTGGCGGGAGAACAGGTAGCGCGCGCGGGGAAACGTCGGCACCCAGCGCCCGTTCTCGAGCCGGGTGTTCCAGCCCACGTGGTCGGCGTGCAGGTGCGTGCACATCACCACGTCGATATCCTCGACCCCGAGCCCCAGCGCGGCGAGCGCATCCATCCAGGCGGTGTCGCGCTTGCGGTGCCAGATCGAGCGGGTGGGCCGCTCCTTGTCGTTGCCGATGCAGGAATCGACCAGCACCACATGGTGCGGCGTGCGCACGATGTAGCTCTGGAAACACAGGACCAGCCGGTCCTCGGCGTCGAGCGCCGCGGGTTGCATCCAGTCCCTGTTCTGCGCCAGCACCGCTTCGTCGAGCCCGGGCAGGAACTGGCGCGCCGGCATGAACGGCGCCTGCATCTCGACGATCCGGTGGATGGTGATGTCGCCCAGGACAACGGTGTTGGTGGCGTCGGCCATGCCTGCTCTCTCCTCGCGCGGAGGCTAAAGCAAGATCCGATCCGATGGAATCATCGGGCCGGATTTCTTGCTCTGGTGCCGCCGCGCGCGGTCGTCCACCGCGCCACAGCCATACCGCGCGCGAGACCAAGCCATGCCGCGGCGCCGCTTGGGCAACCCCGGCCGCGCAAGCTAGCGTGAGATGATGGACCCGTCAGAGGCTGAGCCGCCGCCGGACGAAACGGCGAGACGCGGCCACAACCCGATCATCGTGCTGCTCATCGTCGCGACGGCGATGTTCATGGAGCAGCTCGACGGCACGGTCCTCGCGACAGCCCTGCCCACCATGGCCCAGCGCTTCCACGTCGACCCGCTGCACATGAACGTGGCGCTGACTGCCTATCTGCTGACGCTCGCGATGTTCATCCCGGCCAGCGGCAAGATCGCCGACCGCTTCGGCTCGCGCACCGTCTTCCGCGCCGCGATCGGCCTGTTCACCCTCGGCTCCATCCTCTGCGCCCAGGCCCCCACGCTCTGGGCGCTGGTCGCCGCGCGCATGCTGCAGGGCGCGGGCGGGGCGCTGATGTCGCCGGTCGGCCGCCTGGTGATGCTGCGCGTGGTCTCGAAGTCGGAGCTGGTGCGCGCCATGGCCTGGCTGATGCTGCCCGCGACCATCGGCCCGATCGTCGGCCCGCCGCTCGGCGGCTTCCTCGTCACCTACCTCTCCTGGCACTGGATCTTCTACATCAACGTGCCCATCGGCCTGGCCGGGATCGTCCTGGTCTCGATCTACATCGAGCAGATGAAGGAGGAGACACCCGAGCCCTTCGACCTGCGCGGCCTGATCCTCGCCGGCACGGCGCTCGCCTCGCTGATGTTCGGCCTCGAGATGGCCTCGCGCGGGGTGGGCTCCGTCACCGTCGTCACCCTGCTCGCGGTGATCGGCATCGGCGCCTCGCTGCTCTACGCCGTGCATGCGCGCCGCCACCCGCACCCGATGCTGGATTTCTCGCTCCTGCGCATTCCGACGATGCGCCTCTCGCTCGCCTGCGGCACGCTGTCGCGCATCTCCGTGGGCGCGATGCCGTTCCTGATGCCGATGATGTTCCAGCTCGGCTTCGGCTACTCCGCGGCCCAGAGCGGCCTCATCACCTTCGCCAGCTCCATTGGCTCGCTCGTCGTGCGCGGCCTCGCCCCCGGCATCATCAAGCGCATGGGCTTCCGCCAGGTGCTGATCTGGATCGGGGCGCTGGCCACGCTGCTGCTGGCGCTGGCCGCGGCCTTCCGGCCCGGCTGGCCGCTCTGGGCCATCTATGCCCTGCTGATCACCATCGGCTTTTTCCAGTCGCTGCAGTTCATGGCCTACAACACCATCGCCTATGCCGACGTCTCGCGCGAGCAGATGAGCGCGGCCACCAGCTTCTACACGACGTTCCAGCAGATGGCCCTGTCGCTCGGCATCGCCACCTCGGCCGCGGCGCTCGCCGTCTCGATCCGCATCGCCGGCCACCCCGGGCCGGAGCTCAGCGATTTCTCGATCTCGCTGCTGTTCGTCTCGGCGATCTCGATGGCGGCGCCGCTGCTGGCGACGCGCATGGACGCCAACGCGGGTGCCGAGATGTCCGGCCATCGCGCCGTGCCGGCGCTGGCCAAGGCGCGGCGCTAGAGCAACCCCCGGCGGCCGATCGAAGGCGGCCGATCGACCCGGAGAGGACCGGTCCCGGAACGATCGGAAAGGGAAGGATCAAGCTGGGAAGGATTGGGGTGGGGCCGGTCGGCCGGCCGCTGTCCGCGGCCCCGGCCTTGCGTTATCCGAGCCTGGCGTCATAAGCGCCTTCCGCTCCGCGGGGCTTTCCTCACGTCTGGCCTTGCGGAAGGTCTTCCGTTCCGGGGGCGTATCGGCGCGCGGCAGGCAGGCAGACCCGCCGCGCGCCCCGGTCAGCCCGGACGCCTCAGAGCGACTTGTGCGTGCCGTCGCACATCGCGCCGTTCTTGCTGTGCTTGCAGCCGCAGAACCACGCGTCGCCATCCTTCTCGGCCTTGTATTCCTTGGGCGAGAACTCGCTGCCCTTGTGCGAGCCGTCGCAGAAGGGCTGGTTCTTGCTCTGCCCGCAGGCGCACCACCAGTAGGACTTTCCGGCCTCGACCGCGACCTTGTACGGCGCCTTCTGGGCGATATGGGGCTCTGCCATCGACATCTCCTTATTGTTCGATACCGAACGATGTCTAACGCAGCGCGGAGCCAACCTCAATGGCTTTGTACAGCAGCGATGCGCCATGGCGCTCGCCGTGCGGCCCCACGGCATAGCCCGGCACGCTGCCCGCGAGCGTCCACCCCCGCGCGAGATAGAGCCGCTCCGCCTCGCCCCCGGTGCGCGCATCGAGCGTCAGCAGGCTGCATCCCAGCCGCGCCGCCTCCGCCTCCGCCGCCGCCAGCAGCGCCGCCCCGATGCCGCGCCGGCGCGCCGACGGCGCGACCAGCAGCTTCTTGACCGCGGCACGGTGTTGCTCGATCGCCGGCACCTCGAGGTCCAGCATCACCGAGCCGACGATCCGCCCGTCGAGCCAGGCGACGCCGATGCGCCGCCCGCCGCGGGCGACGTGCGCCGCCCGCTCGCGCCAGAAGGCGCGCGCCTGCGCGGGGTCCATCGGCGCCGCATAGCCCAGGCTCGCGCCGGCATCGACGCAGGCCGCGAGCAGCGCCGCGAGCCGCGCCACCGCGCTCTCCGCCTCCATCGGGTCGAGCATGCGGATCTCGACGCCCGCGACCGGCTTGCGGTAGCGGAACTCCAGCGTGTTGGCGCGGTCGTTGACGACCCGGATCGGTCCCGAGCGCAGGTAATCCTGCTTCTCGTAGAAGGCGTGCGCCCGTGCGAAGCGCGTGTCGGACCACAGCACCAGTTCGGCCGCCCCCGCCGCGCGCGCATGCGCCTCGACCTGCGCCACCAGCCGCGCCGCCAGCCCGCCGCCGCGCGCCGCCGGGGCCACATACATCCGCACCAGCTCCCACGTGCCGCCGGCGAGCGGATGCGTGCCGACCATGCCGACGACGGCCCCCTCCTGCTCGGCGGTCCAGACCGCTCCCCCCTCGCCCGCCACATGGCTGGCCCAGGCGCGCAGATCCGGCGCATCCTCGTCGAGGTCGAAGACGCAGCCGGGGTAGGACAGCCAGGCCTCGCGCACCAGCGCGATATAGCCGGGCGCGTCCGCGTCCCGCCCGGGACGGATCAGGGCCCCGGCCGCCACGTCAGGACAGCCGCGCGACGAACTCGCCGATCCGCCGGCAGCCCTCGACCAGGCTCGCCTCGTCGGTCGCGTAGGAGAGGCGCACATACGGGCTCATCCCGAACGCGGCACCGCCGACCAGGCCGACATGCTGCTCCTCGAGGAGGGCCTCGGCAAAATCCTGGTCGGTCTCGATCCGCCGCCCCCCGGCCGAGGTCCGGCCCAGGCAGCCGGCGACGCTCGGAAAGACGTAGAAGGCTCCGTCGGGACGGTGACACGACAGGCCCGGGATGGCGTTCAGCGCATCGACGACGATGTCGCGCCGGCGCCGGTAGCTTGCCGCCCGCTCCGCCACCAGCTCCTGCGGCCCGTCGAGCGCCGCCGCCGCCGCCGCCTGGCCGACCGAGGAGACGCCGGCCGTCGCCTGGCCCTGCATGTTCACCATCGCCCGGATCAGCTCGCGCGGACCGGCCCCGAAGCCGATGCGCCAGCCGGTCATCGCGTAGGTCTTGGAGACGCCGCAGACCGTCAGCACCCGGTCGGCCAGCGCCGGCGCCGCCCGGGCGAACGACACCACCGGCGTCTCGCCGTAGGAGAGATGCTCGTACATCTCGTCCGCCATCACCCACACCTGTGGATGGCGCTCCAGCACCGCGGCGATCGCGCGCAGCTCGTCGGCGGTGCAGGCGGCCCCGGTCGGGTTGTTGGGCAGATTCAGCACCAGCCACTTGGTGCGCGCCGTGATGGCCGCGGCGATGTCCTCCGGACGCGGCTTGAAGCCATTGTTCTGATAGCAATTCACCTTGACCGGCTCGGCGCCCAGCAGGCGCGCCATCAGCGGGTAGGCGCCCCAGTACGGCGCCGGCACGACGACCTCGTCGCCCTCGTCCACCGTCGCCATCAGGGCGTCGAAGATCACCTGCTTGCCGCCATTGCCGACCATGATCTGGTCGAGGCCGACATCGAGGCCGTTCTCGCGGGCGAATTTGCGCTGCACCGCCTCCTTCAGCCGGCGCGTCCCGTCCTGCGGCGGATACTTGGTCTCGCCCGCCAGCGCCGCCGCGTGGGCCGCGGCGATGGCGTGCGGCGGCGTCGGGAAATCCGGCTCGCCGATCGTCATCATGACGACATGGTGCCCGGCCTCGCGCAGCGCCCGGACCCGCATCGTCATCGCCACCGTTGCGGCGACCTGGACCCGGCCCAGCCGGCGGGAAAACGCGGGCATCGGCGCCGCCACCCGCTCAGCGCAGGTTCTGGCAGAAGCGCTGGATGCGCGTGCAGGCCTCGCGCAGGCTCTCGGTGTCGGTGGCGTATGAGATACGGAAATGGCCAGGGTACATGAACGCCGCGCCGTGCACGGCCGCGACCCCCTCCTCCTCCAGCAGCGCCAGAACAAAATCCTCGTCGTTGTTGATTTTCTTGCCTGTCTTGGAGGTCTTGCCGATGCAGCCATGGACGCTGGGGAACACGTAGAACGCGCCTTCCGGCTTGTGGCAGGTCAGTCCCGGTGCCGCGTTCAGCATCCCGACGACGAGGTCGCGGCGCTGCTGATAGACCGTCACCATCTCGTCGATGAACCCCTGCGGGCCCGTCAGGGCTGCCACCGCCGCTGCCTGGCTGATCGAGGATGTGTTCGAAGTCGATTGACTTTGCAGCTTATCCATCGCCTTGACCATCTCCGCCGGCGCGCCGGCGAAGCCGATGCGCCAGCCGGTCATCGCGTAGGATTTGGAGCAGCCGTTCATGGTCACGGTGCGGCTGCGCAGCTTCGGCTCGACCTCGACGATGGTCGCCGCGCGAAACCCGTCATAGACCAGCTTGTCATAGATATCGTCGGTGAACACCCACACGTCCGGGTGGCGCAGCAGCACGTCGCAGATTGGCCGCAGCTCCTCGCGCGAATACGCGGCCCCGGTCGGGTTGCACGGGTTGTTGATGAACACCCATTTCGTCTTCGGGGTGATCGCCGCCTCGAGGTCCTCGGCGCGCATCTTGAAGCCGTTGTTCTGCCCGCAGGCCACGAACACCGGCGTGCCGTCCGCCAGCGCGACGATGTCCGGGTAGCTGACCCAGCACGGCGTCGGGATGATCGCCTCGTCGCCCGCGTTCATCGTCGCCACCATGGCGTTGAAGATCACCTGCTTGCCGCCGGTGGAGACGATGATCTCCTCGGGCTTGTAGTCGAGCCCGGAGTCGCGGCGGAACTTCTCCGCCACGGCCTTGCGCAGCGCCATCGTGCCCGCGACGTCGGTGTACTTGGTCTCGCCGCGCTGGATCGCCGCGATCGCCGCGTCCTTGACGAATTGCGGCGTGTCGAAATCGGGCTCGCCGGCCGACAGCGAGATGACGTCGCGTCCCGCCGCCTTCAGCGCGCGCGCCTTGGTGGACATCGCGATGGTGAGGCTCGGCGAGATGCGATCGAGGCGTTCGGCGATGATGGACATGGGGCCCTATCCGGCAATTGGCTGGGCCCCTCAATTAGCCAAGGACGATGAGGGCGACCACCCCCGCCGCGGGGCTATTTTCTACCAATAGCCCGACGAGGTGACAGCGACCACGAGCGTGACCACCGTCGCCAGCGGCCACCAGTTGCGCCGGCGGCGGAAAAGACGCCGTTTCGGATTGCGCATCGTCCCCTCACCCGTTCATGTCGGCAGCGGCCGCACGCCCATGGTCATCAGCTCCTCGGGGCTGAGCCAGTAGATCGCCCCGGGCGGCGTCTCGACCAGGCGACCGATGATCTCGGACGGCACGCCGAGCTGCGCCAGCAGCCGCGCGAAATCCGTCGTCACCGCCTTCGATCCCTCGGTCTCGTTGCCGGGCCGGCTCTCGGCGGCGCTGTGCACGCCGACATGCGCGTTCAGCGCCACGTACTTGGTGTGCGAGGCGGCGAGGATCAGGAAACAGGCCGAGGCGCACATGGCGTTGGACGGCACCACCACCGGCAGCCGGTCGGCGGCGACGATGCGCGCCATCTGCATCGCGGTGGCCAGCGAGCCGCCCGGCGAGTTCAGCACGAAGTAGAGCTGCGCCTTGGGGAATTTGCGCGTGGCGTCGGCGACGACGTGCTCGATGCGCGCCTTGCAGCTCAGCATGATCATGCCGCTCACCGTGATCGCGACGGTGTGCCCGCCATCGGCCGAGGCATCGCCGATCGCGGTGCCGCATCGCACGTCGGCGGCGACCGCGCTCGCCGGCGAGAGCTGGCGGGGCGGCAGCTTGCGCGGCACGGCACGCACCACGGAGGCGAGCGGAACCGGCGGCGGCGGCGGCGCGGCCGCGAGGCGCATCCGCGCGGCCTCGTCCATGCACCGGCCGGCCTCGGCATAGGGGGCGTGGTCGGTGACATAGCCGAGGCAGCGCTGCTCGAAGCCGCTCGCGCTTTCACCCGGCTGCGGCGTCAGCGCGGCGCGGGCGAGCGGCGCGGAGGTCCGGCCAGCCCCCGCGCAGCCCGCGAGCAGGGCCACGGCCACGGTCAGTCCAAGGCGCAACAAATGCTTCCGCAACATAGGCGTCATGGGTCGTTCCTGCTGCCCCGTTCCGGCGTTTTGCGGAACGCGTTGTGCTGGCGTCGATAACGGTCCTGGCGTCGGTAGCCTCGCCTTCGCGCGGGTCCCTCAGCCAAGTCCCGTCAGGCTGTCGGCGGGACGCACCGAGAAGGAAAGGGCCGTCGGCGGCGCGGGGCGGTGGGCCAGCTGCGCCTGCAGGTCCCAGTCGTGGTGCGGCGTCAGCCGAGATTCCTGCTTCGGGTGCGTGCTGCCGCCCGGCTTCGCCTTCCAATGCACGGGCGCACGCCGGTGCCAGGCCGCGTGATGCACCGCGTGATAGGGGGCATGCGCGCGCAGCGAAGCCGCGATCACCGCCGGCAACGCAGGCGGCAGCGGCATCGCCGCGATATACGCGGCGCTCACGGTGGCGCTGTCGGGCTGCGCCGGCTCGACGCTCGCCGCCGGTGCCGCGTCGGGCGCGGCGAACGGGCGCGCCGGCGGTGTCTCCACCAGGGCCACCGCGGTGCGCGGGATCGGCTGCTCGCGCAGGGCGGCGATTCGGGGCTCATGCGCCGCACGCGCGGCCAGGCGCCGTGGCTCGGGCTGGGGTGCCGCGGTGGGCAGCGGCGGCAGCGGGATCGCGGCGGAGGCCACCGGGATCGCCGCCGAAGGGGTCACGGCGAGCGGCGGCGGCGGTGCCGAGATCAGCGCGTTGCCGCCCACGGCCTGGGCGATGCGTGCCACGTCACGATCCGAAAGCCGATCCCCGATCAGCGCGCGCGACTGCGCCTTGTTGCCGGCCAGCGCATAGAGCAGGCCGAGATTGTCGCGCGCCCGGCCCGGCGAGTCCGCGGCCCGGGCCACCGGCGCGAGCACCGCCGTCGCCTGGCGCACATGCCCCTCGAGCATCAGCGACATCGCCAGGTCGTTGGTGATCACCGGGTCGCCCGCGCGCACCTTCAACACCTGCCGGTACAGGGCCTGCGCCTGCGGGTGCTGGCCGGCGAGGTCGAGTGCCACCGCCTTGTCCACCTTGGCATCGACATCGCCCGGGCGGACAGCGAGCAGCCGGTCGTAGATCGTCAGCGCCTGGTGCGTATCGCCCGCCTCGATCGCCAGCTTCGCCGCGCCGTTCAGCAGCGTCGGGTCGTCCGGCCGCGCCTTCAGCCGCTCGTCGAGCATGGCCCGCGCGGGCAGCACCTCGCCGATCTTGGCCATCGCCATCGCCGCCTCGACCTGCAACGCGCTGTTGCCGGGCGCGGAAGCCGCCGCCTCGTCATACATCGCGCCGGCGAGGCGCGTGTTGCCCGAGGCCGCCGCCGCCTCGGCGACGTGCAGCCGGCTCACCGCGGTGAGCTTCGGCGGCGCGCCGGCGCCACCGGCCGCACAGGCCGAGACCGCGGCACAGGCGGCGACGATGGCGAACCGGCGAAGCGTAGGCAGGGGAAGCCAGGTCATGGCGCTCTCCGTGACGGCGTGAATTTCAGGGGTGCAGACGCGGCTGGGACACACTCTGCTGCTGTGCCGCCGCCGTCTTGCTCGAGTGGTAGAGAGTTCCCATCAGCTGCATCATCGGGCCGCCGAGCAGCACGATGAACAGCGACGGCAGGATGAAGACGACCAGCGGGAAGACGAGCATCGTCGGCAGCTTCACCGCCTTCGCCTCGAGCCGCGTCGCCTGCTCGCGGCGCAGTTCGTCGGAGACGGCGCGCAGCGCCTGGCCGAGCGGCGTGCCGTAGCGCATGCTCTGGCTGATGATCGCGGCCATGCGCCGGATTCCATCCACACCGGAACGATCGCCGAAATTGGCGAAGGCCTGCTTGCGGTCGGAGAGCACGCGCAAGTCGTTGACCAGCAGCGTCAGCGCCGCCGCCATGGCGAGGTTGGACTGGCGCATCTGCTTGGCCACTTCCTCGAGCGCGGCCTCGAGCCCCATGCCCGCCTCGGCGCAGACCACCAGCAGATCGAGCGCATCGACGACGCCGCGCTGCAGCGCCTTCACATAGGGCCGGCGCAGCATCTTCAGGCCCCATTCCGGAACCAGCGCGCCGGCGGCCATGGCCACCGCGGCGAACAGCGCGATCTGCGTCATCGCCATGTGCCCGAGCACGCCCCACAGGATCATCGCGAGCGGCAGCAGCACGATGCTCAGCACCTTGACCGCGATCACCACCGGCAGCAGCCGCTTGGGGTTGAGGCCGCTCGCCTCGAGCACCGCCTCGAGCACCTTGAGGTCGCGCTCGGAGTAGAGCTTGGTGCGGCTGCGCACGAACTGGCCGAGCCCCTGCAACATGCGGGTGGCGAGGCCGGTGCCGCGCTGCTGTTCGGTGCCGCCCACCTGCACCGCGACCGAGAGCCGGCGGATGCGGTTCTCGAGATCGCCGATGCGCGCCTCGCGCAGCAGCATCATCGCCGCCGCCGTCACCAACGCGAGGATGACCGCCGCAAGCACCGTGAACATCAGGATGCGATTGTCCATGGCTTTATTCCGATGTCGCTTTGGTGATCATGTGCTTCATCGTGAACCAGCCGCAGATGAGGGACACACCGCCAAAGAAGATGAGGTGCTGGCCGCTCGTCGTGCTGATCAGCGGCTTGAGCGATCCCGGCTGCGTCACCGACATCAGCCCCGCGCCGACGAACGGCAGCACGCTGAGGACATAGGCCGACAGCTTCGCCTCCGCCGCGAGCGCCGAGGCCCGCTCGGCAAGCGCGATGCGCTGGCGCACGGTTTCGGCGAGACGCATGATGACTTCCGAAAGCTTGCCGCCGCTGCGCCCCTGGACACCGAGGGTCACCGCGAAGATCGCGTATTCCGCGACCTGGGTGCGCCGGAACAGCCGCATCAGCGCCTCGTCGACCGACACGCCGAGCGTGAGGTCACGGGTGATGCGCCCGAACTCCTCCTTGGTCGGCGAGGCCATTTCCCGCGCGACGCCGGCAAAGCCCTCGGCCACCGGAAGCCCGGCCATGGTGGCGCTGACGACGAACTCGATCATGTCGGGCATCTGCTTGCGCAGCTTCTTGGCATAGCTGTTCGCCTCCGAGACGAAGACGGAACGCGCGAACAGCAGGCCGACGACGACACCGACCGGCACGCCGATGTAGATCGACAGATAGAGGCGGCTGAACCCCATCGCCCCCGCCCCCAGCAGAATGGCCAGCACGAGGACGACCGGGACCGGGAACTTGCGCGCTTCCGGCAGGTTCTCGGGGATCTGCACGAGCCGGCGCAGCCCCGCGAAGAAGCCGCCGCCACGCGTCGCCGCCAGCCGCAGCCGCGGCGCCGTCGGCTCCGCGACAACCTGCGGTCCCTGCCCCACGATGCTGCTGACACGGGCCTCGAGCTTGCGCCCGTTGCCTTCCGTGCGCAGCACGAGCAGCGCGACGAGCGGCACCGCCAGCAGCATCAGGATCGGGATGAGGAGCCCGAGCGACATGGTCAGGCCTCCTGCAACGCCTCGTTCCAGGCCCGCTCGAAACCGAAATATTCGAGCCGCTCCCAGAACGCCGGCCGTCCGCCGCCGATCACGTAGTGGCCCTGCAGCCGGCCACGCGCGTCCTCGCGGTCGAACTCGAAGGTGGCGATATCCGACATCGTCACGACGTCGCCCTCCATGCCGATCACCTCCGAGATCTGCACCACCCGCCTGCCGCCGTCGCGCATGCGCTGGATCTGGATGATGAGGTCGAGCGCGCCGACGATCTGCGTGCGGATCGCGCGGATCGGCAGATTGAAGCCCATCAGCACCATGTTCTCGATACGCGAGATGGCGTCGCGGCTCGAGTTGGCGTGGATCGTCGAGATCGAGCCGTCATGGCCCGTGTTCATCGCCTGCAGCATGTCGAAGGCCTCGGCGCCGCGCACCTCACCGATGATGATGCGGTCGGGGCGCATACGCAGCGCGTTGCGGACCAGGTCGCGCTGGCTGATCGCGCCGGTTCCCTCGAGGTTCTCCGGCCGGGTCTCGAGGCGGACCACGTGTGGCTGCTGCAGCTGCAGTTCCGCCGCATCCTCCACGGTGATCACCCGCTCGGCGTGGTCGATCATGTTGGAGAGCGCGTTCAGCATCGTCGTCTTGCCCGAGCCCGTGCCGCCGGAGACGATGATGTTGAGCCGGCAGCGCGCGGCGATGCCGAGCAGCTTGGCCAGGCCCTGCGTCATCGCCCCGTGCGCCACCAGGGCGTCGAAATCGAGCTTCTTCTTGGTGAATTTACGAATCGAGAGGCAGGGACTGTCGATCGCGAGCGGCGGGAAGACGATGTTGACGCGGCTGCCGTCGTCGAGGCGCGCATCGACCATCGGGCTGCTCTCGTCGATACGCCTGCCGACGCGCGTCGCGATCTTCTGCGAGATCGAGATGATATGCTGCGAGTCGCGGAAGCGCACATCGGTGCGCTCGAGCTTGCCGCGCCGCTCGACATAGATGTTGGTCGGCCCGTTGACCAGGATATCGGCGACGCTCTCGTCGCGCAGCAGCAGCTCGAGCGGCCCATAGCCGACCATGTCGTTGGCCAGTTCCTCGGCCAGCACCGCCTGCTCGCGGCCCGACAGCTCGAGACGCTCCTCGTTGGCGATCTCATGGATGATCTGCTCGACCTGGCGCGTCAGCTCGCCGATCGGCAGCTGGGCGGCGACCGTGGTGTCGATCTGCTTGAGCACGCGCTCGCGCAGCGGCGCCAGCACCATCGAGGCGGTCGGCGGCGCACTCGCCACCGCCGGCTCGGCCACTGCGTGCGGCGTGCGGGCCTGTGCCTGCACCGACGTCGCCGGCGGCGAGGCGGCGGGTGTCGCCGCCGCATTGGCCGCCTCCATTTCGCGCTTGCCGAAGACTTTCATGCGCCGCCTGCCCTCACCGCTTCAGGAAACGTTGCAGAAACGAAGTCTTTTCCTCGTCCACCCGCATGCCGGCGATCTCGCGCACGAGCGGCGCCAGCTGCTTGCTCATCGTCGGCACGGATTTGCGCGCCGGCACGCCCAGATTGACCGTCTCGATCATCTTGCGCCCGAGGTCGGGGATCACCGCATCAGGCCCGCTCTCGAGCCCCTTCTGCACCAGTTGCAGCGACAGCCCGCCCTTGATGTCGGCGCGGTTGAGAACGGTGAAGACACGCTCCGATCCGCACAGCCCGTGCATCATCCGCCGTATCGCCTGCGCGTCGCGGACACTGGCGATGTCCGGCCCCAGCACGGTGACGACATGGCGCGCCGGGATCACCGCCTCGCGCATCTCGCGAGGCATCGGCATCGGCATGTCGATGATGATGTAGTTGAACTTCTGCTGCAGCAGCTTGATCACCCGCGCCACACCTTCCTCGGTGATGCGCAGTTGCGCTTCCAGCGGCTCCTCGGCGGAGATCAGCCGCAGGCGCTCCTCGATGTTGATCGCGGTACGCTCGAGGAACAGCGCGTCCGCCCGCTCCGGATCCTCGAGCGCGATGCGCAGCCCCGGCCCCGAGCGCGCCGACAGCTTCAGCGCCGCGGTGCCGTGCTGCAGATGCAGGTCCAGCAGGGCGACATGCGCCTTGGTTAGGTGCGCGATCTCGAGCGCGGTGTTGACCGCGATCGTCGTTGCGCCGACGCCGCCGCGCGCACCGCAGACGACGACGATATGCCCGCCGCGCCCGCCCGCAGGCGTCGCGGCCGCATCCGTCAGATGCGGCAGCAGGAGGCGCTGCACGCTGTCGCGCGTGATCGGCTTGTGCAGGTAATCGGTGACGCCGCGCTCCTGCACCAGCTGGCGGTAGAAGCCGATCTCGACGTTGTCGCCGATCACCAGCATCTTGATGTCCGGCGGGCAGACCCGCGCCAGCGCATCGAGCGAGCCGAGCGGATCGTCGAGGCCGGAGACATCGACGATGGCCGTCTCAGGCGTCGAATCCTTCTCGAAGAAGCGCATCGCCTGCACCAGCGTCCCGCGGCGCACATCGAGCTCGTCGGCAATGCTCTGCAGCCCCTGGCGCAGGACATTGGCGCTGTCCTCGTCGGCCATGAAGGCCACGATCTTGCGACCAAGCCCGCCCGACGGTTCCGATGCGTTGCGCGGTGCTTCGGCGACCGCGCCTGGACTAACCACCCCCATTGGAGCCTCCTCCGCTGCCCGCACCACCGGCACTGCTGCCCGAGCCATAGATCGAGTTCGCCTCGACGTTGGGCAGGTGCTTGCGCTTGCCCGTCATCAGCTTGTCGACCGGCATCACCGCTTCGGCCCCGACCGCGCCGTCCATCGGCCGGCCGGCGATCAGGTCATGCGGATTGGCGACCATGGCCCGCAGGTTGGCGTCGTTGTCGTTGGTCGGCGCCCAGGTGCCGGGCTCGGCGAACTGATCCTGCGTGAACGGATCCACCGAGCAGGCTCCGAGAGCGAGCAGCATCACCATGGGAAGCAGCCACTTCATCGCACCCTCACTTGAGAATGAATCCGGCATCCAGCGTCGGCATGCCGCCTGGCGTGCGCGCCAGCTGGCGGCCGAACAGGATGCGGCCGAGGTCCGTTGCCGGACGGAAATGATCGGTCGGCGTGCGCAGCGCCGTGGGGTCGGAGACAGGCCGCACGATGTAAGGTGTCACGATGATGACGAGCTCGCTTTCGCCGCGCTGGAAGGCGTTGGACTTGAACAGCGGCCCCAGGATCGGCAGCTCGCCGAGGCCGGGAACGGCGTTGGTCTCGTTCGACGTCATCTTCTGCAGCAGCCCCGCGATCGCGAAGCTCTGGCCGCTGCCCAGCTCGATCGTGGTTTCCGCACGCCGCACCGAGAGGGCCGGGATGGTCAGCGTGCCGGTGCCCAGCGGCACGCTCACCTCGCCCTGCGTCGAAAGCTGGCTCACCTCGGGGCGGATGCGCAGGTTGAGCCGGTTGGCCGAGAGCACCGTCGGCACCAGGGC
>JAGWQN010000082.1 GCA_028869995.1 Rhodospirillales bacterium
CGGCTGCGCTTCGCCTGGCGCGGCGACGGCCGGGCGCTGGCGCTGCGCGAGGCCCTGGCGCGTGCGCGCGCCGACGCCGGAGAGTGGGGCAGGGCGCTGGCGCTGCTGCGCCGTCAGACGGGCGACCCCGCCGTCAAACAAAAGCTCGCGGCCCTGTTCGCCCGCGCGATGGCGGCGGACGCGGCGCGCCCGATGCCACCGCTGCGCTTCGTCAGCCTGGTGCAGTCCAACCCCGACCTGCTCCCGCCGGGCCCTGCCGGCCTTGCGATCCTCTCGCGCCTTGCTTCCCGCCTCGCCGCGCTCGACCTGCCGGACCAGGCCGCCAAGGTCTATGCCCGCATGCTTCAGACGATGCCGCCTGGCGTCGCGCGCGCAACGGTGGGCGCCCGGCTCGCGGCTCAGCGCCTCGCCGCCGGTGACGCGACGGGCGCGCGCGCCGCCCTCGATGGCTCTGCCGTCGAAGGTGCGTTGCCGCCGGCGCTGCTGCAGCGGCGGACCTTGTTGTTCGCTCGCGCCGCGGCGCGGCTTGGCGACATGCCCGCGGCCGCCGCCGCGCTGGCGGCACTCGGCACGGTGCCGGCCCTTGGCGAACGCGCCCGGCTGCTGGAGCGGGCGGCGGACTGGCCGGCCGCGAGTGTCGCGCTGCAGGCCTATGCAGCCGCCACGGTGCCGCCGGCGGGCCCGCTGGACGCTGCCGAGGCCCAGACCCTGATCAGGCTCGCGACCGCCGCCGGCCGCGCTGGCGACGCCACGCTGCTGGCAGCACTGCGCGCCCACGACCTGGCCCGCATGCCCCAGGGCCACGCCAGGGATCTGTTCCGTATGCTCACCGATCCGGCCGCCGTCTCAACCGCCGATCTGCCGCGCCTGGCCCGCACCTGGGGCCTGCCGAACGGCATCGCCCCGGCGCTGCGCGCGGCCGGCGCGGAGCTGGTGGCGCCCACCATTCGCTAGGCGCATGCGAGGGGGGCACGCCTGCGCTGCGCCGCTCGGGGCCGGACAGGAAAATTTGCCCTTGCGCTCCCCCCCCTTTGACCCTATTTGCCGCCGCCTTGGCCGTAAGGCGTGCATTGGCCGCGATTGAGCGGGAGTGTGCGACCCCAAGTCCGTCTACTGGTAGACAGGAGTATGCGCGATGAACGCACTCATGCCGCTGGGGATGGTCTCGGAGATACCGAGCAGCAGCCCGAAGGTTTCCACCGCCGACCCGGCTGTTGCCGAAGAGCGAACAGACTATTTCGTCGAGCGAGACGGCAAGGTCTTCGCCGGCACCCACCTGCTGGTGGATCTGTGGGGGGCCAGCAACCTGGACGACCCCGCGACGATCGACGCCGCCCTGCGCGAAGCGGCGCTGGTCGCCGGTGCGACCATCCTGCACGGGCATTTCCACCATTTCACGCCCAACGGTGGCGTCTCGGGCGTGCTTGTGCTGGCGGAGAGCCACATCTCCATCCACACATGGCCCGAGCGCGACTTCGCGGCGATCGACATTTTCATGTGCGGCGCGTGCGACCCGCGCCGCGCGGTGCCGGTGCTGGAGCGCGTCTTCCGCCCAGGCCGTACCGATCTCGACGAGCAACTGCGCGGCCGGGTCGTCTGAGGCCTGCCTGATCGACCGGGCTGAGGGCCGGGCGCGCACGTCCGGCCCGTTTCGTGCGCGCCACCCGGCTGGGAGACCGACGATGACCACCGATTCCTGGGTGAACGAAACGCTCTACGATGCCTGGGGCCAGCGCTTCCTCGTCCGGCGCGAGCTTGCTCGCGTGCGCTCCCCCTTTCAGGACATCATGATCTTCGAGTCGGCGACGCACGGCCGCGTCATGCTGCTCGACGGCGTGGTGCAGATCACGGAGCGCGACGAGTTCGTCTACCAGGAGATGCTGACCCACGTGCCGCTGCTCGCCCATGGCGAGGCGCGGCGCGTGCTCATCATCGGGGCGGGCGACGGCGGTGTGCTGCGCCGGGTTCTGATGCACGGCGATGTCGAGCGGGCGGTGATGGTCGAGATCGATGGCGAGGTGATCCGCCTGTGCCGCGAGCACCTGCCGGCGATCGGCGGCGATGCCTGGAACGACCCTCGCGCCGAGGTGATCGTCGGCGACGGGATCGACTATGTCCGCCTCGGTGGCCCCGCGAGCTTCGATGTCATCATCGTCGACAGCACCGATCCGATCGGCGTCGGCGAGGTGCTGTTCACCGACGAGTTCTACGCCAGCGCGGCGCGCCTGCTCTCGGCCGGCGGGCTGATTGTGAACCAGTGCGGCGTGCCCTTCATGCAGGCCGACGAACTGCGCCAGACCAGCGCCCGTCGCGCCCGGCACTTTCCCTATGTCGGCGCCTATGTCGCCGCCGTGCCCACCTATGTCGGCGGCTTCATGACGCTCGGGTTCGCGGCCAAGCAGCCGGGGCTCGACGCCATTCCCCGTGCCACCATCGAGGCGCGGGCCCGTGCCGGCGGCATCCTGGGCCGGACCCGCTACTGGACTCCCGCCCTGCACGAGGCCGCCTTCTGGCTGCCGCCCTACATCGCTGAGCAACTGCCGAGCACCTGAGGCCGGTCCGGCTCGCCGCGGTGGCTCGCTAAGGCGGCACGCCGGCGCGCGGGCAGGTCGTCATCCCGTGAAGCTGCGGATCAGGCTGCCCGCCAGCAACCGCCACCCATCCACGAGGACAAAGAACAGCAGCTTGAACGGCAGCGAGACGAGATTGGGCGGCAGCATCATCATGCCCAGGCTCATCAGCACCGAAGCGACGACCAGGTCGATCGCAAGAAACGGCAGGTAGAGCAGGAACCCCATCTCGAAGGCGCGCCGCAGTTCGCCAACCAAAAATGCCGGCACCAGCGCCCGCCAGGGCATCGCGTCCAGCGTCCGGGGCGGTGCGATGTGTCCGAGCTGGAGGAAAAGTCGCGCATCCTGCGGCCGCAGATGCTGTGTCATGAAGCGGTGGAACGGTGCGGCGGCGAGACGGATCCCCTCCATCGTCGAGACGGTGCCGGCGTCCATCGGCGCGATCCCCTGCCGCCACGCCTGCTCGAACACCGGCGCCATCACGAACCAGGTCAGGAACAGCGCAAGCCCGATCAGCACCGTGTTGGGCGGGGCGCTCTGCGTGCCCATCGCCCCACGCAGCAACGACAGGACGATGATGATGCGCGTGAAGGCGGTTGCGATCACCAGCAGCGACGGGGCCAGCGACAGCACCGTCGACAGCGCCAGCAACTGCACGATCCCCGCCGTTGCCCCCGGCGTTCCGGGATGGCCGAGGTCGATCGCGATCGACTGCGCCTGTGCCGCAGCTGGCAGGAGCAGCGCACAGGCGAGCCCCAGGGCCGCAGCCCGCTTCATCCGCGTTCGATCCAGCCGAGAAACGTTTCCGTCGTCCCCGAAAGGACCAGGAACTCCCGATCGTCGCACCGCAGCAGCAGCACCCGCCGCCGCGTATCGAGCGGCAGCATCTGCACCAAGGAGAGCCGCGCAGCCCGTGGCCCGGCGATGCCGCCGCGGGCCAGCAGCCGTGCCGCGAGCGGGCGCGCCGCCAGCACCGCGGCCAGCACCAGCGCCAGCGAACCCAGGGCCGTCACGATCTGGCCGAGGTTCATGGATGGCGCAGCGCGACGGCGAGGGCATCAAGCTCTCCCAGCAGGCCGGCGAGGTCCGCCCGCAGTCGCGTTCCCTCCGCCGGCGGCAGGTCGAGTGCCTGCGCGCAGATCCGTCCCATCTGCTCGTCGAGCCCGGTGAGATCGACCGGCCTGCCGCCGGTGGCGATCGCGCGCGCGAGCCGCAGCATGGCGGCGGCGGCGGTGATGGCAGACGCCACCGCCGCCCCGCCGTCGTGCGGCGCCGCCAGGACGGGTTCGTCGCGATCGCGCTCCGGGCCGGTGTCGTCTCGGGTGGTGGCCCCGTTCTGGGGCGGTTCGCTGCCTGCGTTATGCATCGGCTCAGCCTGCCCGCGAGGCGTTGATAAAGTGTAAGCAAGCCGGCGTTTATTGCCGGGTCGCATTAACGACTTGGAAGCACGGACGCGTCATGGTGCCGCCATGGCCAGCGTAACGAACCTGTTCGGCAACAATCTTCTCTCCCTCGCCGACGCCCGGATGGTCTACAGCGAGCGCCGGACCGCGATCCTCGCGCAGGACATCGCCAATGCCGATACCCCGGGCTTCGTCGCGCGCGACCTGCCCGACTTCGCCTCGCTGTTGCAGGGCATGCGGCTGGCGCCGGCGAGCAGCGGCGCCTCGCTGCAACAGCCACGCACCGCGCCCCGCGCACGGCGCGTGCCTGGCCCGATGACGCCGGACGGCAACGCCGTCGATGTCGAGCAGACGCTGGCGAAGCTCGCCGATACTGATTCGGCGCAACGTCTGGCGAGCGAGATCTACAGCAAATACCTGAATTTTTACCGCATCGCCGTTGGGCGATGAGCAGAGCGGGAGAGCGAGCATGGATCTGGCCCAGGCCGTGGCGATATCAGCCGCAGGGATGCAGGCACAATCCGGCCGGCTGCGCGTCGTGGCACAGAACCTCGCCAACGCGGACACGGCCGCGACGACGCCTGGGGCAGCGCCGTATCGCCGCCGTACCGTGAGCTTTGGCGAGCATATCGACCGGCGCACCGGTGTGCCCCTGGTCGGAATCGTTGCGGAAGGCGTGGACAGCTCACCCTTCCGGCTGCGCTACGAACCCGGCAACCCTGCGGCCGACAAGCAGGGCTACGTGAAGCTGCCCAACGTCGACCCCATCATCGAGACGATGGACATGCGCGATGCCGAGGAAGTCTACTCGGCGAACCTGTCGGTGATGCAGGCGGCGCGAGGCATGCTCACGCGCACCATCGACATGCTCAAGCAGTAGCGAGCGGAGAGCGACATGGCCGCTCCGCTGAGCGCCTCTCCCGCGGGCATGCCTGTGCTGCGCGTCACGCCCGGCGACGCCGCCGGCGCCTACGCCCGCACCATGAACGGTGCCGCCGGGCCGGATTTCGGGGCCGTGCTGTCCCAGGCCGTGGACAGTGCCATCGCCACGTCGACGGATGCCGAGCGCAAGGCCGCCGCGGCGATGCAGGGCGGAAACGTTTCGCTCACCGACGTCGTAACATCGGTGGAACGAGCCGATGCCACGCTGCAAACGGCCGCCGCCCTGCGCGACCGCGTTGTGCAGGCCTGGCAGACGATCATGCAGATGGCAATCTGAGCGGAGCCGGGGGCAGGGCGGATGGACAGCGAACTGATCGCCGCGCCGCTGCGCCAGACCCTGCTGCTGGTGGCCGAACTCGGCGGCCCGCCGCTGCTCGCGGCCCTCGCCGTAGGCGTGGTGATGTCGCTGCTGCAGGCCGTGATCCAGGTCCAGGAGCCGACCCTCGCCTATTTGCCCAAGGTCATCGCGATCGGCGGCGTGCTCGCGCTCACCGCTTCTTTCGCGGCCGCGTCGCTGACCCATTTCGCCCGCGCGATTTTCGATGCGGTGGTGATGGCGGGCGGCGGGTGAACGTGGCCGACCCTGCGCTCGCTCCGTTCCTCGCGCACCTGCCGGACCATGTGTTCGCGGTGCTGCTGATCTTCGCGCGGGTGTCGGGCGCCGTCGTGCTGCTGCCGGCGTTCGGCGAGCAGGAGATTCCGCCGACCATACGCCTCGCGATCGCCTTCGCCCTCGCGATTCTACTCGCACCCGTTCTCGGCGGAATGCCGCGGCTTCCCGCGGTACCTTTCGATCTCGCGCGCCTGATGGCGGCGGAGACGGTGACCGGGCTCTGGCTCGGCTTCCTGGCCCGCGCCCTGGCCCTGGCGCTCCCGGCCGCCGGCAGTCTCGCCGCCGGTGCCCTCGGCATCGCCAACGTTCTGCAGCCGGATGCGGATCTTGGCCCCGGTGCCTCGGCGCTTGCCGCCGCCTTGCAGCGGGCGGTGCCGGCCCTGGTCCTGGCGGCCAACCTGCATGCGCCGCTGCTCATGGCGCTTGCCGGAAGTTACGCCCTGATACCGGTGGGGCAGGTCTTGCCGGCGCCCTCCCTCGGCGCTGTCATGCCCGCGGTCGCCGATGCCTTCGCGCTGACCCTGCGCCTCGCTGCCCCCTTCCTGTTCGCGGGCCTGCTCTGGTCGGGTCTGCTCGGCCTCGCTGTCCGCCTGGTGCCGCGCCTGCAGATCTATTTTGCCGCCATGCCGGGGCAGGTGCTGGCCGGGCTGCTGTTGCTGGCCGGGCTCACCCCGATGCTGCTCGGCGTCTGGACGCGAGCGATGGCCGATGCCTTCGCACGGTTTGCAGGCGGCTAGCGATGGCGGAGGAAGCCGGCGAACGCACAGAGCAACCGACACCCCGCCGCCTCGCCAAGGCGGCCGAAAGCGGTGACCTGCCCCTCTCGCCGGAGGCCCAGCCCTTCGCCGTCCTGGCTGGCGCGGCAGCCCTTGCCGCCCTCGCCGGTGGCGCCGCGATGGCACGCGCAGCGCGGGGTCTGGCGTGGCTTCTGGATCATCTCGACACACTGACGCCCGCAGCGGCGAGCCGCCGCGCGATCTGGATCGCCGGCTCCATCGCCCTGCCGCTCGGCGCCGTCGTCGCCCTCGCGGCCGTTGCCGCGGTCGGCGTGCAAACCGGTCTGCGCCTGCGCCCGGCGGCTCTGATGCCCGACATCGCCCGCCTCTCGCCTCGTCGTGGCCTCGCCCGCCTCGGCGGCATCGGCGCCCTCGGCGAGGCCGGCCGGTCGCTGCTCAAGCTTGCGGTCCTGAGCCTGGTCGCCTGGTATGGGCTCACCCCGTCGATGGCCGTGCTCTCGCGCATGTTCGCTGTCACGGCGCTCGGCTTCGCCGCCACGGCAGGCGGCATGCTGCTCCACCTCCTCGCCGCCGCGGCACTCGCCCAGGGCGGGCTCGCGCTGCTCGATCACTTGCGCGCCCGCCGCGCCTGGATCGCGCGCCTGCGCATGACGCGGCAGGAGCTGCGCGAGGAGCACCGCGAGGCGGAGGGCGACCCGGCGACCAAGGCGCGCCGGCGCCGCCTGCAAATGGCACGCGGCCGGCGCCGCATGATGGCGGCGGTGCCGCGGGCGGCGGTCGTGGTCACCAACCCGACGCACTACGCCGTGGCCCTGGCCTATGAGCGCGACAGGCCCGGTGCGCCGCGCGTGGTGGCAAAGGGCATGGACGAGGTTGCCGCGCGCATCCGCGAGGTCGCGCGTGAAGCCCGCGTCCCGATCGTCCCGAACCCGCCGCTGGCCCGCGCCCTGCATGCCGTCGAACTGGACCAGGAGATTCCGTCCGCGCTGTATCGCGCCGTGGCCGAGCTGATCGCCGGAATCTGGCGGGTCGGCCCCTACCGGCAGAGCGTCTAGCCATGCGCATGGATGCAGCGATGTCGCCATGGGAGCTGCGGTGATGTGGGGTCGGGGCCTGCTCGCCCGCCTTGTGGCGGCGGATCGGGCACTCGAACTCGTGTTCGCCGATCCCGCGACCGGCATCCTCGTGCTCGACACCAAGTTGCGCATCCGCCGCTGCAATCCCGCGATGGCGGCACTGGCCGGCATCGCCCCGGAGCGTATCGGCCTCGACCCGCTCGCCCTTTTTGCCGAGTCCGACCGTGAGGCGGTGGAGCGGGAACTGCGCGGCCTGCGCGCCCGCGGCCAGGAACGGGCGCTGGCTGCGCGGACCGCCGCGGGCATCGGGGTCGCGCTCACGCTGGTCCCCGCCACCGAGCGCGACGGAAGGCTCGCGGCCGTGCTGCTGCGCGCCGCCGACCTCACGCCCCTGCGCGCGCTCGAGGCACAGCTTGCGCAAAGCCAGAAGCAACTCGCGCTGGGGCAGCTCGCCGCCGGTATTGCGCACGACTTCAACAACCTGCTGACGGCGGTTCTCGGCAGTGCGGAGGCCATCGCGCAACGCGACCCGGATGCCGCCACGCTGGAGGATGCCGCCCAGATCCGCACCAGTGCCGAGCGCGGCGGCGCTCTCGTGCGCCAGCTCCTCGCTTTCGGCCGCCAGCAGGTGCTGGCGCCCCGGCCGCTCGCGGTCAACGAAACCCTGGTCGCGCTGCGCAGCCTGCTCGCCCGCCTTCTCGGCGCGCGCATCCACCTCGACCTCGCGCTCGAGCAAAGCGGCCCGGGAGAGAAGGGGCCGATGGTGCGCGTCGATCCGGTGCAGCTCGACCAGGTTCTCATCAACCTCGCGGTCAATGCCCGCGACGCGATCATGGAAAAGCGCGGCGATGCCGGCGGCGAGCTTCGGCTGGCGAGCGGGCATGCCACGCTGCACCGCCCGCTCGTGCCCGAGGGCGCCGCGGTCGGCGGCGGCGCGGAGACGATCCCGCCCGGTCGCTGGGTCACGATCGAGGTCGCCGACACCGGTGCCGGCATGTCGCCGGAGGTGATGGCGCGCATCTTCGAGCCATTTTTCACCACCCGCCGCGAGAAGGGCGGTTCCGGTCTTGGGCTTTCGACCGTTCACGGGATCGTGCGCCAGTCGGAGGGCTATCTCACCGTTGCCAGCAAGCCGGGGCAGGGCACCGTGATGCGCGTCTGGCTGCCGCGCTGGGACGGCGCGGCAGACATCGCGATTCCCAAGCTGCCAGGTGCACCCGGCCAGTTGCCGCTGACGGCAGGGCCGGTGGGAGGAGATGGCGTCCTGCGTCCCACCGACGCGCCCGGGCGGACGCCAGTTGCCTTGCCGGCGGCTCCGCGCGGGCACACCGTGCTGCTGGTCGAGGATGAGGCGCCGGTTCGCCGTCTTGCCGAGCGGGCCCTCGCCACCGCAGGCTGGAGCGTGGTCGCCACGGCGGACGCCGAAGCTGCGCTGGCGGTGCTGGACACACCGGATCGGCCGCGGCCGGACGTGCTCGTGACCGACCTTGCGATGCCGGGAATGGATGGTCTCTCGTTGATTGCCGCGGCACGGGCGCGGCTGGATCGGCCGGATCTCCCGGCCATCGTGGCCAGCGGCTATGCCGACGCGTCGAGCCGGGCCGAGCTGGAAGGACCTGGCATCGTCTTCATGCCGAAGCCCTATACACCTCGTGAGCTCGCCGCCCGCCTGGCAACCCTCGTGTAGGCGGCGTCGGCATCGGTAGGATCAGTGAGGAACGCCGCCGGTGAAGAGGTGTGTCACCGGCCCGAAGAGAGAGCTGATGCTGGCGCCCATTGCAGCGGCGGCCAGTGCCACCACCGGAATGATGCCCAGGGCCAGCACCGCGTACTCGATGGCGGTGATGCCGCGGCGATCGTTGGTTAAGCGCAGCAGCCAAGAATGCATGAAGTAAAACGCAGTCATCGGGTGCCCCCTTGCAATGGTTCCGGGTGGAACCGGTTTTTTGCGACACCGGAAAGGAACACCCTTTTTCCTCGTCACGGAGACACTTAATTGGACATTCCGCAACCGATCAATCGAAAACGCCTGCCGGAAGGCCTGTGGCGACATTTATTGAAGCTTGAAGCACGTCTTCGGCCTTCGGTCACCCTCTGCATGAGCCCGCCGCGCAGGCCGCGCACAGCCCGTCGACTTCGATCACGGCGTGTTCCAGCCTGAAACCGGCGCTTCTCGCGGCCGCCGCGACAGCCTCGCCAACGTCGTGGTCGTCGAGTTCCACCACCGCGTCGCACTGCCGGCAGATAAGGAATTGCACGAGGGCATGTTCATGCTCGGGCTCAGCGCAGGCGACGAAGGCGCCGAGACGCTCGATCCGATGCACCAGCCGGCGCGCTAGCAGGAAGTCGAGCGCACGATAGATCGTCGGCGGCGCCGCTCGTCGCGCTGTCCGCAACTGTTCCAGCAACTGATAGGCGGTGAGCGGCCGGCGCGCCTGCAGCACCAGCGCCAGCACGGCTCGGCGCAGCGGCGTCAGCGTCTCGCCCTCCCGCTCGCAGGCCGTGGCCGCGGCATTGAGGCGCCGTTCGAGGGCTGGAGGCGGCGAAGCTGCTTCGGCGATTGCCAACTTGGCGGTCACGGGAAGTGACGCTAAGGCAAATCGGACCGCATCGCTACCGCGGCGCCACCGTCAGCAGGTGCATCATGTCCGTGCGCATCGTCGACATCCGCGAGGTCACGCGCCCGATCGCGTCCCCGATCCGCAACGCCTATATCGACTTCAGCAGGATGACGACGAGCCTCGTCGCTGTCGTAACCGATGCCGTGCGCGATGGCCGGCCGGTCATTGGCTACGGCTTCAATTCCAATGGCCGCTACGGCCAGGGCGGCCTGATCCGCGAGCGTTTCGCGCCGCGTATCCGCGAGGCCGCGCCTGGCAGCCTGCTCGACGCGGAGGGCACCAATCTCGACCCCGACCGTGTCTGGGCGGCGATGATGGCCAATGAGAAGCCTGGCGGCCACGGTGAGCGCTCGGTCGCTGTCGGCACGCTCGACATGGCCATCTGGGATGCGGTGGCGAAGATCGCCGGCGTCCCGCTGTTCCGCCTGCTTGCCGAGCGCGCCGGCCGCGCTCCCAGTCCGCGCGTCTTCGTCTACGCCGCCGGCGGCTATTACTATCCGGGCAAGGACACGAAGCAGCTCCGCGCCGAGATGCGTTCCTACGTCGATCGGGGCTACACCGTCGTCAAGATGAAGATCGGCGGCGCCTCGCTCGACGAGGATCGCGCGCGCATCGAAGCCGTGCTCGAGGAAATCGGCACCCGGGCCCAGCTGGCGGTCGATGCCAATGGCCGTTTCGACCTCGAGACCGCCATCGCCTATGCCCGGATGCTGCGGGCCTACCCGCTGTTCTGGTACGAGGAGCCGGGCGACCCGCTGGATTACGCCCTGCAGGCGGCGCTTGCCGAGTTCTACCCCGGCTCCATGGCCACCGGCGAGAACCTGTTCAGCCACCAGGACGCGCGCAACCTGCTGCGCCACGGTGGCATGCGCCCGGACCGCGACTGGCTGCAGTTTGATTGCGCCCTTTCCTACGGGCTCTGCGAATATCAGCGCACGCTCGAGGTCGTGCGCGCCGCCGGCTGGTCACCTTCCCGCTGCATCCCCCATGGCGGCCACCAGATGTCGCTCGCCATCGCCGCCGGCCTCGGCCTCGGCGGCAACGAGAACTACCCCGACCTGTTCCAGCCCTACGGCGGCTTCCCCGACAGCGTCGAGGTCAGGGACGGACATATCGTCATGCCGGAGCTTCCTGGCGTCGGCTTCGAGGGTAAGGCCAACCTCATCGCCGCCATGCGCGAACTGGCCGCGTAAGGCGCCGGTTCTCGGCGGCGAACCTTTTTTGGCCGCGCCACGTGACAGGAACAAAAAAAGAACGATAAGTTAACGCCAACGTCCGCGTTGCGATTGTATCCCGCTTTTGACGCGTGCAGTGTGCGACGAACGGACCTGAGACAACTGGATTCGTGCGGAGACTGAGAGATGGAAAAGAACAAGGCGCTCGATGCCGCGATGGCACAGATCGAGCGTGCCTTCGGCAAGGGCTCGATCATGCGCATGGGCGCGCGCCCGTCGGAGGCGATCGAGGTGATTCCCTCGGGCTCCCTGGGGCTGGACATGGCGCTGGGCATCGGAGGGCTCCCGCGCGGTCGCATCGTCGAGATCTATGGTCCTGAATCATCAGGAAAAACGACCCTGGCGCTGCACGCCATCGCCGAGGCGCAGAAGCGGGGCGGCACCTGCGCCTTCGTGGACGCGGAGCACGCGTTGGATCCCGGCTACGCGCGCAAGCTCGGCGTCGATGTCGACAACCTGCTGATCTCCCAGCCGGATGCCGGTGAGCAGGCACTCGAGATCGCCGATACCCTGGTCCGGTCCGGCGCGATCGACGTGCTGGTGATCGATTCGGTCGCGGCACTCGTTCCCCGTGCGGAGCTGGAGGGCGAGATGGGCGATTCCCATGTCGGCCTGCATGCCCGGCTGATGAGCCAGGCCCTGCGCAAGATCACGGGCTCGGTCAGCCGTTCCAACACGCTGCTGATCTTTCTCAACCAGATCCGCCTCAAGATCGGCGTGATGTTCGGCAATCCCGAGACAACGACGGGCGGCAACGCATTGAAATTCTATGCTTCCGTTCGCATGGAGATTCGCCGCATCGGCCAGATCAAGGACCGCGAGGAGGTGGTCGGCAACCAGACGCGCGTCAAGGTGGTGAAGAACAAGATGGCGCCACCGTTCCGGCAGGTCGAATTCGACATCATGTATGGTGAAGGCATCAGCCGGACCGGCGAGCTCGTGGATCTTGGGGTGAAGGCCAACGTGGTGGAGAAATCCGGCGCCTGGTTCTCCTTCGACAGCCAGCGCATCGGCCAGGGCCGCGAGAACGCCAAGCAGTTCCTGCGCGACCATCCCGACGTCGCCGGTCAGATCGAGACGCGCATTCGCGAACAGGCAGGCATCGTCGCCGAGGCCCTGATGGGCGAGCCGGAAACCGAGGACGCCGACTGACCGCGCGACGTGCTCCCCCCGGCGGACCAGGCCTTGATCGAGGCGGCCCGCGCCGTCCTCGCCACGCATTACCGGCCGTTCTGGCACACGGTGGCGGCGGCGGTGCGCGGCGCGGATGGGCGGATCGTGACCGGCATTCATCTCGGTACCACGGTTGGCAGCATGGCGACCTGCGCCGAGGCGGTGGCGATCGGGCGGGCGCTGCTCGAGGGTGTGCGCGAGGTCGAGACCATCGTTGCCGTGCGCCAGCCGAAGCCGCAGGAGCCGCAGGGCCCGCCGGCCATCGTGCCGCCCTGCGGCCGCTGCCGCGAGTTGCTGCTCGACCACCATCCCGCCGCGCGCGTGATCCTCGCCCCGGATCTGGCGGTGCCCATCTCCCAACTGCTGCCGACGCCCTACCAGCGCTGACCTCGATGTCGCACGCCCCCTGGCCGGCGCATTTCGACGGCCGGCGCTTCTTCAGCCCGTGGCAGCATGCACCCGGCCGCTCGCGCGCGGAGCTGCTGCGCTGGCGCCTCGCCAGGCGCCCGGCATGGCCGCGCGCCTTTCCCTCGCCTTTTCACGACCGCCCGTCGCCACGCAGCGAGGCGTTGCGCGCCACGCTCGTCGGCCACGCGACCCTGCTCTACCAGATCGCCGGGGCGAATATCCTCGTCGATCCTGTCTGGAGCCATCGCGCAAGCCCGTTCCGCTTCGCCGGCCCCTTCCGCCGCAATGCGCCCGGCATCACGCTGGCGGACCTGCCGGAGCTGGACGCGGTGCTCGTCACCCACGGCCATTACGACCATCTGGACCGCGCAACGCTGCGCCGGCTGCGCCCACGCCGCACCATCGTCCCGCTTGGCAATGCCCGCGCCGTTCCGGGTGGCGCCGACGAGATCGACTGGGGCGGGTCGGCGGCGATCGCGCCTGGCGTACGTGTGCACGCTATCCCCTGCCACCACTGGTCCGCCCGCACGCCCTGGGATCGCAACCGCGCCCTCTGGTGCGCCTATGTCCTCGAAACGCCGGCCGGCATGATCGTTCACATCGGCGATACGGGTTTTCACGACGGCGCCCTGTTCGCCGCCTTGCGCGCGGCTTTTGGCGAGCCTTTGCTGGTCGCGCTGCCGATCGGCGCCTATGCGCCGCGCTGGTTCATGCGCACGCAGCACATGGATCCCGACGAAGCCGTCGCCGCCTTCCGCCTGCTCGGGGCACGGCACGGTATCGGCCACCACTGGGGCACGTTCCACCTGACCGACGAAGCGATTGCCGAACCGGCCGAGCGCCTTGCCGAAGCCTGCGCCCGCGCCGGCATCGCGCGCTTTGTCGCATTCCGTCCCGGCCAGGTTCTGCACCTGGAAGCCTGAGGCTCTTCAAGGCGTTCGAAGGCCCGCCCACCGGTGCCCGCAACCCGCCGCTCGCGTCTCAGACGGCCCGCGCCCGCCGGAGCAGATAGATCGAGGTCACCATCACCAGGATCAGCACCGCGAGCAGGCCCAGTTCTACCATCGTCGGCACGAAGTTCATCGGCCCCTTGCCCGGCGCCGTCTCCGACGATTGCAGCGTGATCACCAGCACACGGCGGATCGAGGCGATCAGCCCGACGATCAGGAACGGTTCGCCATCCAGGGTCCCCGAGGTCAGGGAGACGCGCACGGTGTGCAGGATCTCGGCCAGCATCAGCACGAACAGCAGGCGGTCGATGACGACGAAGAACGTCGTCCCACTGCCGCCGAGCCGCAACCCCTGCCACAGGATCAGCGCCGCCGCGCCCAGCGTCAGCACGGCGGTGACCGAGAGAAGTGCGCCGATCGCCACCGATAGCCCGTGTTCGACGGCCAGGAAGCCACGTTCCGCGCGCGCCACCAGCGAAAGCGGCCGAGGGGCGGTCATGGGGTGATCTCCATCACCTTGGCATCCTTGGCGACGCGATCACGTCGTTGCCTTTCGCTTTCACGACGGTGCTGAGCGGCATGGTCCCTGCGACTCCTCTGACGGGACCACTGTCCATGCCGAAAGTGCCGGCTACAACGGCATTTCACGGGGGGCAGGCGTGACGAAACGCCCCCAGCCGCGCCCGGCCACGCGCGATCAGGGGTTCGCCGCGATGAACGCCTCGACAAGCGCGTTGAAAACGGCCGGCCGCTCGAAATAGGCGGAATGCGCCGCCCGCTCGATCGTCGCGAACCGCACGCCCGTGGCCGCGCGTGCCATGCCGGCCATGGCGGGAGGCGCAATCACCGTGTCTTCCTCGTTGGCGATCAACAGCACCGGGCAGGCGACCCCGGCAAGCTCCGCCGGCTCGCGCCGGCGCGCGGCACCCAGCCGCAGGCGCAACGCTTCCTTGTCGAGCGCGAGGTTGGCGTCGTTGATGTGCTGGTAGAGCAGGTGCATCGCCGGCTGCTCCTCCGCCAGGCGCAGCCCCGCGGCGGGGTGGATGCCGCCGGCCAGCATCCGCGCTCGCGTCGCCTGCGCGGCTTGCTCCCAGGCGGCGATCGCCGCGCGGTCCGACGCCGGCAGCCGCTGCGGATCGAGCGTGCCGGTGGTCGCCGCGAGCACGACGCCGCGCAGGCCCGCGGGTCGCGTGAGCGCGTATTCCAGGGCCGTCCACCCGCCCATCGACTGCGCCACCACGTGATGCGCGCCAATCCCCAGCGTCTCGACGATGGCCGCCAGATCCGCGGCGTAATCCGCCGGATCCGGTCCTCCGGGAATGGGCGAGGAGGGCAGGAAGCCGCGATGAGCGAACGCGACACAGGTCCGCGTCGGTGCGAAATGCGCCACTTGCTGGAACCAGGACATATGGTTGCCGCCCAGCCCGTGCGCGAAGATCAGCGCCGGCCGCTCGTCGCTATCGCCACCTTGCGTCACCTCGACATGCAGCGTGCCGAAGGGGCGGCGAATGGCATGGATGGATCGCTTCATCGTGAACGTTCCTTGAGGTCGAGGACCATGCAGGTCGAGGTGGCGTGCGCGAGCAGCCTTCCGGTGCCATCCACCACCCGCGACTGCGCCAGGATCAGCGTCCGCCCGGCATGGATCACGCTGCCCTCCCCGGTCAGCACCCCGCCATCCGGTGCGATCGGCCGCAGGCAGTGAAGGTGCAGGTCGGCCGTGGTCGAGGTCTTGCCGGCAGGCAGCGTCGAATAGGCGGCGAGCGCGGCCGCGCTGTCGAGCAGGGTCGCGGTCCAGCCGCCATGGATCGTGCCCGCCGGATTGGTATAGCGCTCCTCGGCCACGCCCTCGAGGCGCACATAGCCGTGCCGCGCCTCGACGAGGCGAATCGATAGCAGCGACGCCAACGGCGCGCCCGGCCGCTTGCCGGCGACCATCGCCTGCAGATAGTCGAGCCCGGTCACGGCCGGTTCCGATCAGGCAACGACATCGCCCGCGCTCATCCGCCGGCAACCCCCTGCGTATTCACGTAGAGCGCATAGAGCCCGTGACTCGCCGCCATGAACAGCCTGTTGCGGTGCCGGCCGCCGAAGCACAGATTGGCGCAGCGCTCCGGCAGGTGGATATGCCCGATCGGCTCGCCCTTCGCGGTGAACACGCGCACGCCGTCGAGCTCGGCCGTGCCCATCCCCCAGCCGCACCAGAGATTGCCATCGACATCGACACGAAATCCGTCAGGCGTCCCGCCTTTGGCGTCGATCAGCACGCGTCCCTTCGCGAGCTTGTTGCCCGCCCGCACGTCGTAGGCGCGGATCGTGCGCGCAGGCTCGTCGCGCGAGGCCACCACATAGAGCGTCCGCTCGTCGGGCGAAAACGCAAGCCCGTTCGGGCCGGGAACCTCGTCCGTCACGCAGGCAAGCTTTCCCGTTCCTGGGTCGAAACAATAAACCGCGGGCGTGACCTCGCTCTCCGCCGGGTGCCCCTCGTAATAGCCGAGGATGCCGAACGCGGGGTCGGTGAACCAGACCGTCCCGTCGGACTTCACGACGACGTCGTTGGGCGAGTTCAGCTTCTTGCCATTGTAGTGGTCGGCCAGCACCGTGATCGAACCGTCAGGCTCGGTGCGCGTCACCCGCCGGTTGTCGTGCTCGCAGGTCACGAGCCGCCCCTGCCGGTCGCGCGTGTTGCCGTTGGCGTTGCCGGAAGGCTTGCGGAACACGCTGACCGCCCCCGTCTCCTCCTCCCATTTCAGGATCCGGTTGTTGGGAATGTCGCTCCACAGCAGATAGCGCCCGTCGCCGAACCAGACCGGGCCTTCCGACCAGCGGCAGCCCGAGGCAAGCTTTTCCACTGAGGCCAGGGCCAGCTTGTAGGGCGCGAAGCGCGGGTCGAGCACGTCCACGTTCGGGTCGGGATAGCGTTCGCTCGGTTCCCACATGGCGTGTACCTCCTTGGCGCGGGACGGATTCGGGCGCGATGCTGGCGCATCGGCGCCGCGACGGAAAGGGGCGCCGGGGCGAACGGCGCGCAGCACGAAGGGCAGGGGCGATGGAGACGGATGTGGCGATCGTGGGCGCCGGCGCCGCCGGGATTGCCGCCGCGCGCCGGCTGCGTTCGCTGGGCCTTGCCCACGTGCTGCTGGAGGCCGGCACGCGTGTGGGCGGGCGCGCCTGGACGCGCCGCCTCGCCTCGGGGCGCTTCGATGCCGGTGCGGCCTGGCTGCACGACGCCGAGCGCAATCCCCTGGTCCCGCTCGCGACCGCTGCCGGCGTGGCGCTGCACCATGCGGCTTTCCACGAGCGCCGCCTGCACCTGGGCGCGCGCTGGGCGACGCCGGCCGAACTGGCTGCCTTCGATCGCGCCGCCGGCCGCTTCGATGCCACCGCCCGCGCCGCCTGCGCCGTCCGCGACCTTCCGCTCGCCGAGGCCGTGGCCGGGCTCGACGATCCGTTTCTTCCGACCCTGCTCTATTTCGAATCCTGTTTGATCGCGGCGGCCGACCCCGCGCGGCTCTCGGCGCACGACTGGCGCGACAACGCGCTGCTCGGCACCAATCTCTCGCCGGAACGCGGCGTCGGCGCGCTGCTCGCCCCCCTTGCCCCGCGTGATGTCGTCCTGCGTGCCGCCGTCACCCGCATCAGCGGCCGCGGCCCCGTCGCCCTGGAAACGACGAACGGAACACTGCGCGCCAGGGCGGCCATCCTCACCGTCTCGGCCGGCGTGCTGCAGGCGGGCGCCATCCGCTTTGCCCCGGCGTTGCCCGCCCGCTGGCAGGAGGCGCTCGCCTCCCTGCCGATGGGCCTGCTCTCCAAGATCGTGCTGACGCCCCGCGCCGGCGCGCCCCCGCCGCTCCGCGCCGGCAGCGTCGCCCGCCGCCGGCTCGCCCCGGGCGAGCCTGGCATGTTCTTTCACATCGGCCCTCTGGGCGCGCGGCACGTCGTCGGTTTCTTCGGGGGGCCGGTTGCCTGGGAAGCGGCCGACCCACGCGCGGCCGAGGCCTTCGCCCGCGCCGAATGGCGCCGGCTGTTCGGCACCACGGCCGATGCGATCTTCGCCCGGGCCGCCGCCACCGCCTGGGGCACCGATCCGCTGTTTCGCGGCGCCTACGCCTATGCCTTGCCCGGCGGCGCCGCGGCCCGCGCCGTTCTGGCCGAGCCTGAGGCGGGCCTCATCCTCGCTGGTGAGGCGGTGCGCGTCGATGGCCTGGCCGGCACGGTCGGCGGCGCCTGGCTCGCCGGCGAGGCCGCGGCGGCCCATGCCGTGCGCTGGCTGCGTCGGGCCTGAAAAAAACGAAGCCGCGGCGAGGCTTTTCCCCGCCGCGGCCCTTGTCTCCGTCAGGCGAGGGCTTTCAGGCCCGCGTGCGACGCCGCCCGGCGGCCAGTCCGGCCAGCCCCACGAGGCCGACCAACATCACTCCCCAGCTCGCTGGCTCCGGCACCGCCGGAGGCAGGACCTGTGCATAGTTCACGGAAAGGTCTTCACCGAGGAAATAATTCTGGCCTGTCAGCGTAAGATCTTGGAGCCAGGTTCCGCTTGTATTGTATTCGCCGATCGTCGAACTGCGGATGTTGTCGACGTAGAACGTCGATCCGTCGAAGGCGATGCCGGTATTGCCGCTGCTGTCATGCCCCGTGATGAAATTGCTGGTGATCAGATTCCCATTCGTATCGTAGATGTCGTAAGTATTGGCACCTCCGCCTCCACCGTCATAGCGGTTTGAAATGAGGAACGGTTTACCGCCGTTGATGCTCGAAACCCCTGTGCCGTATTCGAGGCCATCGCAGTAGCCCGTGCATTGGCTCAGCGACACTGTCTTCAGCAGGGTGCCGGTCATTGAATAGAGATAGGCTTGATTGGTTCCGGAATAGTCGCCGATCCAGAAATTCGTGCCGTCATAGGCGATCGTCGATAGCCCATTCGCTCCGCTGACGCTGAAGATGGCCCCTAGATCGGTATTTGTTGCCGTATTGTATCCATAGACATTGTTGTTGCTGGCTGTCGTGTAGTAAACAATATTGCCAACATTGACAACGCCCCGGCCATTGTAGCCATCGCCATTGAACTGTGTCATCAGGGCGCCCGAGGTCAGGTTGTATTCCTGAATGATGGGCGCACCGCCAGTGGCATTGTTGACCCAGATCGTGCTGACCGAACCCGCCTGCGCGGTCGCGGCCAAGCCCATACTCGCCAAGGCGACCGCAACGGCGAGCGATGTGACAGAGTGACGCATTCGTCTCTCCCCTCAATGTTCCCTTAATTAAAGGGAAATTAACAGAAGCCGGCAATTCTTACAATAAAAAAATGGAATGTAAAAAAAATAACACACCGGTGACCCGAGGCGAGCCGTCGCCCGACTCGGGCCGCGTGGTAAGATAAGAAAATGAGCCAGTTGGCGGCCGACGTTCCGGCCGACGCCCGGTTCAGGCCTCCAGCCAGGTTGCGTGCGGCGCGCGTGCCAGCGCCTTGATCAGGTCCGCGCGGCTGACGATTCCCACGAGCTTCGCACCGCTCATCACCGGCAGCCGCTTGACATTGTAGCGGATCATCAGCTCCGCGAGGTGCGGCAGTTCCGCGCCTTCCTCGGCGGTGATCACGTGGCGGATCATGATGTCGGCGGCGGAGCGTGTGTCGGCGGAGATGGAGTCGAGGAACTCCGGCGAGAGATTCTCGCCCTCCGCCAAGGCCAGCAGCCATTCCGCCCGCTTGCTCGCCAGCGATTCGCGCAGCGGCCGCAGCACATCCCCCTCGCTGACGATGCCGACGAGATGCCCGTTCTCGTCGCAGACCGGCAACGCGCTCACACGCCGCTCCGAAAGGATGCGCGCAACCTCGCCCACCCGCGTGGTCGGGCTGATGGTCACGATCTCGCGAGTCATGATGTCGGCGGCGGTGATCGGCATGGCTGTCTCCGTTGGCAAGGAGGAAAGACTACGCCCGCGTGCTGCAACGCGACTTGATCGGAATCAACGCGCCCGTCGCCGTGCCCCGCGCCTACTTCGCCCGCTCGAGGATCGAGACGTAGTTAGCCACCGCCGCACCGCCCATGTTGAACACGCCGCCGAGGTCGGCCCGCGCGAGCTGCATGTCCCTGGCCTGTCCCGTGAGCTGCATCGCCGCGATCGCGTGCATCGAAACGCCCGTGGCACCGATCGGGTGCCCTTTTGACTTGAGGCCGCCCGACGGGTTCACCGGCAGCTTCCCCTCCTTGGTCGTCCACCCCTCCAAGATCGCCCTGGCACCCTGGCCGCGCGGCGCAAGCCCCATCGCCTCGTATTCGATCAGCTCGGCGATCGTGAAGCAGTCATGGCTCTCGACGAAGGAGAGATCGCCGAGCCCGACCCCGGCGCTGTCGAGTGCCCGCGCCCAGGCCTGCGCAGGTCCGTCGAAGGCGATCGGGTCGCGCCGCGACAGCGGCATGAAGTCGTTGACCTGCACCGCGGCGCGGAACCGCACCGCCTTGCCCATCGCCTGCGCCGTCTCCTCGTCGGCGATCACCAGTGCCGCCGCGCCGTCCGAGATCAGCGAGCAGTCGGTCCGCTTCAACGGCGGCGCCACGTAGGGGTTTTTCTCCGAGACCTCGCGGCAGAACGCATAGCCGAGGTCCTTGCGCATCTGCGCATAGGGGTTCGCCACGCCGTTCTTGTGGTTCTTCGCCGCGATGGCGGCCAGCGCGTCCGACTGGTCGCCGTATTGCTGGAAGTAGCGCTCGGCAATGCGCCCGAACACGCCGGCGAACCCCGCCTGGATCTCCGCCTCCTCGCGGCGGTAGCAGGCGGAGAGCAGGATCTCGCCGACTTCCGGCGTGGGGGTCGCCGTCATCTTCTCGACGCCCACGACCAGCGCGAGCCGACCGCGCCCGGCGGCGATGAAGTCGCGCGCGCCGTGGATGGCCGCGGTTCCGGTCGCACAGGCATTCTCGTAGCGAGTGGCCGGCTTGAAGCGCAGCTCCGGCAGCGACTGCAGCACCAGCGAGGAGGGGAAATCCTGCCTTTGGAACCCGTTGTTGTAATGGCCGACGAAAATGGCGTCGATCGATGCGGGCTCGATCCCCGCATCCTCGATCGCGGCCCGCGCCACCGTGTCCATCAGTGCTTCCGCGTCCGGCGCCTCGAGCTTGCCGAAGCGGCTATGGGCCCAACCGACGATGCATGATTCCGTCATGGCATTCCTCCTGTCGCGCTCAATATAGGCGGCCCGGTTCCATTCGGCCACCGCGCCCGTCGCTTCCCGCTTCAGAAGATCAGTCCCGGCGAGGTTTGCTCATCGAGCGGCCAGATCGGGCGCGCCACGCGGGTGTAGGGGATGCGCCGGTAGTCGCGCGACAGCGGCCCGTTCGTGTCCACATAGAGAACCTGCGCCGCAATCGGCCCGAAGGCTGCGCGGAAATGGTTGGTGGACTTCACCGCGACGACGCGCCGCTCCTTGGGCTCGATGCCGAGATTGCGGAACAGCTCAAGCCCCAGCGCCTGGGTCCGGTTCGAGATCAGAACCACCTCGACGCCTCCGGCACGGATCGCGACACAGTCGCCGAGCGGCACCGTGGTCGGGCCGAAGCTCTGATGTGCGTCCGCGGCCAGCGCCAGCACTTCCACCTCGGCGTCGATCGGCTGCCCCGAGGCCGGCCCCGTCTTGCCGCCGAAGCGCAGCGCGATCCGCGCGCCGACGCCGGCATCGGTGCAGATCCGAACGGCGACCGGATCCCAGATCGGCCCGAGGCAGGCGCCCTCGACGCGAGCCTCGATCAGCGCACGCAGGAATGTGGTGTTGTCCGAAGGCGCGCCCCCGCCCGCATTGTCCGCCGGGTCGGCGATGACCACGGGAAATGAATTGGCCGCCCGTGCCGCCGCCGCGGCGGCTGCAACGTCGAGGTAGGGCGGCGCCGTGCGCCCGCGCATCGAGACGAACTCTTCGCCGAGCTCTGTCGCCAGCCGGTCCGCGCGCGCCTTGTCGCGGTCGGCAACGACCAGCACCCGCCCGCCCAGTTCCGCGACGTCGGCATAGGGAAAGCAATGCCCGATGGAGATCGACAGGATCCCGTCCTTGCCCTCCATCGCCATGATCCGATCGACGAAGCTACGCATCAGCGGCTCGGTGGTTGGATAGGAGCCGATCTGGCGGCAATCATAACAGGACATCACCGGGCGGATCTCGCCACGGATCGTCCGCAGCACCAGGCTCAGCAGGTCCTCGGCGCGCTCGGCCACGTCGGTATGTGGAAACTCCTTGTAGAGAATGATGATGTCCGAGGATCGGATGCGCCGCAGCGTGAGGTGGCAGTGTGGATCGAGCTCGACGCCGATGACGCAGTTCTGGCCCACGATGGCGCGCGCCGCCTCGATCAACTCGCCCTCGACGTCCTCGCATCCATCGGCAACCATCGCTCCGTGCAGCCCGAGCAGCAGCCCGTCGAGCGGCATCGCCTCCCTGATCTGCGCCAGGATCTCGTCACGCATCATCGTGTGCGCGGCGCGGGTCGTGAGCCCGGCCGGCGAGGCGGCGAAGCAACTGCCCTCGATGAGCGTAAAGCCCTCCTTTGCCGTGCGATGGCGGGCGACGAAGAGCGGTGCCGTGCACATCCGCGGCTGGTCGTCGGGGTGTTCGCCAGGACGGTAGAACACCGTCTCGCGATAGGCTGCGAGCGAGGTCGGCATTGGCGAGAACGTGTTGGTCTCGGTGGCCATGGTGGCCGAAAAGATCCGGGGACGTTCAGTCGGCACGGGACAATTCCTTCTCGCGAATGAGGTCGGCGCATTTCTCGCCGATCATGATGCAGGCGGCATTGGTGTTGCCGGATACCAGTGTTGGCATGACCGAGGCGTCGGCGACGCGCAACCCCTCGATCCCGCGCACGCGCAGACGATCGTCGACGACGGCCATTGCGTCGCTGCCCATGCGGGCCGTGCCGACCGGATGGAAAACGGTGCTGCCCGTCCGTCGCGCATAGTCGAGCAACGCATCGTCGCCCTGCAGCGCTTCCCCTGGTGCGTATTCGCTCTCGATATAGGCGTGCAGCGCAGGTCGCGCTGCGATCCGCCGTGCCAGTCGCATGCCCGCCACGATGGTACGCCGGTCGAGTTCCTCAGCCAGATAGTTTGGCTGGATCGCCGGCGGCGTGGCGGCATCGGGCGAGCGCAGGCGGATCTCGCCGCGGCTCTGCGGCCGCAGCTGGCAGACATGCTGCGTGAAGCCGGAGAACGGATGCAGGTGGGCCGCCGAGGTGTCCGATGAAAAGTTGATGAAGTGGAACTGGATGTCCGGCGTCGCCAGTTCGGGACGCGTGCGGACGAAGATGCCGGCGGAGGCCGCCGAAAGCGCGAGCGGACCGCGGCGAAACAGCGCATAGTCGATCCCCGCTCGCAGCATGCGCAGCCGTCTGCGCATCACGTCGTTGACGGTGATCGGCGCGCGGCACCGGTACGCAAAGGCGACCTTGAGATGGTCCTGAAGGTTGCGGCCGACCCCCGGGGCGTCGCAGACCGTCTCGATCCCGAACGATTGCAGTTGCGCGCCCGGCCCGATGCCCGACAGCATCAGCAACTGTGGGGTGTTGACCGCACCGCCGCACAGCAACACCTCGCGGCGGGCGCGGATCACCTCGGTGCTGCGGTCGCGGCGAAACTGGATCCCCATCGCGCGCTTTCCGGCGAACAGGATACGGGTTGCAAGCCCATGGGTGATGACGCGCAGGTTGTCACGGCGCATCGCCGGGCGCAGGAACGCCACCGCAGCGGAGCAGCGCCGTCCCCGCCGTGACGTGGTCTGGTAATAGCCGACGCCTTCCTGGTCGCGCCCGTTGAAATCGTCGTTGCGTGGAACGCCTTCCTGCTCCGCCGCCGCGATGAACGCCTCACTCAGCGGATGTCCGCCAGCGACATCGCTCACCGCCAGCTCCCCGTCGGTGCCGTGCCACGCGTTCATCGGCCCCATCCGATGCTCGGAACGCCGGAAATAGGGGAGCACATCGGCATAGGACCAGCCGGCATTGCCCAACTGGCGCCAATGATCATAGTCCGCCGCCTGGCCGCGCACATAGAGCAGGCCGTTGATGGAGGACGATCCCCCCAGGACCTTTCCGCGCGGCCAGAAGATGCGCCGTCCGCCGAGCTCGGGCACCGGCTCCGTCTCGTAACACCAGTTGATACGAGGATCGGCAAACGTCTTTCCGTAGCCCAGCGGAATGTGGATCCAGGGGTTGCGGTCCGCCCCTCCGGCCTCGAGCACCGCGACGGTGACGGAGGGATCCTCCGAAAGCCGGGCGGCGAGCACACTGCCTGCGGATCCCGCGCCGACGATCACGTAGTCGGCCTCGACGGTGTTCACGTTCTCGTGATCCCGCTTCGATATCCTGCGAGGGCAGCCGCCGCCGCCGTCACAGCGTCAGCCCGCCATCCACCACGAGTGTCTGTCCCGTGACCATGGGGGCCGCGACGCCGAGGAACAGAACCGCCTCGGCAATGTCCTCCGGCGTGCAACGACGTTTCATCACCGCGTTCTCGATGCTCGCGGTCCGCTGTTCCTGGGTCCACTCGATCTGCCAGGTGCTGTCCACGGCGCCTGGCGCCACCGCGTTGACCCGCACATCAGGGCCCAGCGCACGCGCCAGGTTCCGCGTCAGGTTGATGACCCCGGCCTTGGTTGCGCCGTAGGCGAGGGAGCTGCCGACGTGATGGAGCCCGGCGATGGAGGCGATGGAAACGATCGCGCCCTTCGCCGCCTTCAGCGCCGACGCGGCAGCCTTGGAAGCCCGGAACACGCCGAGCAGGTTGGTTTGGATGACGGCTTCCCACAACTCCTCGGTGATCAGGTCCAGATTTGCCGGCGGGATGGCTGCCCGTACGCCGGGCGTACCCGCATTGTTGACCAGCAGGTCGAGCCGGCCGAGCGCGCCGATCGCCGCCTCCACCATGGCCGGCGCGTCCGCATCGTCACCGACATTGCCCGGTGCGGGGAGGACGCGCCCGCCCGCGGCTGCGAGTCGCGCCACCGCTTCCGGCCCGCGCGGGTCGCCGGGCAGGAAATTGATGGCGACGGTGGCACCAAACGCGGCCAGCTTGGTCGCGGTCGTGAGACCAATTCCGGACGCGGCGCCGGTGACGAGCGCCGTCTTGCCAGTAAGATCATAGCGAGCTGTCACAGGATGGACTCCGCCGTTGCAACTTGTTCGAGATGCGTATCGGCATTGCCGAACATCTCCTCGATCGCCGTCATTCGCTTGAAGTAGTGGCCAACCTTGTATTCGATCGTCATCGCGATACCACCATGCAGCTGGATGGCCTCCTGGCCGATCAGCCTGCCCGAGCGCCCGATCTGGACCTTCGCCGCCGAGATCGCAGCGCGACGCCTGGGGCTATCCGCCTCGGCCGCCATCAGCGTTGCGAACAGGGCCATGGAGCGAGCCTGTTCCAGGGCTACGTACATATCGACGGCGCGGTGCTGCAGCACCTGGAACTCACCGATGGCACGCCCGAACTGATGGCGCGTCTTCAGGTAATCGACGGTGGTCGCATGCATTTGTTCCATCACCCCCACCGCCTCCGCACACAGCGCCGCGATCGCCTGGTCGCGAACGCGTTCGAGCGTGGCGAGCGCATCACCGGCAAAAGCGAGCTGGCGTGCCGGCGTGTCCGACATTGTGATTTCCGCGACGCGCTGGGCATCCTGGGTCGGCACACCATGGCGGGTGAGACCGGGTGCATCTGGTGTGATCAGAAAAACCCCGATGCCGTCGCGGTCCCGCTGCGCGCCGGCGGTGCGCGCAGTCACGAGGAGCACGTCGGCGCAGTCGCCGTGCAGCACGACACATTTGGTGCCCGTCAGGTGCCAGGTGTCGCCGCGGGGGCGAGCCTTGGTCGCGACATCCTCGAGGTCCCAGCCGCTGTGGCGCTCGAGGTGTGCGAACGCTCCCAGCAGCTCGCCTTCGGCGATGCGTCGCACCAAGGCCGCTTCGCCCGCCTCCTCCAGCAGCCGGCCGGCAAGCAGGATGCTGGCGAGATAGGGTTCGACCACCAGCCCGCGGCCAAATGCCTCCATCACCAGTGCAATCTCGATGGCGCCACCGCCGAACCCGCCCGAAGCTTCGGTGAACGGCAGGCCGAGCCATCCTTGTTCAGCAAATCGCACCCAATTGGCGCGGCTCCAGCCTTCAGGCTCTGCCGTGAAGCGGCGGCGTGCCTCGAAATCATAACGGTCGGCGATCAGCCGATCGACGGAATCCCGCAGTAGCCGTTGGTCGTCATTGAGGTCAAAATCCATGCGCCTGCTCCGTCAGAAGCCGAGAATTGCCTTGGCGATGATGTTGTGCTGGATCTCGTTGGACCCGCCATAGATCGAGATCTTGCGCCAATTGAAGTAGGTCGGCGCGGCCGTCGCCGCGTGCTCGGGGCCGATGCCGGGCTCGTTTCGCCCATTGCCCTCGTCCTGTGCTGCCAGCGGTAGAGCATGCGGCCCGACGACGTCGAGCAACAGCTCGGTTGTTGCCTGTTGCAGCTGCGAGCCCTTTATTTTCAGGATCGACGAAGCCGGGTTGGGTTTCCCCCGGGCGTGCCCCCGCTCGTCGGCGACGACACGAAGCTGGGTGATCTCAAGCGCCTTGAGCTCGATTTCGACGGCAGCCAGCTTCTCGCGAAACCGTCGGTCCTCGATCAACGGTCGGCCAGCGCGCAGTTCCAGCTTTGCCAGATCACGAATGCGCTTCAGGCGGGCCTTCGACGTTCCAACGCGGGCGATGCCCGTGCGTTCATTGCCGAGCAGAAACTTCGCGTAATCCCATCCGCGGTTGACGTCGCCGACCAGGTTTTCACGCGGAACGCGGACGCGGTCGAAGAAAACCTCGTTCACCTCGTGCCCGCCATCAATCGTCTGGATCGGTCGCACCTTGATGCCGGGGGTCCGCATATCGGCCAGGATGAACGATATTCCTTCCTGCTTCTTCGCGGCCGGGTCCGTTCGGCAGAGCAGAAAGATCCAGTCTGCATGCTGCGCAAGGGTCGTCCATGTCTTCTGCCCGTCGATCACCCAATGGTCCCCATCGAGCACCGCTTTGGTGCGCAGACTGGCAAGATCGCTGCCGGCTCCCGGTTCGGAAAACCCCTGGCACCACCAGTCGTCCAGATTGGCGGCGCGCGGCAGAAACCGGAGCTTTTGCGCATCGGACCCAAACTCAGCGATCACGGGTCCGACCATGGAGACATTGAACGGCAGGGGGGGCGGGACGCCAGCCTGCTGCATCTCGTCCTGGAACAGATAGATCTGCACCGGCGTCCAGTCCTGCCCGCCCCATGCGCGCGGCCAATGCGGCACGGCCCAGCCGCGCGCGTTGAGGATCCGCTGCGAGTGCACGATCTCGTCCTTGCTGAGGTGACGTCCCTCCAGAACCTTACGCCTGATCGCCTCGGGCACTTCCTCGCGGAAGAACTGCCTTGCCTCGTCCCGGAACGCGATTTCCTCATCGGTAAAGCGCAGATCCATGCTCTTGAGCTCCCGGCGCGTTGTCCTCTGACGGAGGGTCGCGGCAGGCGGCGCGGAAGTCAAACGCCAGCCTCCCGGCGCGGCCGCTCCCGTCGTCTCAGGGCCATGCGCCGTTCCTGAAACGCACCTCGGCTCCGGTTCTGTCCGGGCCCGCGCGATAGCCGGCCGCCAGTTGGCGCCGCCGGGCATGCATGGCACAAGCATACCCGGGACGTTCCGAGGGTTTGCATGCCGCTGCCGCCAATCCTGCAACATCTGCGCCTGCCCGTTATTGGCGCGCCGATGTTCCTGCTCTCGGGGCCCGAGTTGGTGATCGCACAGTGCACCTCGGGGATCGTGGGTTCCTTCCCGGCTCTCAATGCCCGCCCGGAATCGATGCTCGACGAGTGGCTGGATCACATCACCGGAGCGCTTGCCGACTGGAACCAAAGACACCCGGACCGCCCGGCCGCGCCCTTCGCGGTCAACCAGATCGTGCACCGCAGCAACACGCGTCTCGATCACGACGTCGCCCTATGTGTGAAGTATAAGGTTCCGCTGATGATCACCTCGCTCGGTGCCCGGCCGGAGGTGTACGATGCAGCCCATTCCTATGGCGCCATCGTGCTGCATGACGTCATCAACCTTGCCTTCGCGCGCAAGGCGATCGACAAAGGCGCCGACGGATTGATCGCCGTCGCGGCAGGAGCTGGTGGCCACGCGGGCACGACCTCGCCGTTTGCGCTGATCCAGGAGATTCGCGGTTTCTTCGACGGTCCGCTGGTCCTCTCGGGCGCAATTGCGACCGGCGGCGCCATCCTCGCCGCCCAGGCCATGGGCGCTGATCTTGCCTATATCGGCTCGGCGATGATCGCGACCAGGGAAGCCAGGGCTGACGAAGCCTACAAGAAGATGGTCGTCGACGGCTCCTCCGCCGACATCGTCTATACCGACGTCATCACAGGCGTGCACGGCAACTACCTCAAGCCGAGCCTGCGTGCGGCCGGGCTCGACCCCGAGCGCCTGCCTTCCGCTGCGCCGGAGAGGATGGATTTCGGACCAGGGAAGAAACGCGCCTGGAAGGACATCTGGGGGGCAGGGCAGGGGATTGGTGCCATCGATCGCATCGTGCCCGCCGCGGATCTCATTGATCGCCTTGCTTGTGAATACGCTTCAGCGAAGCGGCGGCTCGCGCAGTGACCGGGTTCGACTTCGATATCGCCGGAAAGGTGGCGCTCGTTACCGGCGCGTCCTCGGGCCTCGGCGTGCGTTTCGCCCGGCTACTCGCAGGGCAGGGAGCAAGGGTCGCCCTCGCCGCCCGCCGCCTCGACAGGTTGCAGGCGCTGGCTGGCGAAATCGGTGGCGGCGCGTTTGCTCTCGATGTTACCGATGTCGCCGCGGTCCGCCAGACCGTGGCAGACATCGGCTCCAAGCTCGGCCCCATCGCGATCCTGGTCAACAACGCCGGCGTCAGCCGTGCTGCTCGGACCGAGGATGTTACCGAGGCCGATTACGATGCGGTGATGGCCACCAATCTCAAGGGCCCGTTTTTCATGGCCCAGGCAGTTGCCGGCCAGATGATCGCTTCGGGGATCGCCGGGCGCATCGTCAACATTGCCTCGGTTGCCGGCCTGCGCCCGATCGGTCAGCTTGCCACGTATTCGATGAGCAAGGCGGCGCTGGTGATGATGACCAAGGCCATGGCGCGCGACTGGGGGCGGCACGGAATCGGCGTGCACGCGCTTTGCCCAGGCTATATCGAAACAGAAATAAATCACGACTGGATCGCCTCGCCTGCAGGGGAAAAGCTGCGGGCGATACAGCCCCGCCGCCGTTTCGGCCGGCCCGAGGACCTGGATGCTGCCCTCTTACTGCTATGTGCCGGTGCACCGGGTGGTTTTCTCAACGGCACGGTCCTGGCCGCCGACGACGGTTTCGCCGTGATGTGACCCAAGGCCGCTTCGATTTCCGGGACGACGCAACGGTGGCGGCGGCTCGCTTCGCTGCGCTCGACCGCCCCTGGGATGCAGGAGCCCAGGCGGCACTCGGCGCCGCGCTGATGACGGCCCGGCGCTACGGCGACGCCGAATTGGCATTTCGTGCGGCGCTGGCCCTGGATCCACGTGCGTCGTGGACATGGAACAATCTCGGCAACGCCGCGCACCGACAGCGGCGCGATACCGAAGCGGTGGGTTGCTACCGCCACGCGTTGGCTCTGGCACCTGATGACGGTCGTGTGCTGACTAATCTTGCCGCGGCTCTCGTGGATCTCGACCGTCCGGACGAGGCTCTTGAGGCGGCTTCACGCGTTCCCATCGACCATCCGGACCACGCGGCGGCGCTCTGCCATGCCGCTGCCGCGCGGATGCTTTGCGGTCAGCCGGAAGAGGCGGCCCGTTTGTTTGCCCGGGCAAGCCGGCTCGCCCCGGGGATGATTGCCGCGCAGTGCGGGGAGGGGTTTGCTTCGCTTGCTCTTGGCGACCTGCCGCGAGGCTTCGCCCTGCTGCAAAACCGCTGGCGTGATGAAGCGATGCTCGCGGGCGCTGCCAACTTCGCCGAGACGATGTGGCTGGGCGCAGAGCCGGTTGCAGGGCGCCGTGTGCTGCTGGTCAGCGAGCAGGGGGCGGGGGACACCATCATGTTCGTTCGCTTCGCGCCGCTCCTGGCGGCACGGGGCGCGCACGTGGTGTTGCGTGTGCCGCCGCCACTGCTATCCTTGCTCGCGCCCTTCGGATACGAACTCCATGCCGACACATCGCCGCAGCCCGATTTCGATCTGCACGTCGCGATGATGAGCCTGCCGCTCGCGCTCGGCACGACGCTCTCCACCATTCCGCCAACGCCTTATCTTTCCGCCGATCCGTCTCGCGTCGCCGGGTGGAGAGCCAGGTTGGGCCAAAGGCGGCGCCTGCGCGTGGGTGTCGCCTGGTCGGGCAATCCCGCTTTCCGTCATGATCGCGCCCGGTCGATGCGGGCCGAACAGCTTCTGCCCGCACTTGCAGCAACCGGGGCCGAACTGCATGTCATCCAGACGCCGGTACGCGAGGCGGACCGTGCCGTTCTCCAGGCGTGGCCCAACGTGACGGATCACAGTGCGGCGTTGACCGACTTCGCCGAGACGGCTGCGCTCATGACGGCGTTGGACCTGGTGATCACGACCTGCACGTCCGTCGCCAACCTCGCGGGCGCCCTGGGTTTGCCTGGATGGGTGCTGCTCCACACGTCAGCCGACCATCGCTGGCTGATCGGGCGTGACCAATCACCCTGGTATCCGTCGCTGCGGTTGTGGCGGCAGCGTGTCCGGGGCGACTGGGCCGAGGTCGTCGGACGTGTTGCCACAGCGCTTGCGGGACGGCTGAACGGCGCATGACCCTGCCTTATGCGGGACTGGCAACGCTGTGCCTGATCTGGGGGCTCTCGATCCCGGCGACCAAGTTCGGCGTCATGGCGATGCCGGCAATCCTCGTTACCACGTTCCGCTACGCGACCGCCGCCCCGTTCTTTGCGTTTCTTGCCTGGCGTGGTCCCCGACCGGCTTTGCGTGACCTGATCCGGCTGGCCATTCTGGGAATGATCGGCATCGACGGGGGGCAGGTGGCGCAGGCTTTGGGTGTCGCGCGAACCCCCGCGTCGGTGGCAACCGTGCTGTCCTCGACGATTCCAATCCTGGTCGCGGTGCTCGCGGCCTGGCGCCTCCACCAGGCCCTGCGCCCGATCCACGTGGTAGGCCTGCTGCTGGCAGCCACAGGCGTTGGCGTGATCGCATTTGCTCACGGCAGCGCGGCGGGTGCCGGGCTCGCCGGCGTCGTCTTGATGTTGCTCTCGGCGCTTGCGGTCGCGGTGTATTACGTCCTCGCCGCCGAGATGTCCGCCCGTCTGCCCGCCGCAAGCATTGCGGCCTGGAGTTCCCTGTTCGGCACGGTGCCGCTGCTGGTCGCGATGCCCTGGCTCGGGCACGCGACACCAACCGCCGTGGGCGTCGCGTCCGTCCTCTACCTCGGGTTGCTTGTGACCGTCGCGGGCGTGTGGATCTGGTTCGTGGTGCTGCGCCTGGTGCCGGCCCGTATCGCCGCCGGAACGCAGTATATCCAGCCGGTTATCGGCGTTGCGGCCTCGGCGATGCTGTTTGGCGACCGTCTGGGTACGGGATTTTATGCCGGCGCCGCTCTGGTGCTGGCTGGCATTGCTTTGGTGGCCAGGCCGGGCCGCCCCGGTTAGGTCAACGAGTGGGGTCGTTGATCGCGCCCCTGGTCGTCGCTTGACGGGTGCGCCGCGCCATGTAACTGCGAGTTGTTCGCATTTGAGGCGAGACTGACGATGTCGACCACGTCCGGCGCGATGCGCGCCGCGGTCCTGCGCACCCGACTGCGACAGGCAGCGGCGATCATGGGGCCAGGTCTTGTGGTCATGCTCGCTGATACGGATGTGGGAAGCATCATCACCGCAGGACAAAGCGGCGTTGAATTCGGCTACCGGCTGTTGCTCCAACAACTGCTTCTGGTGCCCATCCTTTATGTCGTCCAGGAGTTGACTGTTCGCCTTGGGATCGCCACCGGCCGCGGCCACGGCGAATTGATCCGCGAGCATTTCGGCGTTGCTTGGGCGTGGATCTCCCTCAGCGGCCTTGCGATAGCCTGTATCGGTGCGCTGCTGTCCGAGCTTTCCGGCATTGCCGGCGTCGGCGAGTTGGCAGGCGTGCCCCGTGCGGCGAGCCTTGCTCTCGCCGCACTGGCGTTGCTCGCCGTCGCGCTGACCGGTTCCTACCGGCGCGCCGAACGCGTGGCGATCGCGGTTGGGTTGTTCGAACTCGCTTTTCTATTCGTTGCCTGGTTGGCGCATCCCGCTTTCGGTAGCCTGCTGAGCCAGGCCGTTGACATACCATTGCATGATCGTGATTATCTTTATCTTGCTGCAGCGAACATCGGCGCTGTGATCATGCCGTGGATGGTTTTTTATCAACAGTCGGCGGTCGCCGAGAAGCGCCTGCGTCCGGAAGACCTGAGCGCGGCACGCCTGGATACAGCTGTCGGATCGCTGATCACACAGATCGTGATGGCCGCTGTCCTCATCGCCTGTGCGGCGACGATCGGTGTTCAGAACCGCCACGTTTCGCTTGAGACCGTCGGCCAAATGAGCGGCGCGCTGACCCCTTTTCTCGGTGCCGGCGTCGGACGGATCGTTTTTGGCGCCGGTGTACTCGGGGCAGGCATGGTCGCCGCGATTGTCGTCTCGCTCGCCTTCGCCTGGGGGCTGGGCGAGGTCGCCGGGTTTCGCCATTCGCTTGAGTGGCACCCGCTGCGCGCCCGGTGGTTCTATGGCGTCTATACTGTCGCCGTCGTGGCGGCCGCAGCGCTCGTGTGGGCGTGGCCAGATCTGGTCGCGCTCAACATCGGCATCCAGGTCATGAACGCCCTGCTGTTGCCGCTCGTGCTGGGCTTTCTCATAGCGCTCGCGATACGCAGCCTGCCGGCAGGGTTCAGGCTTTCGCGCGCATATCTCGCTGTCGTCATCGGGGCCTCCGCCGTGACATGTCTTCTTGGTGTCTTCGGCGCCCTGGCGGGGCTTGGGCTCGTCTGAGGGCGCCCTTTGCGGTTGCATCGCGCCGTCATAAGGTTGCGCTCTGCTCGAAGGGAGGATGCTGATGCCGATCCAATTGCGTTTGGCGGTACTTGCGATTGCCGTGCCGATGGCGGCCCAGGCCGCGGCGCCCGGCGTCTTGCAGGTCGCGGTGGATCAGTCGCCGGCCGGGTTGGACCCGCACAAGGCAACGGCCTTTTCTTCGGTACTCATCGATAGCGCGATCTACGAGGGGCTCACCGCGATCGATGCGCAGCTCCAGGTGGTCCCGGCTCTAGCCGCCTCGTGGAAGGTCGCGCCGGATCGCAGGACCTACGAGTTCCAAATTCGCCCCGGCGCTGTGTTTCACGACGGAACCCCCGTCACCGCTGCGGTGGTGATTGCCAACATCCAGCGCGTCATCGCCCGCAAGACAGCGTCCCCCTATGCCTCGCGCTTTACCGACATTGCCTCGATGACGGCGACGGGAAAGGACTCCTTGCGTATCGTTCTGCGGGCACCGTCGGCCCCCTTCCTTGCGCAGCTTGCCAGCCTTGCCATCGCTTCGCCCGCCGCGTTTGGTGACCTCGCCCGCAAGCCGGACGGAACCGGTCCCTTCGCCTTCAAGCAATGGGTCCCCGATACCTCGATCAGTCTGGTCGCCAACCCGCATTACTGGGCGGCGGGTCTACCGCATCTTGCTGGCGTCACCTTCGACATCGTGCCGGACGCCGCGACGCGGCAGTTGGGTCTCATCGGGGGCTCATACCAGATGCTGCCCAACATCGACGCAGCCACGGCCACGGCGCTCGCCAACAAGCCGCACGTCACCCTGCTCAAGACGCAGGATCTGGCCTACAGCCTGATAGGCATGAATGTCTCACGTCCGCCCTTCAACAATCCCAAAGTGCGCGAGGCGTTGAACCTGGCGCTCGACCGAAACCAGATCGTCCAGGCGGCCTATTTTGGTCGCGGTGTGCCGGGCGGGCCGCTGTCCCCGGCGCTTGCGGGCTGGGCGCTGCCGACTGCAGCCTTCCCCTGCTACAGCCCAAACGCCGGGGGCGCGAAGAAGCTGCTCGAGGCAGCCGGCATCAAGGGACGCTTGCCCGTAACACTCAAGGTGCTGGGCAGCTTGCAGCAGGTCGTCGACGTGGCGCAGGTGGCGCAGGCCCAGCTCAACAAGGCTGGCTTTGACGTCAAGCTGGACATCCAGACGCTGCCTGCCTTCGTAAAAGATTGGCGCGCCAGCAATTTCGAGGGCTTCGTGTCGCTCAACGGCGGCGGCATCGATCCCGACGACTATTTCGGCCGCACCTACCAGACCGGCGGCGCGACCAATGTCTTCAAATATTCCAATCCCACCGTCGATCACTTGCTCGTAACCGCACGCAGCGAGCCGGATCGCGCGAGGCGCAAGGCCGACTATGACGCGGTGCAGAAGGATGTGGCGTGCGACGGTCCGATTGCGACCATCGCCTACGGCACTCTCTTCACGGCCGTGCGCGACGAGGTGCACGGCTTTGCGCCAGTGGCCACACGCTCGCTCTGGGGTCTGAGGGACGTGACGCTGACAAAATAATGGCGACAGCGCTTCTGCGCCGCCTGGGCCAGCTGCTGCTGGTCCTTGTCGGGGTTTCGTTGCTGGCGTTTCTCATGGTTCATCTTGTCCCGGGCGATGCCGCGCAGATCCAGCTCGGCGCCAGCGACGCCAGCCCGCAAAAATTGGCGATCCTCCGTCACGAGATGGGGCTGGATCGGCCGCTAGCCGTGCAATATGCGCTGTGGCTGGGGCGGGTTCTGCGCGGCGACTTCGGCGTCAGTCTGGATACCGGCAGGCCGGTCCTCACCGAGATCGCCGATCGCGCCCCGGTGACAGCCGAACTAACCGTGGCCGGATTGGTGCTTGCGGTTACGCTGGCGATCCCGGCCGGCTGCCTCATGGCGGCCTTACGAGGCCGAACTGCCGACGTCGTGGTCCGCCTGATTTCGGTGTTGGGATTGACCATGCCGTCTTTCTGGCTCGGGACGATGTTGTTGTACGGAGCATCCGTCAGCGCGCCGTCCCTCGCCGTCGTGGGCTGGGTTCCCTTCCGCCAGAATCCGCTCGCCAATCTCGAGCGGCTGGTGCTCCCCACCATCGCGCTGGCTCTGCCGGTTCTTGCCTCCCTGGCGCGTATTCTGCGTTCGGCCATGATCGAAGCATTGGAGCAGGACTATATCCGTACGGCACGAGCCAAGGGATTACCCGCCTGGCTGGTGTTGGCCCGGCACGCGCTGGCCAATGCGCTCATCCCATTCATGACGGCGGCGGGAATACTCGCCGGCTACCTGTTCGGCGGTTCGGTGGTGGTGGAGCAGGTGTTCGCGCTCCCCGGTCTCGGCCGCCTGATGGTCGGCGCCATTGAAGCGCGCGACTACCCGCTGGTGCAGGCCGCAATCCTGTTAGCCACGGCGATCTTCGTTGTCGTGAACTTTGTTGTCGATATGTTGGTGATGGCTGCTGACCCGCGCGCGAGAGGGGCATGAAGCGCAACAACCCCTTGTTTCTCTTTGGGGCCGGCCTAGTCGTCCTGCAGGCTGTGGGCGCCCTTGCGGTGCCCTTTCTGCCCTATCGACCGGACGAACAGGACATCCTCGCCCGGTTCGCGGCCCCTTCGTTCGCGCACTGGATGGGGACCGACCAGTTCGGTCGCGACATTCTGGCTCGTGTCTTGGCTGGCGAACGCGTCCTGTTTATCGTTTCCTTCGTTTCGGTTGCCGCCGCCCTGTCCCTGGGCGGCGCCGTGGGGATCGCCGCTGCATGGATTGGTGGCACCTTCGACGCCGTTGCAATGCGCATCATGGACGTGCTGTTCGCGTTTCCGATCATCCTGCTGGCGATTGGTGTTGTCGCTATCATGGGGCCCGGCATAGCGGGAACCTCACTGGCCATTGCTACGGTATACACGCCGATTTTTGCGCGAGTCCTGCGCGCCCCGGCCCTGGTTCTGCGGGAGACGGACTATGTCGCCGCGTCCCGCGCGGTGGGAGCGAGGTCGTCGCGCTTGTTGATGCACCATGTCATACCAAACTTGGCTCCCGTCATCCTGGTCCAGAGCTCGCTTTCGCTGTCCACGGCAATCCTGGTCGAGGCATCGTTGTCATTTTTGGGTCTAGGCACACAGCCGCCCGCTGCTTCGCTCGGGCGGATGCTGGCGGAAGCTCGCGCCGTTCTCGTCTTTTCGCCCTGGCCCGCGGTCTTTTCCGGCCTCGCGATCCTCCTCGCGGCGCTCGGCTTCAACCTGTTGGGTGACGGTCTGCAGGATCGACTGGATCCAAAGCTCAGGGCTCGATGACGAGCTTAATGCGTCTCGAGGCACTGGAAGCGCCGGAGGCGGTTTCGCGCTGCCTCGCTCGGAGTGATTTTGCCGCCCTGGGTAAACGGCTGCAGTCTCTCGATCCACCGTTTATCTTGCTGTCGGCCCGCGGTAGCTCCGGTCATGTCGGCACGGTCCTGCGCTATGTCCTGGCGCAGGAGTTGGGGCTGGTCGCGGCGGCCGGCATGCCTTCCGTGGCGTCAGTCTATGGGGTCAACCAGAAGCTCGCGGGAGCATTGTTCCTCGCTGTGAGCCAGTCGGGCAAGAGCCCTGATCTCGTCGCGCAGGCCCAATCGGTACGCGCCGGTGGCGCCTTCACGTTGGCGATCGTCAACGATGCGGCCTCGCCACTGGCCGCGGCGTGTGAGGCCGTACTCGACATCCATGCGGGACCAGAGCGAAGCGTTGCAGCGACCAAGACGGTGCTGTCGTCCCTTGCAGCGGGCCTTGCCTTGATTGAAGCATGGAGCGGCCGATACCGGCCGGGGCTGGCACGGCTGCCCGAACGCCTGCGTGAGTCGGTCGGCCTCGACTGGTCGGAACTGGAACGGCTTCTGGTGCAGGTACGAAACCTTTTCATCGTCGGCCGCGGCCCGGGCCTCGGTATCGCCGAGGAAGCGGGGCTCAAGCTCGCCGAGACCTGTCGCCTGCCGGCTCTCGCCTTCAGTACCGCCGAATTGGCTCACGGTCCGCAGGTGCTCGCCGATGCCGCGTTCCCAATCGTCGCCTTGCTGGCTCACGACCCTGCGCTCACCACCGCACGCGCCGTCCTTGAACCGTTGGCTGCCCGGGCTCCGTTGCTCTCGACGGTGGATGTCCCAGGGGCCACGCGGCTTCCGCAACTGCCTCCAGATGATCCCGTCTGCGATCTCGCTTCTCTGCTGTTGCGCTTCTACCTGGCGGCCGAGGTCGCCGCGGGCTCGCTCGGCCGTGATCCGGACCATCCGCCAGGCCTTGCCAAGATCACACACACCGTTTGAAGAGGGTCTGTCGAGACTAGACTGCCTGACTGTGCCGCCCGGCCTGTGTGAGACGTGTATCGAACAGCGCGGCGATGCTGCGCAGGAAGGGGCGGCCTTCTTCGCGCACCCGGATGCGCCCATGGTCGAACACCAACAACCCGTCTCGCTCCATGGCACGCAGGGCCGCGGTCGGCCATGCCAGCGGCAAATTGTGACGCCGCGCCACGGCGCCGAGATTCACCGACAGGTCGCACAGCAATCGCGAGATAATTTCTCCTCGCATTCGGTCCTCGGGCGTGGGCGCGATGCCCCGCGCGATAGGTAGCCGACCTGCATCCAGCGCTTCGCGCCAGCTTGGCACGTCCGCGTGGTTCTGCACGAAACCTTGGGGGAGGCTGCCGATCGAGGAGGCACCGAACCCCAGCAGGACCGAGGCGTCGTCGGTCGTATAGCCCTGGAAGTTGCGGACAAGGCGCGCGTCGGTCGCCGCCCTGGCCAGACTGTCCTGCGGCCGCGCGTAGTGGTCGAGCCCGATGGCGACGTACCCAGCCTCACGCATCGTGACGTCGATCGCCGCCCGGCTTGCGAACCGTTCGAGTGCTCGCGGCAGCGCTGCTTCGGGCAGCAGTTTCTGACGCGGCCGCATCCAAGGCACATGCGCATACCCAAAGACCGCCACCCGATCCGGTGCTAGCGCCAGTGCTCGGCGCGCGGTTTCTGCGGCTCCCGCGGGTGTCTGGTACGGGAGCCCATACATTAGGTCGAGGTTGACCGAGCGGACGCCGATGCCGCGCATGGCCGAGACGGCCGCGGCCGTCTGCGCATGCGACTGGATGCGTCCGATTGCCTGTTGAACGTTTGGATCGAAATCCTGCACCCCGAAGCTCGCCCGCCGCGTGCCAATGGCAGCTAGCGCCGCGATCCGGTCGCCGCCAAGGTGGCGAGGATCGAGCTCAACGGCGACCTCAGCATTTGTATCGAAGTCAAAATGCTGCCGCAGCGCGTTGTCAACTTCGCGCATAGCCTTACCCGGCAGGGCTGTTGGCGTGCCGCCGCCCCAATGAATATGGGTCACTCGCCGCCGCTTGCCGAGAAGCGCGGCCACAAGGCCGATCTCCTTCACAAGCAGATTTGCATAAGCTTGGCGCACATCAGTTCGGCGTACGACTGTCGTGCTGCATCCGCAATAGAGGCAAAGTTCATCGCAGAAGGGTATGTGCAGGTAGATCGAGACCGGAGCCGCGGGATCGGTTGCTGCGAGCCACGATGCATACACATCGGCATCTACCGACGCTCCGAAATGCGGAGCCGTGGGATAGGAAGTGTATCGCGGGACGTCGCCGCCGTAGCGAGCGAGCAGGGTACGTATGTCCATAATGGTTAATTATGCCTCCTCCGGACGCCTTGCGACTTGATCTGTGTCAACGACGGCGCGTGAGTTCCCGCAAAAAACTATTCAAGGAGGGTGCCATGACGATCATCGATATCGCTGTGCTGTTCGACACCAGTCAGGCGGGTACAAAAGTGCTCGACACGGCCGCAGGCTTGGCCATTACCTGGGGCGGACGACTCGAAGGGGCCGTCACGGCTGGCGCTGAGGAAGCGCCTGGCGAGCCCTTGTTTGCCGAGACCGTGCGGCGGAACGGGCTCGAGGCGAGGCCTTTGGTCTCAGGTAGCCGGGCGACGAAGCTGATGCTTGCGCGCCGATCGGATTTGGTCGTCATGGGGCAGGCCGATCCACGGCGCCGCGATGTTTCGATCTTGCAGGAAGAAATCGAGGCGATTCTCATGCGGGCAGGGCGGCCCGTTCTCTTGGTGCCTTACGCTGGCAGCTTTCTGCTGCCGGCGGAGCGCGTGCTCATCGGTTGGAATGGCAGCCGCGAAGCGGCGCGCTCGGTGCATGACGCGATGCCGTTCCTGAAGCGAGCCGATAATGTGACACTGTTCTCGGTGGCGTCCGACCCCAGCGAGGATTGGAATATCGACGTCGGGGCCGTCGACATGGCTGCGCACCTTGCACATCATGGTGTGAAAGTGACGTTGTCGCGCACCGTTGCCGACAGTCTTCCGCAAGCAGCGGCTTTGCTCAATGAAGCGTCGGATCTGGGAATCGGCTTGTTGGTGACCGGGGCCTATGGGCAGACACCGATGCACGAACGTGTTCTTGGCGGGGTTACGCGGAGTTTGCTTGAGGGTATGACGGTTCCCGTCTTGATGTCGCACTGAGGCGGCGAGCCCGAAGGGTGGTGTGCCTCAGAACACCGGGCATGGACAGGTGATCGAGATACGCGAGAACGTTCGATCCGAAACCCCAGGCCACTTCGTTCGCACTCTATGCCTTGAGCCGGAAGCTGGCGAAAGCGGCAAGCACCGCGACGGCGGTGCCGGTGGCAAACACCGTGACCCCACCATGCCCGGTCCCATCGGCAAGCTCACGCGCGTAACCGGAAGCATTAGCGATCAGGCCGGCCAGCGCGGCACCCAGCGCATAGCCAGCGTTCTGAGTTGTCGGCAGCAACGCCGCGGCTAGGTCTCGCTCGCCTTGCGGCGCGGCATCGACACCCACTTGGTTGATCCATCCCCAACTGAGCCCGAACCCAGTACCGATGACAACCTGGGCTGCAAGCAGCGGTAGCAGCGCGCGTCCCGGAATGGCGAGCGTTGCTATCGCGAGTCTGGCAGCGGTCAACGTGGCGCCACCCCGGATGGCGCGCACCGCGCTGATGTCTTGTGGCAGCGTGATGAGCAGCGCGGATGCGCTCCATGACAGCGCCATGGTGGCGACGATGACGCCAGTGACGATCGGCCGATACCCCCAGAGGTTTTGCACCGTGATCGGCAGATATACGGAGGTGCTGGCCTGTCCGAGTGGCATGAGCAGGGCTATCCAGTGCACCTTGCCGAACCGCGTCGACGGACGAAAGGCGTCGTGCGGAAATAGCCTCACCGTGGCCCGCCGGTCGACGACGGTCGTGCCCGTGAGCATGATCAAACCTACACCGACGAGCCACCAGGCGACGCTGGTGGCGACTGCAGCCACCGCCACCAGCATGATCCCGGCGGCAAGCAGGGCGAGCCGGGTGGCTGGAAGGCGTTCGCTCGCCGCTGCAGTGTCGCGCTCGGGCACCGAGCGCAGCACGAAAATCGCGAATGTTGCGATCAAAGGCAGATTCAGCAGCAGCGCCGCACGCCATGATACCAGTTCGGTCAGCAAACCGCTGGTCAGCGGACCTGCCAGCGCCCCGGCTGCCCATACCATCGCCATCGCACCCATGGCTTTGGGAATCAGCGTGATCGGCAGATGCTCGGCGAGCAACGCATAAGCGCATGCAGCGATGGCTCCTTCGCCCGCGCCTTGAAGGGTTCGTCCGAGCAGCACGACGGCGATCACGGGCGCAGCCGCCGCCGCAAGCGAGCCAGCCGCGAAGCATGCCGCGGCAAGCAGCATCACGCGTCTGGTGCCCAGCTTCTGTTTGAGGAAACCAGCGGCGACCCCAACCACGATCGCTGCGACGAGGTAGAGCGTATTGATCCAGGCGATGAAACGCACGCCTCCGAGGTCATGCACGACAGACGGCGTCGCGGTGGACACCAGGAAGACGTTCAGCGCGTAGATTGCCTCGCCAAGACACGCGGTGGCGGTGAGGCGACCATTGCGGCCGCGTAATACCTGCCGCCACATCGGCGAGCGGTCAGGCTTAGGGTCGACCCGGAGCGATGAAGCGCCAAGGGCTCACTTCGTCTGTCAGTCTGGTGCGCACATGGACGAGCGCGGGACCATTGACCTCCATGGCTGCAGCCAGGGCCCCTGAGAACTCGGCATCGCGGTCAACGGCAAATGCCGGAACGCCGAAGCTCTCAGCAAAACGCACAAAATCGGGGTTGGTAAGATCCGAGCCCGCATGTCGGCCTTCGAACAGGCGCTGCTGATCGCGTTTGACGTTGCCGTAGGCGCCGTTTTCGAAAACGATGACGGTCACGTCGAGCCTGAACTGCACGGACGTTGCCAGTTCCGTGGCTCCGAAGAGGAATCCACCGTCGCCGGTGAGCGAAACCACCTTGCGGCCAGGATTGGCAGCAGCCACCCCCAACGCAGTCGGGAACCCCGACCCGAGTGTTCCTTGAAATCCCGAGGTGATGATCGTTCGCGGCCGATGCACAGGAAAGGCGAACCAGCTCGTATAGCCGGCCTGACACATCTCATCGACCAGGAAACCATCGTCGGGAAGCGCGGCTCGGATCTGCTGCAGGTATGCGTAATGCGGTCGTGCATCGCTGATCAGCGCTGCGGCAGTTCGTTTCGCCTCCGCGACATCAGCGCGGCGCCCAGCGGCAGCACCAGGACCGAGTGCCGCGACGAGAGCGGCGGTCGCGTCGGCTGCGTCGGCAACCACCGCGACGTCCGCTCCAAGCCGGCGCATCTCGACGGGATCAATATCGATACGGATCAGCCGCGGAGGGTTGGCCTGTCGTGACCATCGCCAGCCGGGCCCTTCGAGGCGCGAGCCGATACCGATGACGAGGTCGGTCTTTGGCCACAAGGCGTGTACGGCCGCGACGGTGATGGAGAGGGGGTGATCGTCGTCGAGCACGCCGCGTCCGCTTCGGTAGCTTACTACCGGTGCGCCGAGCCGTTCGGCGAGCGCCCGAACAGCCTCTCCGGCCGCAACGGCCCCTCCGCCGACAACGATCAGCGGCGCTTGAGCGGCCTGTGCGAGCTTCGCTGCCTCGGCGATCCGCACCGAGTCAGGCGCCGGGGGTGGGACCGATGGCAGTGGGGGAAGCGGCGTGACCTCGCCGACTTCCTGGAACTTGTCCCACGGCATTTCGAGCGTCGCTGGACCCCGTCTGCCGGACATCATGGTTTGAAATGTTTCCGCGACGAGGCGCGGTGCCGCCGAGGCATCCTCGATCCGCTCGGCACGTTTGACCAATGTCCTGAGTGTGGCCAGCTGGTCGGGAAGCTCGTGCAGATGCCCTCGCCCGCGGCCGAGAAAGCTGCTGGGAACCTGGCCGGTGATGCAGAGTACAGGTGCGTTGATCCCCGCGGCGGTGGCCAGCGCCGCGGTGGTGTTGAGCACGCCGGGACCCGGTACGACGGAATACACGGCCGGTTTTCCAGTCGAGGCCGCGGCGCCCAGCGCCATGTAGGCCACGCCTTGCTCATGGCGCGCATTCAACACGCGGATGCGGTTGGCGTCTCGCGCGAGCGCATCGAACAGGCCATAGAGCTGCACACCTGGCAAGCCAAAGACAGTGTCGACGCCATGGGCGAGGAGCGAGGCAACGATGGCTTCACCACCGGTCATACGCGGCATGGGCTTCTCCTTGGACCGTCCCCGAACTCGATCATGAGGCTGCCACGCATCTTCCCACTTGGGAATGCAGGTCAGCCCTGTGCCAGGCGCTTGCAGACCTCGTGCTCCGCAGGCGCTTCGCTCGGGTCAGCCGTGAACACGGCGACGGTCCGGCTTGCGGCGTGATAGACGGCGCCGGCACTGCCCGGCCCGCCCGCCGAGTGGCCGGCTACCGCGATGCGTTGCGGGCCGGCGGCCATCGTGCCCATCATCAAGCCCAGCCCATATCCCGTCGTGCTCCAAGGTCTGCCCACGGTCGGCACTGCGACAGGTCGGGCGAGCTGCATCGCGGCACGCGACGACGGTGCAAGGAAGTCGCTCGCAAGAATGCGACGCAGAGCCAGCGCCGCGTCCGTGGCCGTCCCGACAACCAGGCCATGATAGACCCAGCCTGGATGGTAGATGAGATCTGCCGGATTGACGCACGCCGCCATCGCAGCGCGGTCGTAGGCGACCCGGGCGGAGAGGCCGAGCGGCACCAGCACGAGATCCTGCAACGCCATGGCAAACGGGGCGTTGGTGGCGCGTTCAATCAGGCGCCGCAGATGGAGATAACCCACGTTCGAATAAGAAAAGTTTCCGGCCGCAAAGCTTGGAGGCAGCGCAGCAAGCATGGTGTCTTCAGGCCATGGGTCGTCGCCGCGCCTGACAGCCTCGTGGTAAGTCGGCAGCCATCCGTAATCCGGTAATCCGGCGCGGTGTTGCAGCAGCGCCCGGGGAGAGGCCCCGATCCCGTCGAGGTCCGAATCGACAGAGACTTTCCTTCGTTCGACGAGACGCATCGTGGCCGCAGCGATCAGCGTCTTGGTGAAGCTCCACCAAGGCGTCACGGCGCTGCTGCCGAGCGGCGCACCGTCGCGGTCGATCTCGGTGACTAGGCTCATCTCGTTGGAATGCATCGCAGGCCGCGGCTATTGGGGCGATCATGGGCCCGAGTGACGTCACGCTACCATAATCCAAGCTGCCGTTTTTGAGACAGTGGCGCCGGTTCCACACCCTGAAACCTGCTGCTACGCAACCGCAATCGTCCCGTAACACGGACGC
>JAGWQN010000083.1 GCA_028869995.1 Rhodospirillales bacterium
CCTCGACGCGCACCACCTCCATTCCGCTCGCGAGCCGCACGATCGATCTCGGCGTGATGTACCTGCCGCTGCCCAAGCTCATCGCCTTCGCCGCGGCGCTCGTGCTCTCGGGGCTCTTGTGGCTGCTGCTCACGCGCACCGACCTCGGCCGCGCCATCCGCGCCGTGGCCCGCGAGAGCGACGCCGCGCGCCTGGTCGGCATCCGGGTGACACACATTCATGCGGCGACCTTCGGCATCGGCACCGCCTCGGTCGCGGCGGCGGCGTGCCTGCTGCTGCCGTCCTTCTACGTCTCGCCTGATGCCGGCTACGCCTTTGTGCTCGTCGCCTTCACCACCGTGGTCATGGGCGGCATGGGCAGCTTCCCCGGAGCGCTGCTCGCGGGGCTCGTCATCGGCGTCATCGAATCCCTGAGCGGGCTGTGGTTCGGCCCGAGCCTCGCGCCCGTGGGCATCTATGCGGTGTTCGCGCTGGTGCTGCTGTTCCGACCCACGGGCCTGTTTGGCGCCCGCGCCTGATGCGATGGGTACCGCGCGCCGGAATCGCCGTGCTGCTCCTCGCGGGCATGCTGCCGCTCGCATTTCCGAGCGGCTTCGTGCTCACCGCGGCCACCCTGATGCTGCTCACCACGATCCTCGGCCAGTCCTGGAATATCCTGGGCGGCTATGGTGGTCAGTCCTCTTTCGGGCACGCGCTGTTCTACGGCACCGGCGCCTTCACCACCGCGCTGTTGCAGGTGCGTTTCGGCTGGAACGCCTGGGCCGCCGCGGCCGCCGCCATCGTCGCTGGCGCGCTGGTCGGAGCGGTGGCGGGTGCCCTGGTGTTCCGGCAGGGCCTGCGCGGCTCTTATTTTGCTCTCGTAACGTTGGCCTTCGCCGAGATCGCGCGCGTGGCCGTCTCCTCCTTCGACATCACCGGCGGCGGCTTCGGACTCCTGGTGCCGCTGCACCGCGGTGCCGCCGCCTTCCAGTTCGCCGACCCGCGGGTGCCGTACTGGATCGCCTGGCTCGTCGTGCTGTTTGGCGTCATGCTTGCCTTCGGCCTCGAGCGCTCGCGTTTCGGAGCGCGCCTGGTCGCGGTGCGCGAGAACGAGGACGCGGCACGCGCGCTCGGCATCGCGCCGGTACGGGTGAAGACCGCCGCCGCCGCCCTCTCGGCAGGGCTCGCCGCGACGGCGGGCGTGCTCTACCTGCAGATCTTCCTCTTCATCGACGCCGCCAACGGTTTTGGCGTCGCGGTTTCGGTGCAGGCGCTGCTCGGCCCCATCCTGGGCGGGCTCGCGACCCCCTGGGGACCGCTGTTCGGTGCCCTGGCGCTGCGCGTGGTAGCCGAGCTTGTCCACGCCGTCCTCGGCAGCCTGCCCGGCATCGACCTCGCTATCTTCGGTGTCATCCTGATCCTGATCCTGCGCTTCGCGCCCGGGGGCATCGCCGCCATTGGTGCTCGCCGCGATGCCTGAGGCCCCGATGCTGGAGGTTAGGAACCTGCATCGCCGCTTCGGCGGCGTCGTGGCTCTGGCCGGCGTCTCGCTCGCGGTGGCCGAGCGCAGCATCACCGCCCTCATCGGCCCCAACGGCGCCGGCAAGACCACGGCGTTCGCCACCATCGCGGGTTTCCACCACCCGGACAGCGGGCATGTGCGCTTCGCCGGGCGCGATATCACCGGCTGGCCTCCCGAGCGCATCGCCCGGCTGGGCCTGGTACGCACATTCCAGATCGTACAGCCCTTCGGCGGGCTTTCGGTCCGCGACAACATCGCCGTGGGCGCGCATCTGCATCTCGCGAGCCGCGCCGAGGCGCGTGCCGAGGCGGAGGCGGTAGCGCATCGCCTCGGCCTCGGCGCCGATCTCGACAAGCCGGCCAACGCGCTGCCGATTGCCGGGCGCAAGCGCCTCGAGCTCGCCCGCGCGCTCGCCACCCGCCCGCGCATGCTCCTGCTCGACGAGGTGATGGCGGGGCTCAACCCGGGTGAAGTCGGCGCCCTGCTGCCCACGATTCGCGCCATCCGCGACGACGGCGTCACGCTGCTGATGATCGAGCATGTCATGCAGGCGGTGGCCGAACTCGCCGAGCGCTGCATCGTGCTGGCCGAGGGCCGCGTCATCGCCGAGGGCGCGGTCGCCGACGTGGCGCGCGACCCGATCGTCGTCGATGCCTATCTGGGCGAGGGCGCCGCGTCGCGCCTCGCGGGCGACCATGCTGCTTGAGGTGGAGCGCCTGGAGGCGGGATACGGCGCGCTGCCGGTGCTGCGCGATGTCACGCTCGCGGTCGGCGAGGGCGAGATCGTCGCCGTGCTCGGCGCCAACGGCGCCGGCAAGACCACACTCAACCGCACCCTTTCGGGGCTGCTGCGCCCGCGCGCCGGGGAAATCCGTGTCGATGGCAAAAGTATCGCCCGTGCCGAGCCCGACACGATCGTCGCCGCCGGCCTCATCCATGTCCCTGAGGGCAGGCGCGTCTTCGCTCGCCACACGGTTGAAGAGAACCTGCTGCTCGGCGCCTACCGGCGCGGCCGCGAGCGCCGTCCCGCCGGCCTCGCACGCGTCTACGCGCTGTTCCCCCGGCTCGCGGAACGCAGGCGTCAGCTCGCTGGTTCGCTCTCCGGCGGCGAGCAGCAGATGCTCGCGATTGGCCGCGGTATGATGGCCGAGCCGCGACTGATGATCCTGGACGAACCATCGCTCGGCCTTTCGCCGCGTCTGGTGGACGAGATGTTCGACCTGGTTGGCTCGCTCGCCGGCAGCGGCACGGCGATTCTCATCGTCGAGCAGAACGTGGTGCGCACGCTCGACCTCGCCAGCCGCGCCTATGTGCTGGAGAACGGCGCCATCGCCATGCAGGGCGAAGCTGCGGCGCTCGCGCGCGACCCGGTGCTGCGCCGGACCTATCTCGGAGTCTGACATGAACAAGCTCGCCAAGCTGCTAGCGTCACCAGGCATCGTCGTCGCGCCCGGCTGCTACGACGCCTTCTCGGCGCTGATGGCGGAGCGGGCGGGGTTCGCCGCCCTCTATGTCTCCGGCGCCTCGATTGCCTATGCGCGGCTCGGGCGGCCCGACATCGGCCTTTTCGGTCTGGCGGAACTCGCCGACACCGTCGCCGCCATCGCCGACCGCGTGAGCGTGCCGCTCATCGTCGATGCCGACACCGGCTTCGGCAACGCGATCAACGCGCAGCGCACGATGCGCGTGCTCGCCCGCGCCGGCGCCGCCGCGATTCAGATCGAGGACCAGGCGATGCCCAAGCGGTGCGGCCATCTGCGCGGCAAGGCGCTGATCCCGAAGGAGGAGATGGCGGGCAAGCTGCGCGCCGCGGCGGATGCGCGCGAGACGGACGGGCCGCTCCTGATCGCGCGCACCGATGCGATCGCGGTGGAGGGTTTCGAGAGCGCCATGCATCGGGCCGAGGCATATCTCGCCGCGGGCGCCGACATTCTCTTCGTCGAGGCGCCGCGCACCGAGGCGGAACTCGCCGACGTCGGGCAGCGCTTTGGCGCCCGCGTGCCCCTGCTGGCCAACATGGTGGAAGGCGGCTCGACGCCCGTTCTGCCAGCGAAGCGTCTCGCGGAATTGGGCTTCCGCATATCCATCTTTCCCGGCGGCACGATGCGCGCCGTCGCTCACGCGCTCGACACGTATTTCGCGAGCCTTGCCAGACACGGCACCACCGCACCGATGCGTGAGCGCATGCTCGACCTCGCAGGCATCAACGCCATCCTGGGCCTCGACGCGATGCTCGCAGAGGGAGCGCGCTACGACCATGGCTGAACCCGCTCTGGACCCGATCACGCTCGCCGTCCTCGCCGGACGGCTGGAGCAGATCGCCGATGAAATGGATGCGACCCTGTTCCGTTCCGCCTTCAACCCGACCATCGCCGAAGCCCGCGACGCGAGCCACGGGCTCTACGACGCCGCGACCGGCGAGACGCTGGTGCAGGGCAAGGCAGGGCTGCCGATCTTCGTCGGCGTCATGGCGTTCGCCGTGCGCGCGGTGATCGAGACCGCGCAGGATGAGCCGCTCGCCGACGGCGACCTGTTCCTCTTCAACGATCCCTATGACGGAGGCACGCATCTCTCGGACTTCAAGCTGGTGCGGCCGTATTTCCGCGGCGGGCGGCTGTTCTGCCATCTGGCCTCGGTAGGCCACTGGCATGATGTCGGCGGCAACGTGCCGGGCAACTACAACCCCGAGGCGACCGAGTGCTTCCAGGAGGGCGTGCTGATCCCGCCGGTGCGGCTCGATCGCGCCGGCGTGCGCCAGCGCGATGTGCTCGCCATCGTCACCGCCAATTCGCGACTGCCGCAGACCGCG
>JAGWQN010000010.1 GCA_028869995.1 Rhodospirillales bacterium
CCCGGCACCGATCACGAAGACGCGTGCCGGCGGCACCGTGCCGGCCGCGGTCATCATCATCGGGAAGCCGCGGTCGAAGGCGCCGGCGGCCTCGACCACCGCGCGGTAGCCGGCGAGGTTGGCCTGGCTCGACAGCACGTCCATCGACTGCGCGCGGGTGATCCGCGGCAACAGCTCCATCGCCACCGCGTCAACGCCCGCCGCGGCCAGGGCCGGCACCAGCGCGGGGTCGGTGAGCGCGCCGGCAATGCATACCAGCAGTGAGCCTCGCGGCAGGGCCGCGACCTCGGGCGGACGCACCGTGAACACGATTCCGGCACCTTCGACGGCCGCCGCAGGGTCGGGCGCGATCGTGGCGCCGGCCGCGACGAAATCGGCATCGGCGATGGCGGCATGGGCTCCGGCCCCCGCCTGGACCACGACCTCAAGACCCAATCCCTTGAGTTTCTTGACGGTTTCTGGCGTTGCGGCGACCCGTGGTTCGCCCGCCCGCTCCTTCAACACCGCAAGCCGCATGCCCCTCGATCCTTCCGTGCTGGAATCGACCGCTTATGCCCAGCGCGATGCCCGGCGGCAAGGCGGCCGTCACCGCGCGACCGGCCGCGGGCATGCCTGAGCCGGCCAAGTTCAGGCCGGCCGGCGATGCCTGGCGCTCGGTCCCCCGTCTTCCTCGCCCGCAGGTCGACCGGAGGATCCGGCCCGGCCGGAGGGGGTTTAGGCGACCAGGTTCTTCGGCGTACGCCCCGCCAGCACCGCGGCGATGCCATCGAGGACCAGATGGCCCATCGCGTCGCGCGTCGTCGCCGTCGCACTGCCCAGGTGCGGCAGCAGCACCGCGTTCTCGAGCCCGAGATAGGCGTCGTGCAGCTTGGGCTCGCCGTTATAGACGTCGAGCCCCGCCGCAGCGACGTGCCCGCCGCGCAACGCGGCGATGAGGGCCGCATCGTCCACCAGCGTGCCGCGCGCGGCATTGGCGACGATGGCACCGGCCGGCAGCCTGGCGATGCGCTCGGCGTTGAGCCAGTTGCGCGTGGCCTCGCCGCCCGGTGCCTGCAGCGACAGCACCTCGCAGACCGGCAGGAACGTCGCGTCGGTCGGGTGGAACGTCGCCCCCTGCTCCAGCTCGGGGGCCAGGCGGGCGATGTCGTGGTAGTGGATCTCCATCCCGAAGCCGCGCGCCATCCGCGCCAGCTCGCGGCCGATGCGCCCCATGCCGAAGATGCCGAGCCGGCGGCCGGAGACCTGGGTGCCGATCAGCTGCGTCGGCGCCCAGCCGGTCCATTTACCGGCGCGCACCAGCCGTTCGCCCTCGCCCGCGCGCCGCGCCGCCGCGAGGATGAGCAGCATCGCGCATTCCGCGGTGGCGACGCTGAGGACGTCCGGCGTGTTCACCACCGCGAGCCCGCGGGCGCGCGCGGCCGCCAGGTCGATGTGGTCGAAGCCGACGCTGAACGTGCCGATCACCTTGATGCTGGCCGGCAGGGCGGCGATGGTCGCGGCATCCAGCCGCTCGGCCGGGCAGCACAGCAGCGCATCGGCACCCTGGCTGATGCGCAGGATGTCCGCCGCGCTGACCGGGGCGTCGTAGGGAGCGAGCCGGGCCGAGAACTCCGCCGCGGCACGCGCCTCCACGGCAGCGGGCAGGCGGCGGGTGACGGCGAGGACGTGTTGGCTCATGCGCGAGCTCCCCATGATCGTTGACGCATCATGGCGCAGCGTCCCGCCCCCGAAAAGCCCGGCCCCGGAAAGACCGTCCCCAAGGCTCTCGTCACCAGGGCCGCCTCGGAAGGATCGCACGGCCAGCACCGCACAGGCAGGACCACACCGGAATGCCTGACCCCGGGAAGCTGCCGGCGGCCCCGCCTTGCCAATCCTGCCGACGACGCGGCACGCTGGGCCCATGCCCGTGCATTCTTCTCCCCCCCTTCCCGGCCAGCCCGGTCAGGCCCGTCTTGCCGTCGACATCGGCGGCACCTTCACCGACCTCGCGCTAGAGACCGCCGAGCGACGCTGGACCAGCAAGGTGCTGACCACGCCCGCCGCCCCGGAGGAAGGCGTGCTCAGCGGCATCGCCGCGATCCTGCGCGAGGCGGCGATGGCCCCCGCCGACATCGCCCTGCTGATCCACGGCACCACCCTCGCCACCAACGCCATCATCGAGCGGCGCGGCGCGCGCACCGGCTTCATCACCACCGCCGGCTTTCGCGACGTGCTCGCGCTCGGCAACGAGAGCCGCTACGACCAGTACGACCTCGACATCCGGCTGCCCGAGCCGCTGGTGCCGCGCCACCTGCGCCTCGGCGTGCCGGAGCGGCTCGACAACGAGGGCCGGGTGCTGCTGCCGCTCGATGCCGACGCCGTCGCCGCCGCCGCCGAGACGCTGCGCGCGGCCGGCGTGCAAAGCGTCGCCATCGGCTTCCTGCACGGCTTCGTGAACCCGCTGCACGAACAGGCGGCGCGCGAGATCGTCCGCACGCGCCTGCCCGACGTCGCGATCTCGCTGGCGAGCGAAGTCTCCCCGGAGATGCGCGAATGGGAGCGCTTCTCGACCACGGTCGCCAACGCCTACGTGCAGCCGCTGATGGCGCGCTATCTCGGCCGTCTGGAGACGGCGCTGCGCGCGATGGGCCTCGCGGCGCCGATCTTCCTGATGCTCTCGGGCGGCGGGCTGACAACGATCGAGACAGCCCGGCGCTTTCCCATCCGCCTGGTCGAGAGCGGGCCGGCGGGCGGCGCGCTGTTCGCCGCCGAGATCGCGCGCGCGAGCGCGCTCGACCGCGTGCTGTCCTTCGACATGGGTGGCACCACGGCGAAGATCTGCCTGATCGACGACCATGCCCCGCAGACCGCGCGCAGCTTCGAGGTCGCGCGCATCGGGCGCTTCCGCAAGGGCTCCGGGCTGCCGCTGCGCATCCCGGTGATCGAGATGGTGGAGATCGGCGCCGGTGGCGGCAGCCTTGCCAGCGTCGACGCGCTGGGCCGCATCGCCGTGGGTCCGCAGAGCGCCGGCGCCGACCCCGGCCCCGCCTGCTACGGCCGCGGCGGTGCGCACCCGGCGGTGACGGATGCCAACCTGCTGCTCGGCCGCTACGATCCGGACCGTTTCGCTGGCGGCACGATGAAGCTGGACACCGCCGCCGCCGCGGTGGCGCTCGAGGCCGATGTCGGCCGCCCGCTCGGTCTCGATGCGGCGATGGCGGCACTCGGCGTGGTCGAGATGGTCGACGAGAACATGGCCAACGCGGCGCGCGTGCATGCCGTCGAATCCGGCACCACGCAGGAGGGCCGGACGATGATCGCCTTCGGCGGCGGCGGGCCGGTGCACGGCTACCGCGTCGCCGAGAAGCTCGGCATCCGCCGGGTCCTGGTGCCGGCCGGCGCCGGTGTCGGCAGCGCCATCGGCTTCCTGCGCGCACCGATAGCCTACGAGGTCGTCAGGAGCCTCTATCAGCGCCTCGGCCGTTTCGATCGCGAAGCGGTCAGCGCGCTGCTCGCGGCCATGCAGCGCGAGGCGGCGGACCTGGTGGCGGCCGGCAGCTTCGACCGCCCGACCTCGACCAGCGGCATCGCCTACATGCGCTATGTGGGCCAGGGGCACGAAATACCCGTGACCCTGCCGCGCTGGCCGCTCGCGCCGGCCGATGTCGAGCAGCTGCGCCGCGACTACGACACGGCCTACGCGCGCTTCTACGACCGGCCGGTGCCGGGCTCGGACGTCGAGATCATGAGCTTCGCCGTGCGCGTGGCGACGGCGCCGATGCCCGGACCCCAGGCGCAACCGACGGGCGGCGCGCCCGCCCCCGGACGCACCCAGCAGGTGCGCGACACCGCCCAGGGCACGCTCGGCCCGTGGCGGGTGGTCGATCGCGCCGCGCTCGAGGGCGGCGCGCCGCTCGCCGGCCCCGCCATCGTCGCCGAGGCCGAGACCTCGACGCTGGTCGGCCCAGGCTGGAGCGCGACGCTGCAGCCCGACCGCTCGATCCTGCTTGTCCGGGAGTCCTGACGCGATGAACACCAACACGGACGCACTCGCCGCCATCCGCATGCAGGTGATGTGGAACCGCCTGGTCGCCGTCGTCGAGGAGCAGGCGCAGACGATGATCCGCACCGCCTTCTCGACCACGGTGCGCGAGGCGGGCGACCTCTCCGCCGGCATCTTCGACCTCGAGGGCCGGATGCTCGCCCAGGCGGTGACCGGCACGCCCGGCCACGTCAACTCGATGATGGAGAGCGTCGGCCATTTTCTCGCCAAGTTCCCCGCCGCCACGATGCGCCCCGGTGATCACTACATCACCAACGACCCCTGGCTGGGCACCGGGCATCTGCACGACCTCACCGTCGTGACGCCCGCGTTCCATCGCGGGAAAATGGTCGGCCTGTTTGCCAACACCGCGCACGTGATCGACGTCGGCGGGCTCGGCATGGGGCCGGAGGGCCGCTCCGTGTTCGAGGAGGGGCTCTACATCCCGATCGTGAAATGCTTCAGCGAGGGCCGGCCGAACGAAACCTTCTTCGACTTCATCCGTGCAGGCTCGCGCCTGCCGGTCGAGCTCGAGGGGGATGTCTATTCGCTGTGCGCCTGCAACGACACCGGCGCGCGCCGGCTTGCGCAGATGCTCGACGAGTTCGGCCTCACCGGCATCGAGGGGCTGGCCGACTTCATCTTCGCCAGTTCGCGGCGGGCGACGGAGGCGGCGATCGGCGCCATCCCCGCCGGCACTTATGCGGCCGAGATCTGGTCCGACGGGTATGACGAGCCGGTCCGGCTCGCAGCCAGGATGCAGGTCCGGGCCGACACGATCGAGGTCGATTTCGCCGGCACCTCAGGCCTGTCCGGCCGCGGCATCAACGTCCCGGCCGCCTACTGCCGCGCCTATGCGAGCTTCGGCATCAAGGTCGTGGTGGCGCCCCAGATTCCCAACAACTGGGCCTCCCTCGCGCCGCTGCGCATGACCATCCCGGAGGACTGCATCCTGAATGCGCCGCGGCCCTACCCGGTCTCGGTGCGCCACGTGATCGGCCAGTTGCTGCCGGACCTGATGATGGGCTGCCTCTACCAGGCGGTGCCTGAGCGCGTCGCCGCGGAGGGCTCGTCCTGCCTGTGGAATCCGCCGTTGCGCGGCGGCGCGGGGGTCTCGGGCCAGCGCCGCGGCAACCGGCCTGTTGCCGAGGATTTCGAGGTGATCACCTTCAACTCCGGCGGCACCGGCGCGACGCCGCGGCGCAATGGGCTGGATGGCACCGCCTTCCCGTCCGGCGTGCGCACGATGCCGGTGGAGGCGACGGAAAACGTCGCCCCGGTGGTCTTCTGGCGCAAGGAACTGCGGCCCGATTCGGCGGGGCCGGGCCGGCATCGCGGCGGGCTCGGACAGGTGATGGAAATCGCCACCAAGGGTGACCTCGAATTCGCCGTCAACGCCATCTTCGACCGCGTCGGCCACCCGGCGAAAGGGCGCGCCGGCGGCGGTGAGGGCGCCGCGGGTGGGGTCCGGCTGGCCTCGGGCGCGGCGCTGCGCACCAAGGGCTTCCAGATCATCCCCGACGGCGAGCGGCTGCTCCTGTTGCTGCCCGGCGGCGGCGGCTACGGCGACCCGCGCGAGCGCCCGCCGGCCGAGGTCGCGGCCGATGTGCGCGACGGCGTGCTTTCGCCGCAAGCGTCACAGCGGCTCTACGGCGTCCGTGTCGGGGCCGACGGCACGCTCGATCCGGAGACCGCCGACGCGGCGCCCGATCAGGGCGCACCCGGGGCAGCGCCGACCACCGCGCGGCGCTGACCTGCCGCAGCCGGCCGGCTGCCCGCTTGCGCAGCCGCAACCGGATGCGCATCTTGCAGGCACGCACCGCCAGCGAGCGGCGGACGGAGCAGGATGATGGACGGGCAGACCGAAACCAGGCGAATCCCGATTCACGGGGCGGAGGATTTCCCACCCATGCGCGCGGCCGGCAGGCTCGCGGCCGAGACGCTGGACATGATCGCCGGGCACGTCGCACCCGGCGTCACGACGCAGCGGCTCGACGAGCTGTGCCACGAATTCATCGTCGCGCACGGCGCGGTGCCGGCGCCGCTCAACTACCGCGGCTTCCCGAAGTCGATCTGCACCTCGATCAACCACGTGGTCTGCCACGGCATTCCGGGCGAGCGGAAGCTCGAGCCCGGCGACATCATCAACATCGACGTGACGGTGATCCTGGACGGCTGGCATGGGGATTCCAGCCGCATGTATTGCGCCGGGCCGCCCTCGACCAAGGCGCGCAACCTGATCGACGTCACCTACGAGGCGCTGCTGCGCGGCATCGCGGCGGTCCAGCCGGGCCATACGTTCGGCGACATCGGCCACGCGATCCAGAGCTTCGTCGAGCGCCACCGCTTCAGCGTCGTGCGCGACTTCGTCGGCCACGGCATCGGCCGGCGCTTCCACGCGCCGCCCAACGTGCTGCACTACGGCAACCCCGGCGAAGGGCCGGTGCTGAAGCCGGGCATGTTCTTCACCATCGAGCCGATGGTCAACGCCGGCCGACCGGAGGTGAAGGTGCTCGAGGATGGCTGGACGGCGGTGACGCGCGACCGCTCCCTCTCGGCGCAGTTCGAGCACATGGTGGGCGTCACGGAGTCGGGGGTCGAGATCTTCACGCTCTCGCCGACCGGCGCCGACAAGCCGCCCTACCCGGTCTGAGCCCCCGATCGCGCCAAGAGCTCCGGACCGCCCGTTGCCCGCACCGCACGTCACCCGCCAGGTCCTGCGTTTCTGCGACACCGATGCCCTGGGCCACGTCAACAACGCGGTCTATTCGGTCATGCTGGAGGCCGGGCGCTCGGAACTGGCGCTGGCGGCCGGGCTGCTCGATCCGGCGGCGGGTCACACGGTCGTGCTGGTGCGCCTGGAGCTCGATTTCCTGCGCGAGATCACCTGGCCGGGCGAGGTCACGATCGAGACCTGGGTCAGCCATATCGGCAACAAATCGGCCCGCCTCTCCCAACGGGTGCTGGCGGGCGCGACGGAGAGTGCGCGCGCGAGCACGGTGATCGCCATGCTCTCCACCGCAACCCGCCGCGCCATCCCCTTCACGCAGGCCTGGCGCACCGCGCTCGCGCCCTGGACCATCCCCGACGCGCCCACCCACGACGCAGCCCCCCGCGACGGGGCCCAGGGCACGGCGGCCGTTCAGGGCAGCCCGGGCTCCGTCTCGCGGTAGGCGGCGCGCGCCGCGACGGCGGCGAACCAGTCGGACAGCCGCGGCAGGCGGGCCAGCATCGCGCGTCCTTCCGCCAGGGCGGTGAAGTAGCCGAGCATCGGCGCGAGATGCAGGTCGGCGAGCGTGGGCGTCCACTCCGGATGGTCGGGCACCGCGACCAGCCGGTCCAGCGCGTCGAGCACGGTCGCCGCGGCATCGAGGCCGGCACCGACCTCGGCCACGTCGCCCAGCCGGCCGAGCCGCGGGCGGAACACGCCGTGGGCGAAGACCTGGCGGATCAACGGGCGGTAGGCATAGCTGTCGGCGACCGAGACGATCTGCTGCATGCGCGCCCGCGCCCGCGCGCCCAAGGGTTGCAGCGCCGGCCCGGCAAAGGCCTCGTCCACATAGCGGGCGATGGCGACGGTCTCGTAGAGCACGAAGTCGCCATGCACGAGCACGGGCACGCGGCCGAACGGGTGCAGCGCGCGATACTGGTCCGGCACGTCGGGCACGAACGGGTCGATCTCGCGCCAACCATGCGCGACACCCTTCTCGCGCAGCACCAGCCGCGCAATCCAAGCATAAACGCTGTAGCGATAGCCGTGCAGAATCGGGGTCGTCGTCTCCGCCATGCCCCTCGCTCCATCCGATCAGGATCCGTCGCCAGCCGCCGAGCCGAACGCCACGCCACCGGCCGCCACGGCGGCTCTCCTCGCGTCCCTCGCGCGGCCAGCCGAGCGCGCTTCCAACCGCCCTCGCCCCATGGCAGGCTCCGCGCCATGACGCAATCCGCCGACCAGGGCGACCTGCTTGGGCCGACCGGGCGCGGCAGGCGCGGCGAACCGGCCAGCGCCGTCGCCCTGCATCGCGAGCGCATGCGCCAGCGCCTGCTGCGCGCCGGCCCCGCCGCGCTCGCCGACTACGAGCTGCTGGAGATGGTGCTCTACATCGGCCTGCCGCGGATCGATACGAAGCCTCTCGCCAAGGAGTTGCTGAATCGTTTCGGCAGCTTCGCCAACGTGATCGCGGCCCCCGAACAGGAGCTTCTCGCCGTCCGGGGGATCGGCGAGTCGGCAGCGGCGACGCTGAAGCTGGTCCACGCGGCGGCGCTTCGCCTCGCCCATGCCGAGGTGAAGGAGGCGCCCTTGCTCGACAATTGGGACCGGCTCACCGCCTATCTCCAGGCGGCGATCGCGCGCGAGCCGGTCGAGCAGTTCCGCGTGCTGTTCCTCGACACGCGCAACCGTCTGATTGCCGACGAGGCGCAGGCGCGCGGCACGGTCAACCACACCCCGGTCTATCCACGCGAGGTGGTGCGCCGGGCGCTGGAGCTGGGTGCGACCGCGCTGATCCTCGCGCACAACCACCCGAGCGGCGACCCCTCGCCCTCCCGCGCCGATATCGAGATGACCCAGGCGATCCGCGAGGCCGCGCGGGCGCTCGAGATCGTGGTGCACGACCACATCATCGTCGGCAACGGCCGGCATCTGAGCTTCCGGCGGGAAGGCTTTCTCTGACGCGACCGCGCCTGGCGTCGGCAGCCCGCCGCTCAGCCCAGCCGCGCGGCGATCTGCCAGGTTCCATCCCAGATCAGCCGCAGCGCGATCTCCAACACCACGAGCAGGCCGATCCAGCCCAGCCAGCGGTAGCGCGACAGCAGCCGCGCCACCAGGCTCGCGGCCAGTCCCATCAGCACCACCGACAGCGCGAGCCCGGCCACCAGCACCCAGAGCCGGCCGCGCGCGGCCCCGGCCACCGCCAGCACGTTGTCGAGGCTCATCGACAGGTCGGCGAGCAGGATCTGCAGCGCCGCCTCACGCAGCGATTTCGGCACCGCGGTCCGCACCGGGCCGGCGCCATGGCCGCGCAGCTCGCGCGCCATCTTCCAGGCCACCCAGAGCAAAAGCAGCCCGCCGGCCAGCAGCAGCCCGACCACCGCGAGCAGCTGCAGCGCCACCGCACCGAGCGCGATGCGCAGCAATGTCGCAGCGCCGATCCCGAGCAGGATCGCCCGGCGCCGCTGCGCCGCGGGGAGGCCGGCGACGACCAGGCCGACCACGACCGCGTTGTCGCCGGCGAGGGTCAGGTCCACCAGCAGCACCTGCCCCAGGGCCGCCAGGTCGTGGTAGGGCGTCATCTTGTCAGGAACCCCGCGGCCACCTAGAGGCCGGGGGCAACGCGCGAGGCTGCATGATCCCCCGTTACACCCGCCCGCAGATGGCCGCCATCTGGGCTCCGGAAAACCGCTACCGCATTTGGTTCGAGATAGAGGCGCTCGCCGCCGAGGCGATGGCCGAACTGGGCGCCATCCCCGCCGCCTCCGCGTGCGCCATCCGCGCCAAGGGCGGGGCGAAGCTGGCCGCCATCGGCCCGGCCGATATCGAGCGGATCGACGCCATCGAGCGCGAGACGCGCCACGATGTCATCGCCTTCCTCACCTGGCTGGCCGAGGCGATCGGCGAGGATTCCCGCTTCGTGCACCTGGGCATGACCAGCAGCGACGTGCTCGACACCTGCCTCTCGGTGCAGCTCACCCAGGCCGCTGACCTGCTGCTCGCCGATCTGGACGCGCTGCTCGCCGCGCTGAAGCGCCGTGCCTTCGAGCACAAGCACACGCTGACCGCGGGGCGCAGCCACGGCATCCACGCCGAGCCCACCAGCTTCGGCCTCAAGCTTGCCGGCCACTACGCGGAGTTCGCCCGCCACCGCCGCCGGGTGGAGACAGCGCGCGCCGAGGTGGCGGTCGCGGCCATCTCGGGCGCGGTCGGCACCTACGCGCATCTCGATCCGCGCGTCGAGCAGCACGTCGCGGCGAAACTCGGGCTCGCCGTCGAGACGGTCTCGACGCAGGTGATCCCGCGCGACCGGCACGCGGCATTCTTCTGTGCGCTGGCGCTGGTCGCGAGCGGCATCGAGCGGCTGGCGATCGAGGTGCGGCATCTGCAGCGGAGCGAGGTCCGCGAAGCGGAGGAGTTCTTCCACCCGGGCCAGAAGGGCAGCTCGGCGATGCCGCACAAGCGCAACCCGGTGTTGTCGGAAAACCTGACCGGCCTCGCGCGCCTGGTCCGCTCGGCGGCGATCCCGGCGCTCGAGAACGTCGCCCTGTGGCACGAGCGCGACATCAGCCACTCCTCGGTCGAGCGCGGCATCGCGCCGGACGCCACGGTGACGCTGGATTTCGCGCTGGCGCGCCTCGCCGGCATGATCGACAAACTCGTCGTCTATCCCGGCCGCATGGCTGCGAACCTCGAATCGCTCGGCGGCGTCGTGCACTCGGGCGAGGTGCTGCTCGCGCTGGCCCGCGCCGGGCTCTCGCGCGAGGAGGCGTACCGGGTGGTCCAGGCGCAGGCGATGGCGACCTGGACCCGGCTCGGCACACCGGAGGGCCGGAGCTTTCGCGACAATCTCGCGGCGGACCCCGCCGTTGCCGCCAAGGTCCCGCCCGAGGTCCTCGACGCGGCGATGGATGCCGCCCAGCACCTGCGCCACGTGGACGCGGTGTTCGAGCGGGTCTTCGGCGAAGCGTAGCACCCGCGGGGCCCGACCGGCCGGCAACCCACGCGCGGGCGGCATGGCTTCCGCCGCGGCCTGCGCCATGGCGCTGACCCCCGGCCGCTGCTATACGCGTTCGTGCAGAAGTCGCCGTGCTCCCTCGGCGCCATCAGGGATTCGCGCCATGGCCCGCCGCCGCCAGCTCTATGAAGGTAAAGCCAAGATCCTGTTCGAGGGGCCGGAACCCGGCACGCTCGTGCAGTATTTCAAGGACGACGCCACCGCCTTCAATGCCCAGAAGAAGGGCGTGATCACCGGCAAGGGCGTGCTCAACAACCGCATCAGCGAATACCTGATGCAGCGCCTGGCCGAGATCGGCATTCCCACCCATTTCGTCCGCCGCCTCAACATGCGCGAGCAGCTGATCCGCGAGGTCGAGATCATCCCGATCGAGGTGGTGGTGCGCAACGTCGCCGCCGGCAGCATCTCGACGCGCCTCGGCATCCAGGAAGGCACCCGCCTGCCGCGCTCGATCATCGAATATTACTACAAGAACGACGCGCTGAACGACCCGATGGTCTCGGAGGAGCACATCACCGCCTTCGGCTGGGCGCACCCCGCTGATATGGACGACATCGTTAGTCTCACGCTGCGCATCAACGACTTCCTGACCGGCCTGTTCCTCGGCGTCGGCATCACGCTGGTGGACTTCAAGGCGGAGTTCGGGCGGCTGTGGGAAAATGAGGAGATGCGAATCGTCCTCGCGGATGAGATCTCCCCCGACAATTGCCGCCTGTGGGACGCGAAGACGAACGAGAAGATGGACAAGGACCGTTTCCGCCGGGACCTCGGCCGCGTCGAGGAAGCCTACCAGGAAGTCGCCCGCCGCCTCGGCATCCTGCCCGAAGCCGGCGTCAGGGACATCAAGGGCCCGGAGCTCATGCAATGAGCGGTGGCGGCGCCACCTGCATGAATTCCGGCAAGGAGCTCGCCATTCGATGAAGGCCGTCGTCACCGTCATGCTGAAGCCCGGCGTGCTGGACCCCCAGGGCAAGGCCATCGGCCAGGCCCTCGCGCATCTCGGCTTCGCGGATGTCGGCGAGGTCCGCGCCGGCAAGGTGTTCGAGCTGGAACTCGCCGAGACCGATCCCACGGCGGCAAAAAAAGCCGCGGAAACAATGGCAAGGAAGCTGCTTGCCAACACCGTGATCGAAAGCTTCAGGGTGGACATTCCATGAAGGCGGGCATCGTCGTCTTCCCCGGCATCAACCGCGAGCGCGACATGGCGATCGCGCTGGAACGCGCCTCCGGCCGCAAGCCGCGGATGATCTGGCATCGCGAGACCGACCTCCAAGGCCTTGACCTTGTTGTGATTCCCGGCGGCTTCTCCTACGGCGACTACCTCCGCTGCGGCGCCATGGCCGCGCAGTCCCCGGTGATGGACAGCATCCGCGCCCACGCCGCGCGCGGCGGCCACGTCCTCGGCGTCTGCAACGGCTTCCAGATCATGGTGGAGGCGCAGCTCCTCCCCGGCGCGCTCCTGCGCAACGCCTCGCTGCGCTTCCTCTCCATGGACTGCCACCTGCGCGTGGAGCGCACGGACACGGACTTCACCGCCCACTACCAGCGCGGCCAGGTCATCCGCGCGCCCATGGCGCACGGCGACGGCAACTACTTCGCCGACGACGCCACGCTGGACCGGCTGGAGGGCGAGGGCCTCGTCGCCTTCCGCTACGTCGAGCCGGACGGCACGGTGACGCCAGCCGCCAACCGCAACGGCTCCGTGCGCAACATCGCCGGCATCCTCTCGCCCAACCGCCGCATCCTCGGCCTGATGCCCCACCCCGAGGACCTCGTCGATCCGCTGATGGGCGGCACCGACGGCGCCCCCCTGTTCGAGGGCCTCGCGGCCAGTCTCGTGTCCGATCGTCCGGCCGCCTGATGACCGGCGTCATCGGGTGGACGGGCGTGAATCGGCCACGCCAAAAAGGTCTCGCGTGAGCGAAAAGCCGGTCAACCAGGCGCTTGCGGCCGAGTTCGGCCTCAACGCCGAGGAATACCAGCGCGTGCTGGACATCATGGGCCGCACGCCGTCGCTGACGGAGCTCGGCATCTTCTCCGTCATGTGGTCGGAGCACTGCTCCTACAAATCCTCCCGCGTCTGGCTGCGCACGCTGCCCACCAAGGCGCCCTGGGTCATCCACGGCCCCGGCGAGAACGCGGGCGTCGTCGCCATCGGCGAGGGTCTCGCCGCCATC
>JAGWQN010000084.1 GCA_028869995.1 Rhodospirillales bacterium
CGGCTATACGCCCGGCGCCGCGTGCGGTCGTGGCGGAATGGTAGACGCGCAAGCTTGAGGTGCTTGTGGGGGAAACCCTGTGGAAGTTCGAGTCTTCTCGACCGCACCATCATCCTGGCCCTGCTGATTTCCTCAACTCCATGATGCGGGCCCCGACCCTGGGGCCCGAGACCGCCGCGAAAGCGGGTATGCAACAGCTGCCCCGCCTGTGCTAGCGACGGCCAGGGCCCAGTTGCCGCGGCTGCGCGAAGGATAGCGGCGGCGATGGGCGGTGGCGAAGAGCGGCCCGGGGGGGAAGATCGGCATGGACGAAGACATCCGCAAGGCGGCGCTCGACTATCACCGCCTGCCTCGGCCTGGGAAACTCGCCATCGAGGCGACCAAGCGCATGGCCAGCCAGCGCGACCTCGCACTCGCCTACTCGCCGGGGGTGGCGGCACCGTGCCTGGCGATTGCGCAGGACCCGGATGCCGCCTTCGACTATACCGCCCGCGGCAACCTCGTCGCCGTGATTTCCAACGGCACCGCCGTGCTCGGGCTCGGTGCCATCGGCCCTCTGGCGGGCAAGCCGGTGATGGAGGGCAAGGCCGTCCTTTTCAAGAAATTCGCCGGCATCGATGTCTTCGACATCGAGGTGGACGCCACCGATCCCGCGCGTTTCTGCGATGTGGTTGCCGCCCTGGAGCCGACCTTCGGCGCGATCAACCTCGAGGACATCAAGGCGCCGGAATGCTTCGCGATCGAGGCGGAACTGCGCAGGCGGATGCGCATCCCGGTGTTTCACGACGACCAGCACGGCACCGCGATCACCGTTGCGGCGGCGGTGCGCAACGGACTTCTCGTCCAGGGCAAGAAGCTCGAGGAGGTGCGGCTCGTCACCTCCGGGGCGGGTGCGGCGGCGATGGCCTGCGTCGACCTGCTCGTCGCCATGGGGCTGCGGCCCGAGAACGTCACGCTGACCGACATCAAGGGCGTCGTGCATCGCGGCCGACCCGATCTCGACGAGCGCATGGCCCGCTACGCGCACGAGACGGATGCGCGCACGCTCCCAGAGGTGCTGGACGGGGTCGACATCTTCATGGGGCTCTCGGCGCCGAACGTGCTGAAGCCGGAATGGCTCGTGAAATTCGCCGCCCAGCCGCTGATCCTCGCGCTGGCCAACCCGGTCCCCGAAATCGACCCGGCGGCCGCGCGCGCCGCGCGGCCGGACGCGATCGTCGCGACCGGACGCACCGACTATCCCAACCAGGTCAACAACGTCCTCTGCTTTCCTTTCATCTTTCGCGGCGCGCTCGATGTCGGGGCCACCGCCATCAACCAGGAGATGGAGATCGCCGCGGTTGAGGCGATCGCGTCCCTGGCCCGGATCGAGGCCTCCGAGGTGGTGGCCGCGGCCTATGGCGGCATGCCCCCGGCGTTCGGTCCCGAGTATATCATTCCGAAACCGTTCGATCCTCGCCTGATCCTCGAGATCGCGCCGGCCGTGGCCAGGGCGGCGATGGCGACCGGCGTGGCGCGCCGCCCGATCACCGATTTCGATGCCTATCGCCATGTCCTCGAGCGGTTTGTGTTCCGCTCGGGCCAGCTTATGCGCCCGGTGATCGAGCGTGCGCGTGGCGCCCGGGCCGATGCGCCGCGCCTGGTCTATGCCGAGGGTGAGGACGAACGCGTACTGCGCGCGGTGCAGACCCTGCTCGACGACCGGCTGGTGCGCCCGACCCTGATCGGCCGCGCGCCGGTGATCGCTGCCCGGGTCAGGGAGATGGGGCTGCGCATGCGCGTCGGCGACGAGGTGCAGGTGCTCGACCCGGCCACGGACGACGCCGTCTTCGAGCCCTTGATCGCCGACTACCAGCGGCTGGCCGGCCGCAGCGGCATTCCGCCAGATGCCGCGGCGCCGCGCCTGCGCGCACGCGGGACCGTCGCCGCGGCGATGCTGTTGCATGCGGGGCAGGCGGATGGGGCGATCTGCGGAGGCTCGGGCGACTGGTGGCGGCACATGCTGCTGGCCATGCCGATCATTCCGCGCCGGCCCGGTGTGCGGCGCATCTATGCGCTCTCGGCGCTGATCCTGCAGGCAGGCGCGCTGTTCGTGTGCGATACGCATATGAACGTCGACCCCAGCGCCGAAGAGGTGACGGAGATGACGCTGCTGGCGGCCGACATGGTGCGCGCCTTTGGCCTCACGCCGAAGGCGGCGCTGCTGTCGCATTCCTCGTTCGGCGCCTCCAACTCGCCTTCCGCGCGCAAGATGCGCTTGGCGCTGGCGATGATCCGCAGCCGCGAGCCCGGGCTCGAGGTCGACGGGGAGATGCACGCCGATGCCGCGCTCTCCGAGGCGATCCGCGATCGCTCCGTGCCCGACAGCACGCTCAAGGGTACCGCGAACCTGCTGGTGATGCCGAGCCTCGATGCCGCCAACATCGCCTTCAACCTGCTCAAGGCCGCTGCCGACGGGCTGGTGGTCGGGCCGCTGCTGCTCGGCATGTCCAAGCCCCTGCACATGCTGGTCCCGAGCGTGACCGCCCGCGGCATTGTCAATGTGTCTGCCATTGCCGCGGACCAGGCGCTCGACCTGCGGCAGGCCTGAGACGGGGAGGGGTTGGTGCCGCTGCTCCTCGGTGCTCTGGCTCTCGGTGGCCTGCTGGCGGCGATGGGGGCGTTTTCCCGCGCCGACATCGCCAGCCTGAAGTCCATGGGTGTCTGGATCGTGGGGCTCGCCGGGCTGTCGCTCGCCGCCCTGCTGTTGCTGACAGGCCGCGAGCCCGCGGGGCTGGGCATCCTCGCCCTGACCGGCACGCTGGCATGGAATTGGCTGCCGGAGCGGATGCGCCGTCCCGCGGGCGGGCGGCGCCGCACCGCGAGCCTGCCCCGGCGCGGGGCCGGCATGACGCGGGCCGAGGCCTACGAGATTCTCGGGCTGCAGCCGGCCGCCTCGGAGCAGGCGATCCGCGAGGCACACCGGCGGCTGATGCGCGCGGCGCATCCGGATGCCGGCGGGTCCGCCTGGCTTGCCGCGCGCATCAACCAGGCGCGTGATGTTTTGCTATCGTGATGCTGGCCCCGGATCTTGTGTGCGATAAGCGACCGCCACAATTCCGCCGGGCACCTATGTGACCGCCCTCGCCGATAGCCGGAGAACACGATGAAACGACTGCACAAGGCCGTGCTTCCCGTCGCCGGGCTCGGAACCCGCTTCCTGCCCGCCACTAAGGCGATGGCCAAGGAGATGCTGCCGGTGGTGGACAAGCCGCTGATCCAGTATGCGGTGGAGGAAGCGCGTGCGGCGGGGATCGACCAGTTCTGCCTGGTCACCGGGCGCGGCAAGACCGCGATCGTCGAACATTTCGACATCGCCTACGAGTTGGAGGCGACGCTGCGCGCCCGCGGCAAGGAGGAGGAGATCGCCAAGCTGCGCGCCTCCCAGCCGCCGCCCGGTGCCGTCGTCACCGTGCGCCAGCAGGAGCCGCTCGGGCTGGGGCATGCGATCTGGTGCGCGCGCGCCTTCGTCGGCGACGACCCGTTCGCGATCCTGCTGCCGGACGACCTGGTGCTGGCCGAGAAACCATGCATGCAGCAGCTCGCCGATGCGCATGCGGCGACGGGCGGCTGCGTCGTCGCCGTGAGCGAGGTTCCACGCGAGCATACCAATCGCTATGGCATCCTCGATGTCGGCGAGGATGACGGGCGGATGGTCGAGGTCCGGGGTCTGGTGGAGAAGCCAAAACCCGAGGTCGCGCCCTCCAATCTCTCGATCATCGGCCGCTACGTGCTGACCGCGGGGGTGATGGAGCATCTGTCGCGCCAGGAGCGCGGCGCCGGCGGCGAGGTTCAGCTCACCGACGCGATGGCCAAGCTCATCGGCAGCGTGCCGTTCCATGGCCTGCGCTACGAGGGCAGGCGGTTCGACTGCGGCGACAAGATCGGGTTTCTCGAGGCGCAGATCGCGTTTGCCCTCAAGCGCCCGGAGATGGCGCCGGCCGTGCGCGCCTTTCTTTCACGATACACGTCCGAAACGGTTTCGGCATGAGTTTCCGGCACGATTTCCATCCCACGGTCCTGCGCGAATACGACATCCGCGGCATCATCGGCGAAACCCTGCGCGAGCCGGACGCGGTGGCGATCGGCCGTTGTTTCGGCACCATCGTCCGGCGCGCGGGCGGCGCGGACGTGGTGGTGGGCTATGACGGCCGGCTTTCCTCACCGGCCCTCGAGGAGGCGTTGGTGACGGGCCTCGCCGGTGCGGGCGTCAATGTCACGCGCATCGGCTGCGGACCCACGCCGATGCTCTACTATGCCAGCGCGGTGCAGGGGGCGGGCGGCGCGATCCAGATCACCGGCAGCCATAACCCGCCAAATTATAACGGCTTCAAAATGGTCCTCGCCGGCCGTCCGTTCTTCGGCGCGCAGATCCGCGAGATCGGCGAGATGGCCCGGGCGGGCGATGTCGAGTCCGGATCGGGGACGATCACCCGCGCCGATGTGCGGGCGGACTATGTGGCGCGACTGGCGCAGGACTGGGACGGGGCGCGCGGGCTCAAGGTCGTCTGGGACAATGGCAATGGTGCCGCGGGCGAGGTCTTGCAGGCGCTGGTGGCCAGGCTGCCGGGCGAGCACCATGTCCTCTTCGGCGACATCGACGGGCGTTTCCCCAACCATCACCCCGACCCGACGGTGGCGGCGAACCTGGTGTCGGTCGTCGAGGCGGTGCGTGCGCAAGGCGCCGACCTCGGCATCGCCTTTGACGGCGATGCGGACCGGATCGGTGTCGTCGACGACGAGGGGAGCATGCTGTTCGGCGACCAGCTCCTCGTGGTGCTGGCGCGCGACGTGCTGAAGGCGCGGCCGGGGGCGCCGATCATCGCCGACGTCAAGGCCAGCCAGGTGCTCTTCGACGAGGTGGCGAAGGCCGGCGGCAAGCCGCTGATGTGGAAAACCGGACACAGCCTGATCAAGGCCAAGATGGCCGAGACCGGCTGCCCGCTCGCGGGCGAGATGTCGGGCCACGTGTTCTTCGCCGATAAATGGTACGGCTTCGACGATGCGCTCTATGCCGCGGTGCGGCTGCTCGGCATTCTGTCGCGGGGCACGCAGCGGCTGTCGGCGATCCGCAAGGCGCTGCCGCAGGTCGTCAACACACCGGAGCTTCGTTTCGATTGCGACGAGGCACGCAAATTCCAGGTGGTCGCCGAGGTCGCCGGCCGGCTGCGGCAAGCGGGAGCCCGGGTCGCGGATACCGACGGCGTGCGCGTGCTGACCGATGACGGCTGGTGGCTGCTGCGCGCCTCCAATACCCAGGCGGTGCTGGTCGCGCGGGCGGAAGCCCGCGACGCGGCGGGACTGGTGCGACTGAAGGCGGCGCTCGCCGCCCAGCTCGTCGCTTCAGGCTTGCCGGTGCCGGATTTCGACGCGCCCGCCGCCGGGCACTAGCCGCCTCCGAACGTTACCTCGAAACGGCATTCGCTATCGCCCAGGGCGAGGCAGGTGGTCTCGCGCACGCGCGCGTCGGGAGACACGAGCGCCTGGAACAGCGTCTCGAAGAGGGCTTCGTGCCAGGCGCAGACACGCTCGCCGCGCGTCGGCGGGTCGCAGAGCGGGTTGGCGGCGATGACCAGCACGGGATGGAGGCCGCCCCTGGCGGTGAAGCGGCGCTCCGCAGCGAAGCGCCCGCTCTGGCGGCGCAGGAAGGCGAGCAGGATCGCCGTCGCGGTGGTGCGCGGCAGATTGAGCCGGCGCTCACGTTCGGCCGCCGGGATCGGACGCAACAACTCCATGGCCGCGCGCCGCCCCGCTGCGGCGAGGGCCGTCGAGGCCGCGCGCGGGCTAAACGTCGCGCGCATGGCCCGATGCAACTCGGCTAGCTGTGCCTCCGCCACCGGCGCCTCGAATGCCGGCGCGTGGGCGAGGCGAACTGGCGCCTTCTCCACCTCCATTCCCCCCTTCTCGAGCCGCACAAGATGCTCGACGATGGTGATGGCGCCTTGATCTGAATCAATTTCAGTCGTGGCTGGCGTCAATTGCCGCGCCGTTGCGGGTCGTGCTCAGCCCTGCAGCGCGGCGTCCTCGGCCTGCAGCGCCCACATGCGCGCGTAAAGGCCGCCCTGGGCGAGCAGCTGCGCGTGGGACCCGCGCTCGGCGACGCGCCCGGCCTCCAGCACGACGATCTCATCGGCGTCGGTGATGGTCGAGAGGCGATGGGCGATGGTGATGGTGGTGCGATCGCGGGCGATGGCGCGCAGAGCGGACTGGATGTCCGCCTCGGTCCGCGTGTCGAGCGCGCTGGTCGCCTCGTCGAGGATGAGCAGGGTTGGGTTCTTCAGCATGGCCCGGGCGATCGCCACCCGCTGTTTCTCGCCGCCCGAGAGCTTGAGGCCGCGTTCGCCCACGCGGGTCGCGTAGCCATCGGGCAGGCGCATGACGAAGTCGTGGACCTGCGCGAGCCGCGCGGCGTGCTCGACCTCGTCGTCGGTGGCGCCGGGGTGGCCGTAGGCGATGTTGTAGCGGATGGTGTCGTTGAAGAGCACGGTGTCCTGCGGCACGACGGCGATCGCGGCGCGCAGGCTGCTCTGGGCGAGGGTGCGCACGTCGTGCCCGTCGAAGGTGATGCGCCCGCCCGTGACGTCGTAGAAACGGAACAGCAGGCGGGCGATCGTGGACTTGCCCGCGCCGGTCGGTCCGACGATGGCCAGGCTGCGGCCCGGCGCGACGCTGAAGGACACGCCGCGCAGGATCGGGTGATCCGGCCGGTAGCCGAAGCGGACATCCTCGAAAGCGATGGCACCCCTGGGTTGGCGCAGCTCGATGGCATCGGGCTTGTCCGCGACCTCCGTCGGCACGGCCATCAGGGCGAACATCTGCTCCATGTCCACGAGACCCTGCTTGATCTCGCGATAGACGAAGCCGAGGAAGTTGAGCGGCTGGTAGAGCTGCATCAGGTAGGTGTTCACCAGCACGAACTTGCCGACGGTCATGGCGCCGTTGCGCACGCCATTCGCGGCCAGCAGCATCACCGCGGCGAGGCCGAGGGAGATGATGAGCGCCTGGCCCAGATTGAGCAGGTTGAGCGTCACCTGGCTCTTGACGGCGGCGCGCTCATAGCGGGCGAGCGAGGCATCGAAACGCCCGGCCTCATGGATCTCGTTGCCGAAATACTTGACCGTCTCGAAGTTCAGCAGCGAATCGATGGCGCGGGTCTGGGCTTCGGAATCGCTCTCGTTCATCCGCCGGCGCACCCGCACCCGCACTTCCGAGAAGGCGATGGTGAAGCCAAGATAGGTCGCGACCACGCCGAAGGTGGTGAGCGCGATCCGCCAGTCGAACAGGCGCCAGAGGATCGCCGTCACCATGCCGACCTCGAGCAGGGTCGGAATGATGTTGAACACCGCGAGCCGAAGCACCAGGGTGATGCCCTGTGTGCCGCGCTCGATCGCGCGCGCGAGGCCGCCGGTCTGGCGGTCGAGATGGAAGCGCAGCGACAGGCCATGCAGGTGGCGGAACGTGCGCAAGGCCACTCGGCGGACGGCACGTTGCTGGACGGCGGCGAAAGCGGCGTCGCGCAACTCGCCGAAGCCGGTGGCGGCCACCCGCAGCGCGCCATAGGCGACGATGATCGCGATCGGCAGGATCGCCTGGCCTGTCTTCGGCGCCAGGGCATCGACGGCCCGCCCATACAGGATCGGCACGTAGACCGACGCGACCTTGCCCGCGACGAGGAAGGCGAAGGCGATCACCACCCTGGCTTTCGCGCCCGGCTCACCCTTGGGCCAAAGGTAGGGGAGCAGGGAACGCAGGGTCGCGAGGCCCGGGCGGCCGGGCACGATGGGCGGGGACGCGGTGGCGGCGAAGCTGCGCATCGCCATCACATGGCATCCGCACGCGCGGTTGGGTAGGCTCGGCCCATGGAAGATGGGTTCACGCGCCACATCCGGGCTTGCAACAACGTCACCCTGCCCGGCGAATACGAGGAGCTGTGGCTGCACGCCGAGCAGGTGGGCTGGGTGCGGCCGAGGATTGCGCGGGCTCTGGCGGCGGCGCTGCCGGATGCGGTGCTGGCGGGGCATCGCATCGTCGTCACCGACATGGCGGCGGCGGGCAGGGCGCTGGCCGAGGCGAAGCTGGTGCGCCGGCGGGGCGAGGAATTGGACGTGCGCACGGAGGTTGGCGGCCCGGTGCTCGGGCGGGTGGACCGGGGCGCGCTGCCGGCGCTCGGCCTGCTGGCCGAGGGTGTGCACCTCAATGCCCTTGTCCGGCGGGCGGAAGGGCTCCACCTGTGGGTGGCGCGGCGGGCGGCGGACAAGGCGCTCGATCCGGGCAAGCTCGACCATCTGGTGGCCGGCGGCGTGCCGGCCGGCCTCGGAGCGTGGGACTGCCTGGTGAAGGAGGCGCAGGAGGAGGCGGGGCTGCCGGAGCGGCTGCTGCGCGACGCGTTGGCGGTGGAGCCCGTGCGCTACGCGATGGAGCGGCCCGAAGGCTTGCGCCGCGACCACCTGCACTGCTTCGACCTCGAGCTGCCGGAAGGCTTCGAGCCGCAGGCGATGGACGGGGAGGTGGCGGGTTTCGAGCTCTGGCCGATCGAACGGGTGGTCAACACGGTCCGCGCCACCGACGCCTTCAAGTTCAACGTCAACCTGGTGCTGATCGGGCTGTTCGAGCGGCTCGGGCTCGTCGGGACCTAAGCGCGGCCAAGGGGCCGTTGCCGGGTCGGATCCGGTTGGCTGACCAGGCCGCATCATCGTCAAGGGGATGGATGGCCATGACCTCACTTTCGGACATGCTGGCGCGGTTGCGGGCAGAGGCGCCCCTCGTGCAGATCATTACGAACCACGTGGCGATGAACATTACGGCCAACGTGCTGCTGGCCGCCGGAGCTTCCCCGGCCATGGTCCATGCCGAGGAGGAAGCGGGTGAGTTCGCGGGCCTCGCGCGTGCGGTCGTGGTCAATATCGGCACGCTGTCCTCGCCCTGGGTCGTCGGCATGAAGCGCGCGGCGGCCGCGGCCTCGGCGGGGGGCAAGCCCTGGGTGCTCGACCCGGTGGCGCATTTCGCGACGGCGTTCCGCCGGCGCACGGTCGGCGAATTGATGGCGCTGCGGCCCAGCGTCGTGCGCGCGAACGCCTCCGAGATCCTGGCGCTGGCGGGGTCTGCGAGCGCCGGCCAGGGAGTCGACAGCGGCGATCCCGTGGAGCGCGCGGAGGCGGCTGCGCACCGGCTCGCCCTTGCCCACCATGCGGTGATCGCGGTGACGGGGGCGATCGATTTTGTCACGGATGGAAAACGGTCTGCCCGTGTCGAGGGCGGCTCGCCCCTGATGCCGAAGGTGACGGCGCTGGGCTGCGCGCTCAGCGCGTTGTGCGGCGCCTTTGCCGCGGTGGCGCCGGACGAGCTCTTCGATGCGACGCTTGCCGCGCTGGCGATGTTCGCCGCCGCGGGGGACGCGGCGGGGCGTGGCGCAGCGGGGCCGGGCTCGTTCGCGGTGGCGTTCCTCGACGCCCTCTCGGCGCTGGACGGCGGCGCGCTGGCGGGGAGGATCACGACGCTTTGAAGCCCTTCGATCTCTCCCTCTACCTGGTGCTCGACGAGGCCCTGTGCCGGCCGCGCGGCATGGCCGAGACGGCGCGCGCCGCCGTCGCGGGCGGTGCCACGATGGTGCAGTTGCGCGACAAGCACGCCGGGACGGCCGGCCTGATCAGCGCGGGACGCGAACTGCAGGCGACGCTGGCGGGCAGCCGGGCGGTGCTCATCATCAACGACGATCCCGAGGCCGCGCGTGCCCTGGGCGTCGGGCTGCACATCGGGCAGCAGGACATGCAGCCGCGCGAGGCCCGCGCCCGAATGGGGCCCGATGCCATTCTCGGGCTTTCGGTCGAGACCGAGGCGGCGGCGCGTCGCGTGGACGCCTCTCTGGTGGATTATGTCGGTATCGGACCGGTCTTCCCGACTTCCACCAAGCCGGGCCACATGCCGCCGACCGGCATCGAGGGGCTCGCGCGCCTCGTGGCACTCTGCCCGGTGCCAGCGGTGGCGATCGGCGGCCTGAAGGCCGGGCATGTGGGCGCGGTGCTGCAGAGCGGCGCGCAGGGGCTCGCGGTGGTCTCGGCGATTTGCGGCACGGCCTCGCCCGAGGCGGCGGCCCGGCAGATCGCGGCCATGATCGCCGCGTGGCGTGCCGGAAACGTTCCGACACCGGCTTGACAGGGTGCCGGCGCCGGCCGGACGCGGGTTGCGGCCCGCGCCCGGCGACGGCTCAGGCGGCCCGCGGCAGGGCGTGTCTGCCGCGGACTTCGGCTTCCTCGTATTCGGCCGCCCCGATCGCCCGGTCCAGTGCCGCGCGGAGTTGCCGCGCGCTCTCGAGTGTCAGCTCGACGCCGGCGCGCGCGCCGGGATCGAGCGCCGGGTTGACGAAATCGAGAGTGATCACATCGGCGAACGGCGCGTGACGCGCGTGGTCGTAGGCGACGACGGCGGTCGTGAGCTCGAACCAGGTGTCGCCGCGCTTGGCCATGCCGTCGGCTGGGACGATTTCGATGATCGAGGTGCACATGCCCCTGCTCCTATGCCAGGTGCCGGCCGAAGAAGGTGAAGACCTTGGCCCAGCCATCCATCGCCTGCTCGGGGCGATACATCGGCCGGTGCCAGTAGAAAAATCCGTGCCCCGCGCCATCGTAGCGGTGAAACTCATAGGTCTTGGCGTGGCGCTTCAACTCGGCCTCGTGCCGGTCCACCTGCTCGGAGCTCGGCGCGCGATCCTCGTTGCCGAAGATTCCGAGCAGGGGGCAGCATAGTTTTGATGTCAGATCGATCGGAGCCACGGGCGTCCTGGCGCTGAGCTCGTCGCTGCCCATGACCACGCGCCCGCCCCAGAGCTCGGCGCAGGCATCGATGTCGTCGCGGGTGCACGCATAGAGAAAGGCGTGCCGCCCGCCGGAGCAGGAGCCGAAGACGCCGACCTTGCCGTTATGCTGCTTCTGCGCCCGGATCCAGGCAACCGCCGCCGCTGTGTCGCCGACCATCTGGGAATCCGCGATGCCGCCGCTGGCGCGGACCTTGGCCGCCACATCGTCGGGGTTGGCATCGGCGCCACCGTCGCGCTCATAGAGGTTGGCGCAGATCGCGAGGTAACCGTGATGCGCGAAGCGGCGCGTGCTCTCGATGTAGAGCTCGCTCCAGCCGGGAAGATGATGGATCAGCACCACGCCGGGGAAGGGGCCAGGCCCTTCCGGCCGCGCAACATAAGCGGTGATCGGCGTTCCGCCGTCGCCCTTGATGGTGACGTTCTCGCACGTCATGCCGCGATAGAAGGACACCGTGAACCTCCCTCAATGCCCGTGCGGCAGTATCGGGCGATGAGCGAGGGTGCGCAACGGTGCGGTGCGCGGCGGCTGCGGCGCTCCGCTGCCGGCGGGGGTCAGTCCTCCGGCGGCGCGGCGGCGATCGGGATCTCGCGCGCTTCGGTGGGCTGCTCGCCCAGGCCCGGCGCATCGCCATCCTCCCCGCCATCGCTCTCGCCGCCCGCTTCGCCGGTGTAGGCGCGGCGTGGCTGCGTGCCCGGCTGCTGCTGCTGTTGCTGCTGCTGGGCGTTGATGGCGTTGAGGATGCGGAAATAATGCTCGGCGTGCTGGAAGTAGCTCTCGGCCATCACGCGGTCGCCCGAACCGGTCGCATCGCGGCCGAGCTGGAGGTATTTCTCGAACAATTGCTGCGCCGTGCCGCGAATGCGCAGATCCGGGCCCGAGGAGTCGAAGACGTGGTTGCGGTTGAGCGGGATGTTGCCGGTGGCGTGATGGCGAATGCCGCCCCCGCCCTGGCGGTGGTTGCGCCCGCGCATGCGTTTCATGTTCATGGCTTCCCTAGCTGGCCTTTCGTCCGCTCGCCGCGATGTTCCGTGCCACCCTGCTCGCCATCGCGACGGGGGGTGGCGCCCCTTGGACGCGGCGCCGAAAGCAACCGGGTCCGGCGCCGTCCAAACGCCGCCGCTGCGTTCCTAGCCGGTAGCGCCGCGTCTGGCAAACGGGATTTTGCGTGGCCATCCTCCCGCCAGGTCATGCCGGGGTGAGGACGACGGCGCGGGGAATGCAGGCAAGGTCCGCGCGGACCTCGACCAGGCGGAGGTCCGGCGGAACCAGGCGGGCGATGTCCTCCCCCTGTCCCTCGCCGATTTCGAGCACCGCGATGCCACGCGACGTCAGCAGCGCGCCGAGGCGCGGCAACAGGCGCCGATAGGCGGCAAGACCGTCGGGGCCGGCGGCCAGCGCGGTGTGCGGCTCATGGTCGCGAACCTCGGGCTGCAGCGCGGCCAACGCGGACTCAGCGATGTAGGGCGGATTGATCAGGATGATGTCGAAACGTCCGGCGATCGCCGTGTCCCAGTCGCCGGTGAGGAAGGCGCTACGCTCGGCGAGGCCGTTGCGGCGTGCGTTGCGGCGGGCCAGAGCGGCCGCCGCCGCCACCCGATCGACGCCGACACCGAACGCGCGCGGGAACTCGCTCAGCGCCGCCAGCAGCAGCGCGCCGCTGCCGGTGCCGAGATCGAGGATAAGACGGGCATCCAGCGCGTGCGCCCTGGCGGCTTCGATCAGGGTCTCGCTGTCGGCGCGGGGAATGAGCGTGGCCGGCCCGACCTCGAGATCCAGGGTCCAGAAGCCGGCATGTCCCGCGATGAAGGCCAGCGGCTCGCGGGCGGCCCTGCGGGCGACGAGGGTGGCGAAGCGGGCGGCAGCCGCGGGTGGGACATCCGTCCCGATCAGGCAACGAAGCTCGATGCCGCGGGCGAGCGCCAGCAGATGGCGCGCCTCGCGCGAGGCATCCTCGATGCCCGCTTGCGCCAGCAGGTGGCTGGCCTCCTGGAACGTCACGCCTCGGCCGCGAGCTTCGCCGCCTCGTCCTCGGCGAGCAGCGCGTCGATGACCGGATCGAGCTCGCCGGCCAAGACGCGCTCGATCTGGTGCAGCGTGAGTCCGATGCGGTGGTCGGTGACACGACCCTGGGGGAAATTGTAGGTGCGGATGCGCTCGCTGCGGTCACCTGTGCCCACCTGCGAGCGGCGGTCGGCGGCGCGGGCGGCATGGCTCGAGGCGCGCTGGGCCTCATAGAGGCGTGCGCGCAGGATCTTCATCGCCTTGGCCCGGTTCTTGTGCTGGCTCTTCTCCTCCTGCATCGCGACCACGATTCCGGTCGGCAGATGGGTGATGCGGACGGCCGATTCCGTCTTGTTGACGTGCTGCCCGCCGGCGCCGGAGGCACGGTAGACGTCGATCCGCAGGTCCGACTCGTTGATCGCCACGTCGACCTCTTCTGCCTCGGGCAACACGGCGACCGTGACCGTGGAGGTGTGGATGCGCCCCTGGCTCTCGGTTGCCGGCACGCGCTGGACGCGGTGGACGCCGCTTTCGAATTTCAGTCGGGCGAAGACACCCGCGCCGTTGATCTCGGCGATCGCGCCCTTGATCCCGCCGAGCTCGGTCGCGTCGTATTCCAGGATTTCGAAGCGCCAGCCCCGCAGGGTGGCGTATTTCTGATAGGCGGCGAACAGCTGGGCGGCGAACAGCCCGGCCTCGTCGCCGCCGGCCGCGGGGCGGATCTCCAGGATCGCCGCGCGCTCATCGGCTTCATCGCGCGGCAGCAGCGCGCGGCGGAGGGCCAGCTCGCGTGCGGGCAGCTCGCTCTTCAGCCGCGCCAGCTCCTCCTCGGCCAAGGGCCTCAGCTCCGGATCGGCGAGCGCCGCCTCGGCGGCACGCGCATCGGCCTCGGCATGACGCAGGGCGGCGATCTGTTCCACCACGGGTTCGAGCGAGGCCAGTTCCCGGGTCGCGCGCACATAGGCCTCGCCGGCAAGCGCTCCGGCGGCGAGTTCGGCGCGCAACTCGTCGGCGCGCAGCGCGATGCGGTCGAGGCGGTTGGCGTCCATCAGGCCAGCCGCGCCACGAGCTCCGCCAGCTGCACCTCGGATTGCGCGCCGGTGGCGAGGTCCTTGAGCTGGGCGGCGCCGCGCGCCACCTCCTCCTCGCCGAGGATGATCGCGGCGCGGGCGCCGGCGCGGTTGGCGCGCTCCATGCGGCGCTTGAGATTGCCACGATACTCGGCCTCGGCGCGGATGCCCGCCGCGCGCAGCGTCTGCAGCAGGCCGATCGCGGCCGCTTCCTGGGCCTCGCCCACGGGAATGACGGCAACCGGCGCTGGCGGCGCGGGCGGGGCGGCGAGCAGCATCGCCAGGCGCTCGATGCCGGCCGCCCAGCCGATGCACGGCGTGTGCGGCCCGCCCATCTCCTCGACCAGCCCCTCATAGCGGCCGCCCCCCATCACCGTGCCCTGGGCGCCGAGCGCGGAGGTCACGAACTCGAAGGCGGTGTGGCTGTAGTAGTCGAGGCCGCGCACGATCCGCCGGTTCTCGACGAAGGGCACGCCGAAATGGCCGAGATGGCGGCGAACACCGTCATAGAACTGGCGGGCCTGCGGCGTGAGGTAGGGGTCGATCACCGGCGCATGGGCGACGACGCGGCGATCGCTCTCGTCCTTGGAATCGAGGATCCGCAGCGGGTTGCGTTCCAGCCGCGCCAGGCTGTCCTCGCTCAGCGCGGCCCGATGGGCGTCGAAATACGCCACCAGGGCGGTGCGGTAGGCGTCGCGGCTGGCCTTGTCGCCCAGCGTGTTGAGCTCGAGCGTCACGTCCCCGGCCACGCCGAGCGCCTGCAGGATGGTCCAGCCGCAGGCGATGACCTCGGCGTCCGCGAGCGGCTCGGCACTGCCGAGCACCTCGACGTCGATCTGGTGGAACTGCCGGTAGCGGCCTTTCTGGGGCCGCTCGTAGCGGAACATCGGGCCGGTGTAGAAAACCTTTTGCGGCAGCGTCTGCGTCAGGCCGTTCGAGACCAGGGCGCGGCAGATGCCCGCGGTCGCCTCCGGGCGCAGGGTGATGCTGTCGCCGCCGCGATCGGCGAAGGTATACATTTCCTTCATCACGACATCGGAGGTGTCGCCGAGGCCGCGGGCGAAGACCCGCGTGTCCTCGAAGACGGGCGTGGACCATTCGTCGAAGCCCCAGACGGAGGCGATGCGCCGCGCGGTCCCGACCACGTGGAAATGCCGCCTCGCCTCCTCGCCGATGAGGTCGCGCGTGCCGCGCGCCGGCTGCAGCGCGCTCATGGCCGCGGCGCCGGGGTCGCCAGGTCCCGGCCAGGCACGAAGCGGGCCTGCGTCATGCGGCTGCCGGCGTCGGTGCCGCGAGTTCCGCGGCGCGCTTCTCGACCAGGTCCACGATGTGCCTGATCATGTCATCGGCAGCGACCGTATGGTCGGTCTTGCCGGCCGCGTAGACCATATGGCGTCCGGCGCCGCCGCCGGTGACGCCGAGGTCGGTCATCAGCGCTTCCCCGGGTCCGTTCACGACACAGCCGATGATCGACAGGGTCATCGGCGTCTCGATATGGGCGAGCTTTTCCTCGAGGGCCTGCACCGTCTCGATGACGTTGAAGCCCTGGCGCGCGCAGGAGGGGCAGGAGATGATGCGCACGCCACGATGGCGCAGGCCGAGCGACTTCAGCAGCTCCCAGCCGACCAGCACCTCCTCCTCCGGTTCGGCCGAGAGCGAGACCCGCAGCGTGTCGCCGATGCCCGCCCAGAGCAGGTTGCCGAGCCCGATCGCGCTCTTGACGGTGCCGGTGCGCCGGCCGCCGGCTTCGGTGATGCCGATATGCAGCGGGTGGTCGCACACCTCGGCGAGCTGCTGGTAGGCGGCAACGGCCAGAAACACGTCCGACGCCTTCACGCTGATCTTGAACTCGTGGAAATCGTGGTCCTGCAGGATCTTGGCATGCTCCAGCGCGGATTCCACGAGCGCCTCGGGGTTGGGCTCGCCGTATTTTTCCAGCAGGTGCTTTTCCAGCGAGCCGGCGTTGACGCCGATCCGCATGGAGCAGCCGTGGTCGCGCGCGGCCTTGATGACCTCTTTCACGCGCTCGGCGGAGCCGATGTTCCCGGGGTTGATGCGCAGGCAGGCGGCGCCGCTCTCCGCCGCCTCGATGGCGCGCCGGTAATGGAAATGGATGTCCGCGACGATGGGCACGTGCACCTGGCGGACGATGTCGCGCAGCGCCAGGGCGCTCTCCTGGTCGGGGCAGGAGACGCGCACGATATCGGCACCGGCACGCTCGGCGCGCTGGATCTGCGCCACGGTCGCGGCGACGTCGGTCGTCGGCGTGTTCGTCATCGTCTGCACTGTGATCGGCGCGTCACCGCCGACGGGCACCGATCCGACATGGATCTGGCGGGAACGGCGGCGTTCGATGTGCTGGTAGGGGCGGTAGCTGGTCATGACCGGCTCGTGCGTGTTGTGGCTGCAGAATGGGGCAGCCCCAGGGCATGGCGGGCCTCGCCCGGCCATTGGGGCCGCCGGTCTCGTTCGAAAGCGCTAGTTCGTCTTCGGCGCGCCCTGATTAGGCGGGCTTGCGTTGGCTGCCAAGTCGCCGGCGCGGATCGCCGCGGGGTCGAGCTGGAGGTTGCGGCGAACCACGCCGTTGCCGCCGAGCGAGGGAATGACCAGCTTGCCGACGGTGACGGTGGTGCCCCCGGCATTGCCGGTGGTCAGGATCAGGCCCGTCTGGTTCGGCGCCGTCCAGCTGTCACCCTTGTGCAGAACCCTGTTCAGCAGGACCTGTCCCGTGGGATCGCGCACCTCGAGCCAGGCATCGGCGGTGGCTCCGAGCACGACCGTATTGGTGCCGACCGGCGCCCCCGCGACCCCCGGGGCGAGGGTGACCACCGGCGGGGTTGGCGGCGGCGCCGCAGCCGCCGAAGCGGGGGATATGTCGGGTATCGGGGGAGCCGGTGCCGCTGCCGCGGCGTTCGTGGCCGCCGAGGCCAGCGCCTGCCCGGCGCCCGAGGCGTGCGCCGGCCGATCCGCCCCGAGGGGCTTCGAAGCGGCCAGCCCTGCCTCGCTGCCTGAGCCGGCCTGGGGGCTTGCGGCGCTCTGCCCGGCGGGCGGCAGCGGGCCGAACGCCGGAGGGATCTGGGGCGGCGCGCCAGGGCCCGACGCCGTGCCGGCCGGGCCGCTCGTCGTGTCGGGTCCGGCCGCGGCGGATGGCTGGGCGGCGGCTTCGTCCGCGGTCGCCTGGAGGCCGGCCCCGTTGGCAGGGGCGGCCGGGGGCGCCTTCCGGCTCGCGTCGGCCAGAGCCGCGAGATGGGCGGGAATGTCGGCGACGCGTGGCGCCGGCGCCGGGGCGCCCCCGCCATGCCACCAGATCGCATACCCGCCGATGGCGATCACCAGGCCGACCACGACGATCGCGCCGGCCGGCATGCCACGTTCGGGAAGCGGTGCGGGAAACTGCAGCTCCTCGCGTTCGTTCACCTGGGCGGCTTCGCGGCGGAAGCGCCGCACGATCTCTTCGGGATCGAGGCCGAGCACGCTGGCATAGGAGCGCATGAAGGCGACGGCGTAGGCGTTGCCCGGCAGGAGGCCGATGCGGCCCTCCTCCAGCGCATCGAGATACGCGGGCCGGATGCGCAGATGCGCCGCCAGCTGCGGCAGCGTCCAGCCGGCCTGCTCACGCGCGGCGCGCAGGTCGGCGCCGACGCCGGCGGCGATGGGCGGCACGGGGTCCGCCGCGGACATATTGAGGCCCCGCTGCGAACGGGGAGGGCGGCGATGGTGCAGCAAGGCAAAACTCGCAGGCTGGTGGAACGATTTCTTTCCGTGACGAGGCGCCCTGCGCCGGGGGCACGGCATTCTCGGGCGGGTTCTAGCCGCCGCGCATCATGATGCCAAATTCGAGCGGCCATGCGCGAGATGAATTTTACGTTGGATCGTTTCGACCGGCCATTTTGACGCATCCGTGATGCACGCGTCGATTTTTAGAAGCGAATATTCTCGTGAGCCCAGGCCTCGAGCGGTTCGCGCAGGCTGGCGGCGCCGTCGTCGGCACCCAGCAGGGCCTCGAGAAAGGTACGCAGCTTGCCCAGATCGGTCGAGGCCAGGGCGGCTTTCACGCCGAGCAGGTTGGCCGCCTGCATCGACAGTGTCTCGAAGCCGAGGGCGGCAAGGACCATCGCCTCGAGCGGCCTGCCCGCATCCTCGCCGCAGACCGAGAGCGGCACCCCGGCGGCGCGCGCGCGTTCGATCAGTTGGGCGAACATACCCAGCACGGGCGGCGAAAGCATGTCATAGCGGGTCGCCAGCGCCGGCGTGGCCCGGTCGGCGGCGAACAGGAACTGCAGCAGGTCGTTGGTACCGACGGAGAGGAAATCGGCCTCGTGGAGCAACGGGCCGAGCTGCCAGAGCAGGGCGGGAACCTCCAGCATCGCGCCGATGGACAGGGAAGCGGGAGCGGGGCGCACGCGGGCCGCCTCGGCCAGGAACAGGGCCCGGGCGGCGCGGAATTCCGCGACGGTGGCGACCATCGGGAACATGACGGTCAGCTTGCGCCCGCCCGCGCCCAGCAGCAGCGCGCGGGCCTGGCGCCGCAGCAGGGCCGGACGGTCGAGCCCGAGGCGCAGGGAGCGCCAGCCCATCGCCGGATTCTCCTCCGACGGGTGCGCAAGCCCCGGCAGCGCCTTGTCGGCGCCGAGGTCGAGCGTGCGGAACACCACCCGCCGGTCGCCGGCGGCATCCAGAACCCGGGCATAGATGGTCGCCTGCTCCGGCACATCGACCACCGCGCCGCGGGCGAGCATGGCGATTTCCGTGCGGAACAGGCCGATTCCGTCGGCGCCCACGGCGTCGAGCCGATCCAGTTCCAGGGCAAGGCCGATATTGAGCATGAGTGACAGCGGCCTGCCGTCGCGTGACAGCGCCGGCAGGTCGCGCATCGCGGCATGCGCGGCAAGGCGGGTCTCGCGGGCCTCGAGCGCGCGGGCGAAGGCCAGCCGGAGTTCCGCCTCCGGCCGCAGCACGGCCTGGCCCTCGTCGGCGTCGAGCAGGACTTCGTCGCCCGGCGCTGCCGCCTCGACGATGCCGTCGGCGCCAGCCACCATCGGCAGGCCCAGCGCACGGGCGAGGATCGCGGCGTGGCTGGAGACGCTGCCCTCCTCGAGCACCACGCCGACGATGCCGCGGGCGTGCCAGTCGAGCAGCTCCGCCGGGCCAAGCCGGCGGGCGAGGAGGATGGCGCCCGGGGCCGGTGCATGCGCCGCCTCGCCCTCGAGGGCGCCCAGCAGCCGCTGGGCCATGTCCTCCACGTCGGCGAGCCGCTCGCGCAGATAGGGATTGGCGACCCGGCGCATCCGTTCGCGCAGTTCGGCGGCGGCGTGGTGGACCGCGGCCTCCGCCGTGAGGCCGGAAGCGATCGCGGCCTCCGCGCGGCGCAGCCAGCCGCCGTCGGCTGCGGCCAGGCGGAAGGCCTCCATCACCTCGAGCGAAGCGGTCAAATCCGGATTCTGCGCCTGCGGGAGGGAGGCGAAACTGGTGTCGAGGAGGGTATCGAGCCCCTGGCGCATCGCCGTGATGGCGTCGCGCAGGCGCTTGTGCTCGGCCTGCGGGTCCTCGGCCAGCGTGGTGGCGGGCGGCGCCGCGGGCCCGTGCAACACCGCGGGCCCGAGCGCGAGCCCGGTCGCAAGCGGCGTCGCGGTGAAGGCATTGGGCGGGGTGGGCGGCAGGCCGGTGGTGCTCTCGAGCCCTGCCGCGAGCATCTCCGCGAGCAGCATGGCGACGGTTTCGAGGTCCTCGACCTCACCCGGTTCGTAGCGGCGGGGATTGCGGTTCTGCACCGCGATGACGCCGAGCATGCGCCCGGCCCGGCGCAGCGGCACCGCGAGCATCGAGGCGAACAGGTCCTCGCCCGTCTCGCCGCGATAGGCGAAGGCGGGATGGTTCTGGGCATCCGGCAGGTTGAGCGGCTCGCCGGTCGCGGCGACCAGCCCGACGATGCCCTCGCCGACGCGCAGCCGGGTCTGGCCAACCGCTTCCTGGCGCAGGCCTTCCGTCGCCGCCAGTTCCAGCACATCCCCCGGGCGCAGGACATAGATCGAGCAGACCTCGGCCACGAGTTCGGCGGCGACCAGCTGGACCAGCTCGGCCAACGGCGCCGGACCATGGGCCGCCAGCGTTCGCAAGCGGGTCAGCAGGCGGCGCGGCGGGGGCGGAAGGGACATGATGCCTGGTCAACAACCGGGGGACGGCGTGGGCGGAACTGCGTGCAATATCCGAGATGTAGGCCGTGGTGTTTCAGGGTGCAAACAAGAGTGAACGCGAACGGCTTTGACATCGCGGGGCGGCGGCGGTTAGGCCAGGGCCATGACAGCGACCGCGATCATCCTGGCTGCTGGCATGGGCACGCGAATGAAATCCGCCCGGCCCAAGGTGCTGCACGAAATCGCCGGCCGGCCGATGCTGCGACATCTGATCGCCGCCTGCGAGGCCGTGTTCGAGCATATCGTGGTGGTCACGGGCCCGGGGATGGAGGCTGTTGCCGAGGCGGCGCGGCCGCATGCCTGCGTGGTCCAGCAGGAGCGGCTGGGCACGGCGCACGCCGCGCTGCAGGCCGCGGCACGGTTCGGCGCCGGCGATGTGGCGGTGCTCTATGGCGATAACCCCCTGATCGGCACGGCGACGCTGCGGCGCCTGCGCGAGCGCCTCGCGCAGGGCGACGCGGGGCTCGTGCTGCTGGCGACGCGCCCGCAGGATCCCGCGCGCTACGGTCGGGTGCTGGTCCGCGACGGCGCTGTCGAGCGGATTGTCGAGTGGGCCGATGCGAGCGAAGCCGAACGCGCCGAGACGCTGTGCAACGCGGGCGTTTTCCTGGCGTCGGCTGCGCGGATGCGAGCCTGGCTCGAGGCGGTGCGCGCGGACAACGCCAAGGGCGAGTATTACCTGACCGACGTCGTCGGCGCGGCGCGGGCCGAGGGCGTTCGCGTGGCTGCCGTCGAGGCGCCGTTCGCCGAGTGCCGCGGGGTCAACTCGCGCCTCGAACTCGCCGAGGCGGAGGCGAGCGTGCAGAAGGCGCTGCGGCTCGCGGCGATGGAAGGGGGGGCGAGCCTGGTCGGCCCGGAGACGGTCTTCCTCGCCGCCGATACGGTGCTCGAGCCTGACACGGTGGTCGGCCCCTACGTGGTCTTCGGTCCCGGCGTGACCGTGCGCACGGGGGCGGTGGTGCGGGCCCATTCGCACCTCGAGGGCTGCGAGGTCGGGCCGGATGCGGTGGTCGGGCCGTTCGCGCGGCTGCGGCCGGGGACGGTGCTGGGCCAGGGTGCGCATGTCGGCAACTTCGTGGAGCTGAAGGCGGCAAGCCTGGGCGCGGGCGCGAAGGCCAACCACCTCGCCTATCTCGGCGATGCCGAGGTGGGCGCGCGCAGCAACATCGGTGCGGGAACGATCACCTGCAATTACGATGGCGTCGACAAGCATCGCACCACGATCGGGGCGGATGTCTTCGTGGGCTCCGATTCCGTCCTGGTGGCGCCGGTGGTGCTGGGCGACGGCGCCTTCGTCGCGGCGGGCAGCGCGATCACCGAGAATGTTCCCGAGCGGGCGCTGGCGCTCGGACGGGCGCGGCAGGTGACCAAGCCCGGGCGCGCGCCGGACCTGGCCGCACGCAAGGCGGCGAAACTGAAAAAGGGCTGATGCGATGTGCGGTATCGTCGGGATGATCGGTAACCGCGAGGCGGCGCCGGTGCTGCTCGAGGCCCTGCGGCGGCTGGAATATCGCGGCTACGACAGTGCCGGCATCGCCACCCTGGTGAACGGGCACATCGAGCGCCGGCGGGCGCCGGGCAAGCTCGGTCACCTCGCCGAGGCGCTGCAGGCGCGCCCCCTGCGCGGCAGCACGGGGATCGGGCATACGCGCTGGGCCACCCATGGCGCGCCCACGGAGTGCAATGCCCATCCTCATGGCACCGCCCTCGTCTCGGTCGTCCATAACGGCATCATCGAAAACCATGCCGAGCTGCGAGCGGAGCTGGAGGCGGCGGGGCAGGAGTTTTCCTCCGAGACCGATACCGAGACGGTGGCCCAGCTTGTCGATCTGAACCTGAAACGCGGCATGCAGCCGGTCGAGGCCGCGGGCACCGCCCTCAAGCGGCTGCACGGCGCCTATGCCCTGGCCATGATCTTTGCCGGGCACTCCGAGTTGATGATCGGGGCGCAGCAGGGGGCCCCGCTCGCGGTCGGGTTCGGCGAGGACGAGATGTTCCTGGGCTCGGATGCGCTGGCGCTGGCGCCGCTGACCCGGCGCATCGCCTTCCTGCAGGACGGCGACTGGACGGTGGTGACGCGCCAGGGTGCTCATTTTTTCGACCTCGACGGCAACGAGGTCGAGCGGCGCGTGCAGCAGACGGCGCTGTCGGGGGCGGCCGTCGGCAAGGGCAATTTCCGTCACTTCATGGAGAAGGAACTCCATGAGCATCCCGCGGTGCTGGGCGACACCCTGCACCAGATGATCGATCCGGGCACGCGCTCCGTCGTGCTGCCTGCGCTGCCGTTCGATTTCGCGCGCATACCGAGGCTGTCCATCAGCGCCTGCGGCTCGGCTTTCTATGCGGGCATGGTGGGGCGGTTCTGGTTCGAGGCGCTGGCGCGGCTGGCCGCGGACGGCGACGTGGCGAGCGAGTTCCGCTACCGCCAGCCGCCGCTGGAAAAGGGAGGCCTCGGCGTGCTCGTCAGCCAGTCGGGCGAGACCGCCGATACGCTCGCCGCGCTGCGCTACATGCGCGAGCAGGGGCAGCACGTGCTCTCCATCGTCAACGTGCCGGAGAGCACGATGGCGCGCGAGAGCGACGCGGTCTTGCAGACCGTCGCAGGACCCGAGATCGGCGTTGCCAGCACCAAGGCGTTTACGGCGCAGCTTGCCGTTCTCGCCTGCCTCGCGATTGCCGCGGCGCGGGCGCGCGGCGCGATCGGGCAGGGCGAGGAGCGGCGACTGACCGCGGCCCTGCTCGAGGTTCCCGGGCGGGCGGCGGAGGTGCTCGACCATGACGCGCACATCCGGCGGATCGCCGAGCGGATCGCGGGAGCGCGCGACGTGCTCTACCTCGGCCGCGGCAGCTGTTTTCCGATCGCGATGGAAGGCGCGCTGAAGCTGAAGGAGATCTCCTACATTCACGCCGAAGGTTATGCCGCAGGCGAAATGAAGCACGGGCCGATCGCCCTGATCGACAAGAGCGTTCCGGTGATCGCGATCACCCCGTCCGGCCCCCTGTTCGAGAAGACCGCGTCCAACGTGCAGGAGGCTGCGGCACGGGGCGGCCAGGTGGTGGTGTTCTCCGACGCGGAGGGCGCGGCGAAGCTGGCCTCCATTGCGGTGGAGACCGTCGTGTTGCCGAAAGTCGATCCGTTTGTTGCGCCGATCCTGCATGCGATTCCGGTGCAGCTGCTCGCCTATCACGTGGCGGTGCTGAAAGGCACCGACGTGGATCAGCCGCGCAACCTCGCCAAGAGTGTCACCGTCGAATAGCGCGACGCGCGTGGGGAGCACGTCTGTGGAATCAGAAAAAAGTTTGTACCTTTCGAAAAAAGTTCGTACTTATAGAATTAAGATTGTACCTGTAGGAAAAATTTTGCGCGCGGCGCTGGGTTGACGTAATTTAGCCGCAATTGGCACATGCGACGAGTGCGACATGGCATCGCGCTATGGGTTTGATGCGGCAAAAATCGAGCGTTTCCATAAGGAAGGGCGCGGCACAGGCGTTGGCGCCGACTATATGCCGTGGCTCACTGTACAGGACGTTGCATCGCGGGGGCGCTCTCAGCGGACTGTCGGGTCAATCACCGGTCGTATACACCACTTGCTATCCGATCTTGAGCGCCGCGCCTTTCTCATCTTCGACCATTTCGACGGCGTGAAGGATATCCGAGAACAGTTCCCTCTGGATCTCGATGAAACTCGTGCGATTGCTGCAGCGGCGGCAATCAATCATCCGGTTGACGTCAAAAGCCGACATGATTTGGTGCAAACTACGGATCTCGTCATCGACCTCGAACGGGACGGGCGTGTCGTGCTGTTGGCCCGCGCGGTGAAGCCTTCATCTGATCTCGCTATACCCCGCGTCATAGAGAAGCTGGAGATTGAAAGACGATACTGGGGATCTCGCGGCATTGACTGGGGCGTGATTACCGAGAAGGAGCTTCCTCAAACGGTTCTACGCAACCTTGAAATGCTCCAAGCCTCCAGTGGGCTCGATAAACTCGTCCAACCCTATGATGGCTATTACTCTGAGCGAGCCCGCTTGATCGCTGCAGAACTGGATCGGGCGCAAGGTAGCACGCTGCAAGGCTTCTGCCAGGAGATGGATGCACGCCTCGGGCTGGAACGCGGTGGTGCACTCTTCCTCGTACGTAACCTCTTGGCGACCAAAGTCTGGCGGGCAGACCTGACGAAGCCGATTACCGACGACATGCCAATGTCTGCGTTCTGGCGCTCTTCTCATTCCGATGTCGGGAGGATGTCGGCGTGATCGACACTCAACTCGGCCAAGTCTACCTACATACTGAGACTGAGCATCGCGAGCGTCTGATCTGACTGCTCCCGAATAGGCTCGGCGGTTGGTTCATCGATATCAATAACGCTCGGGCAGTACCGATCTGCCGGACTCTCGCACAACTCGAGGATCTCCAGGCCGAAGGCTTAATTGCCGTCGCCGATGACCCGTGGGCAGGCAAGGGCGATGCTCTGACAAAAATCCAGGCGGATCGGCGCGATGAGGCACTGACGGTGCTTCGGCCGCTTATCGAGCGGCAGCCTGATATCTTCGATCCCCGCTGCCGCGCGCAGGCTGCCAACTCGCTTGCCGCGCAGAAAGGGACAACCCGCCAGAAGCTCTACCGGATGCTCCGCCGATGGTGGCAGCGGGGAATGACGCCAGCCGCGCTGTGCCCCGACTACGCCGCCTCGGGCGGACCTGGTCGGCGAAAAGCCGATCTCGGCCGCAAGCGCGGTGCCCCAACGCGTCATGAATCCAATGGAATGAACGTCGATGACGCCGTTAGGGCTGCGTTCAAGGATAGCGTCTCTCGCTATCTCGCCAAGAACAAGCGCATCAACATCACTGATTGTTACCATAAATGCCTCAGTGAAAACTTCTCAGATTTAATATTTGATGAGAAAAAATCAGGCAAAAAATCGTACTGAGAGACAAACACCCCAGCATCAATCAATTTCGTTACTGGCTCGAAAAAGACCACGATATGTTTGCGCTGGCGCGCAAACGACGCACGCCGCGAGTCTATGACAAGGATAGCCGCGCGATCCTTGGGACTTCTGACGTGCTCCCCTGAATGTATCCATTCAGAGGTAGAGCCTCGTTCCTTCTGCGCCGCTACCGGTTGTTGGACCACTCGAGGTTAGAGTTTTCGGGCTCCTTCCGGCAGCGGATTGGTTGCGCTGCCAGCAGTCATGAAGGCCACAGGCGGCACGTTGCCGATTGCCCCATGCGGCCGATCCTCATTGTAG
>JAGWQN010000085.1 GCA_028869995.1 Rhodospirillales bacterium
CACCTGCCCCGCCGCCCCCAGATGCTCGGCCTCGCCGAGCAGCGAGTCGAGTTCCTCCGCCTCGCGCGCCGCCGTTGCGACGACATGGATGCCGGCGCGCGCCAGCCCCAGCGCCATGGCCCTGCCCAGCCCGCGCCCGGCGCCCGTGACGATCGCGACGCGCGGCGCCATCGCACCGCCAAGGGCCTCGGCTTCGGCAACCGGATCAGGCATCGTCGCTCCCCCGCGTCTACGCAGCTCGGGATGATATAGGGCCGCCGGCCGGCGGCGAAGACCCGATCCCTCGCCCTCAAGAGGGGCCGCGCGAGCGCGCCGCGCGGTCGAGCAGCGCGGCAAAGGCTGCACGGATGCGGGCCACGGCGTCGTTACGGTAGGAAAACATGGCTCCGGGCTCCGGATGCACGAGCATGGGCGCGTTCGCCTCGAACACCAGCAGCCGTCCGTCGGGCAGGACGGAGAAGTCGATCCCCGCGAAGTCGAGCCCGAGCCGGCGGCCGATCGCCGCCAGCGCGCGGGCCGCGACGGCGCCGAGCGCCTGCTCGGGAGCCGCGAGGAAACGCTGCTCCTCCGCCCGCCGGATCGGGTCCGTCTCCATCCCGGCCGTCCAGTAATGCACCATCCAGTGGCGCGAGATCGCGAGATGGTAGGGATAGGCCATGCCGCCGACGAAGATCGCCCGGTATTTGCGAAACCATCCGTCGGCACCGGCATAGTCGACGAACGACGTCAGGTAGGCGTCGGTCTCCGGCAGCTCGCCGGCCTGGGTGATGCGCCGCACGCCCGCGCCGCCATGCGAGGCAAAGGGGCGGACCAGGACCGGAAAATCCAGCCCCGCCCGTGCCAGCGCCGCCGCTGCCCGGCCATCAGCCGCGCGATGGCGCAGCACCGGCGGGACGACCACGCCGTCAATCCCCGCGAGCAGCGGGCCCAGCCGGTCGCGCCGTGTGCGCGCCACCGCTGCGGGCGCGTTGAGCAGCCGCATCCCGCGCGCGGCCAGCCAGCCGCGAACCATCGCCGGCAGCGGCCGCGCGAGGTCGGGGTCGCCGATCGCATTGAAGGCGACGTCGCATGCCTCCGGCGGCGCGCCCGTGTCCGCATAATCGACATACCATTCGATGAGCGTCGTCTCGTCGCGCCCCAGAAGATGCCGCAGCGGAACGTTCGCGGCCTCCGCGGAGGCGAGAACGAGAACTCGCCGGCGCGGCCGTGCCGCGGCGCGCACCAGCACCGGCCGGCCGCGATAGGCCGCGTCGCGGTGCCGGCCAGCCGCCGCGGGGTCAGTGTACGCGAGCAGGGCTGCGAGGTTGCGGTGCGCCTCGCGCAGGTCGGGCGCGCGCCTCAGCGCCGAGCGCAGATGCCGGCCGGCCTCCTCGCCGCGCTCCAGTCGCGCCAGCACGGCGCCGAGATTGGCCTCGATCGCCGCATCCGGCGCGAGCGCGAGCGCGGCGCGCAGGCAGGCTTCCGCCTCGACCAGGCGGTCGGCCTCGGCAAGGCATTGCGCCCGGCTCGCAAGGATCCCCGCGCGCCTCGGCCACAGCGCATCGACGCGCGCAAACGCCGCGGCCGCCTGTTCGAACCGCCCCAGAGCCTGCAGCGCGCGGGCGCGGACCAGGGCCGCGAGCGTCTGCTCCGGGTCGAGCGCCAGCGCCGTCTGCGCGGCCGCCAACGCCTCCTCGATCCGTCCCGCCTCGAGCAGGGACCATCCGTCCGGGGCACAAGTTGGGGCGAGCGGAAGCGGCGGGGGCATGGCCCGCAGGCTGCCAGCCAAAGATCGCGGTTCGGTAAACCGCGCGGCGATGCGGCCTCAGGCCGGCGCGCGCGCCACCAGGTCGATCAGCGCCGACATCCCATGATGCCCGCTGCCTTCGTCGATGACGGCATCGTACGTCTCGAGCAGTTCGATGCTCATGCCGGCGCATGCCTCGCGCAGCATCGGCTCGGTGTAGAGATTTTCCACCACCTTCGGCCCGCCGGTGCCATAGGCGATCTGCTCCGGCCGGTAGCCCTCGACGATCAGCAGCCCGCCGGGCTTCAGCGCGCGGCGCATGCCGGCAAAGATCCGCTCGCGCAGCGCCGGCCCGGCGAACTGAAAGAAGATGCCGACCACGGCATCGAACCGCCGCTCCGGCCATTCCCACACCGCGAGGTCGGCGAGCACGAAATCGAGCGCCACCCCGCGCCTCGCGGCGAGTTGGCGCGCCTTCTCCTGGCCGACCGGCGAGCCCTCGACCGCGGTCACCGCGAGCCCCATCTCGGCGAGCCACACGCCGTTGCGCCCTTCGCCATCGGCGATCGAGAGAGCGGTCCGGCAGCCGCGCAGACGCTCCTTCTGGCGCGCCAGGAAGGCGTTCGGCTGCTCGCCGAAGACATACCCCTCCTGCGCGAAGCGCTCGTTCCACCGCTCGATTCCGGGATCGGTCATGCCTGCTCTCCTGTCCCTCAGGCCTTGCCGCGCAGCAGTTTATGCAGCGCCGCCATCGCCTTGCTGTCCTTCTCGCCATACTCGATCAGCGCGGCGAGCCGTCCCTTCGCGTCCATCAGGTAGACGAACGAGGAGTGGTCCATGGTGTAGCTGCCGCCGGGCAGCGGAACTTTCTTGTAGTAGACCTTGTAGTCCCGCGCGATCGTGGCGATTTGCGCCGGCGTCCCCGTGAGCCCGATGATTCTCGGGTCGAACCCGGAAAGATATTCCTTGAGCTTCGCCGCGGTATCGCGCTCGGGGTCGATGGTCACGAACACCGTTTGCAGGTCTGCCGCCGCGGGCCCCAGCGCGCGCAACCAGGCGCTCATGTGGGTGAGCGTGGTCGGGCAGACCTCGGGGCAGAACGTGTAGCCGAAGTAGATCATCGCCGGCTTGCCGAGCAGGTCGCGCTCGGTGAAGGGCGCGCCGTTGTCGCGCGTCAGGCTGAAGGCGCCCCCCACCCCGCCGGTCACCGGCGTCGGCATCTCGTTGCGCGTGATCATCGTATATTCGCCGACGCCAATGAGCGCTGCAGCACCCACCGCGCCTGCGATCATGAGAGCCCGCCGGTTCACGGCTTGGCCGCCCTGGCGGGTTTCGTCCCCATCGCCGGCATCGCGCCCATCGTCATCGTCCCGGCGGCCGCACCAGCCTTCCCATCCGCTCCGTTCGCCACCGGGAAGCGGACATCGAGCTTCCCCGCATGCTGGAAGATCAGCGTCATCATCACGCTCTGTCCGGCCACCAGCCGGTGCTTCGGGCCGATCAGCATCAGGTGATAGCTGCCCGGCGCCAGCGCCACCTTCCCGCCCGGCGGGATCGCGAGGCCGCCCGGCACCGGGCGCATCTTCATGATCCCCCCGGTCATCGACATTTCATGGACTTCCACGCTCGCCGCCGCCGGCGTCGTCGCGCCGACCAGCCGGTCCGCGGTCGTGCCGGCGTTGGCGATGTTGAGGTAGCCGGCCGCGGTCGGTGCCCCCGGAGGCGTGGGACGAATCCACGGCGCGCTGATCGAGAGCGCCCCCACTCTCGCCGTGGCCGCCCGCGCAGCACTCCCGCCCGCCAGCAGCATCGCCGCGGCGGCAGCCAGTGCCAGAAACTTCACCATGGTCTGCTCCTCGTCCTACATCAGCCGAAACGCATCCTCGATCTGGCGCACTTGCCCGCCGGCGTCCACCAGCAGCACGTCAAACCGCACTCCCGCCAGGCCGCGCTGTGGATGGCGCGCCAGCAGCAGTTCGGCCGCGGCCAGCAACCGCGCCTGCTGGCGGGCCGAGACACTGCCGGCCGCCGCCTCCAGCGTCGCGCGCCGCTTGACCTCGACGATCGCGACCAGCCCGTCGCGTTCGGCGGCGATGTCGATCTCGCCCGCGGCGGTGCGCTCGCGCCGCGCGAAGATGTCCCACCTTGCCTCGGCCAGCCAACGACACGCGGCCTCCTCGGCGGCGCGTCCGGCCAGCTCGGCACCCTTCCCGCGCGCCTGGCGCGCCGGCGCGGGCGCCGCCGGCGCCGCGGCCGGTGTCAGCCCCAGCCTTGCGCGACCGCGTGGCACGCCACCTCCACGTCCCCCACGCGCGTGACCGCCGGGCGCTCCGCGCGGCACTGCTCGCGCGCCAACGGGCAGCGGGGATGAAAGGTGCAGCCTGGGGGCGGGGAAATCGGGCTCGGCACCTCGCCGCCCACCGGCGTGCGCGCGCGCCCGACCATCTCGAGGTCCGGGATCGCCTCGAGCAGCAGCCGCGTGTAGGGATGTTGCGGTTTCGAGAAGATCGCCTCGGCCGGGCCGATCTCGACGATGCGCCCGAGATACATCACCCCGAGCCGGTCGGACATGTGCCGAACCACCGCCAGGTTGTGGCTGATGAACAGGTAGGTGAGGTTGAGCCGCTCCTGCAGCCCCTTCATCAGGTTGAGGATCTGCGCCTGGACCGACACATCCAGCGCCGAGGTCGGTTCGTCGCAGACGAGGAATTCGGGTTCGGAAGCAAGGGCGCGCGCGATGGATACGCGCTGGCGCTGCCCGCCCGAGAATTCGTGCGGATATTTCTGCCCATCGGCCGGCGACAGCCCCACCTGGACCAACAGCTCCGCCACCCGCTCCGCCACCGCCGACCCGCGCGCGAGCCGGAAGGCCCGGATCGGCTCCGCAACGATATCGCGCACCCGCCAGCGCGGGTTGAGCGAGGCGTAAGGGTCCTGGAAGATCATGTTCATCCGCCGCCGCAGGCCGGCGTCGCGCCGTGCGGAGGAAAGCTCGCGCCCCTCGAAGCGCATCGCCCCCGCGCTCGGCGCGTAGAGGCCGACGGCCATGCGCGCCATGGTGGACTTGCCGCAGCCGCTCTCCCCGACCAGCGACAGCGTCGTGCCACGGCGGATGGCGAAGCTCGCGCCGTCGACCGCGCGCAGCATCCGCTTCGCCTCGCCGGCCATGAGGCGCGCGAGGAACGGGCGCGACACGTCGAACAGACGCGTCACCTCCACCGCCTCCAGCACCGGCCCCTCCCCCGAATTGGCGTCAGACATGGGCCGCACCATAGAGGTGGCAGGCGGCCAGCGTCGCGCCGGCCGGGCGCAGCTCGGGCTTCGCCTCCCGGCACACCGCCATCGCCTTGGGGCAGCGTGGATTGAAGGCGCAGCCGCTCGGGATCGCCGAGAGCCGCGGCATCGCGCCGTCGATCTGCGTCAGCCGTGCCACCTTGCGGTCGAGCGCCGGAATGCTGCCCATCAGGCCCACCGTGTAGGGATGGGAGGGATGCTTCACCACCTCGCGCACCGGGCCGATCTCGGCGATGCGCCCAGCATACATCACCGCCACCCGGTCGCAGGTCTCGGCGATGACGCCCATGTCGTGCGTCACCAGCATCACGGCGGTGCCGTGCTCGGCCGCCAGTCGTTTCAGCAACGCGATGATCTGCGCCTGGATCGAGACATCGAGCGCGGTCGTCGGTTCGTCCGCCACCACCAGCTCCGGCTCCGCGCACAGCGCCAACGCGATCACCACGCGCTGGCGCATGCCGCCCGAGAATTCGTGTGGATAGGCATCGATGCGCTGCCGCGCCGCGGGAATGCCGACCTCCTCGAGCCAGCGGATCGCCCGCTCGCGCGCCTCGCCCTCCGAGAGCGGCAGGTGCGTGCGGATGGTCTCGATCAGTTGCCGGCCGATCGACAGCAGCGGGTTCAGCGTCGTCAGCGGATCCTGGAAGATGGCCCCGATCCGCTTGCCGCGCACCTGGCGCATCGCCCGCTGCGGCAGGTTGTCGATGCGCGTGCCGTCGAGGCGGATCTCGCCGCCGGCAATCCGCCCGGGCGGCTCCAGCAGCCCGATGATCGCAGCGCCGGTGAGCGATTTTCCGGCGCCGCTCTCGCCGACCACGCCGAGCACCTCGCCGCGCGCGATCGTGAAGCCCACGCCATCCAGCGCCCGCAGCACGCCGCGCCGGGTCGGGAACTCGACGCGCAGGTCGCGCACCTCGAGCAGTGCGGCATGCTCGCCCGCCGGCGCGCGCATGGCTGCGCTCATCGCCTACCCTCCTTCACCGCAGCCGCGGATTGAGGGCGTCGCGCAGCCAGTCGCCCAGCAGGTTGATCGCCAGCACCATGCCCGCCAGCACGATCCCCGGAAAGACGGTGATCCACCAGTCGCCGCTGTAGAGGAAGTTGTTGCCGTTCGAGATCAGCGTGCCGAGCGAGGGCTGGGTCGGCGGCAGGCCGAGGCCGAGGAAGGAGAGCGTCGCCTCGTCGAGGATCGCGAGCCCGAGGTTGATCGTTGCCAGCACCAGCACGGGGCCGAGCACGTTGGGCAGGATATGGCTGGCCATGATGCGCGCCGGGCCGATGCCGATCACCCGCGCCGCCATCACGTATTCGCGCCCGCGCTCGACCAGCGTCGAGCCGCGCACGGTGCGCGCGAATTGCGGCCAGCGCGCGATGCCGATGGCGAAGATCAGCACATAGAGCTCGAGCGCGTTCTGCGCCCCGCGCGGCAGCAGCGCGCGCACGATGCCATCGACCAGCAGCGCGATCAGCAGCGAGGGAAAGGAAAGCTGCACATCGGCCGTGCGCATCAGGATCGCGTCCGTGATCCCGCCGAAATAGCCGGCGACGAGCCCGAGGGTGATGCCGATGCCCAGCGCCAGCACGATCGCGGCGAAGCCCACGATCAGGCTGATGCGCGTGCCGTACATGATGGCCGAGAGCACGCCGCGGCCCTGGTCGTCGGTGCCGAGCACGAAGCTCCACGAACTGCCCGACAGCGGCACCGGCGGCAGGAAGCTGTTGGAGAGCGAGAGGCTGGCGAGGTCGAACGGATCGTGCGGCGCCAGCCAGTTGCAGCCGAAGGCGCCGATGAAGCAGGCCAGCACCACCGCCGCCGACACCACCGCCACGGGCGAGTGGCGGAAGCTCCAGGCGAGGTCGCTGTCCCAGGCGCGCGCGAGCCGCCCGGGTGCGCGAACGGTCGCGCTCATCGTCCCACCCGCAGCCGCGGATCGACCACGTAATAAAGGATATCGACGATGAGGTTGATCACCACGAACACGACGGCGATCAGCAGCAGATAGGCGCTCATCACCGGGATGTCTGCGTTCTGGATCGACTGCACCAGCAACAGCCCCATCCCCGGCCACTGGAACACCGTCTCGGTCACGATCGAGAAGCCGATCAGCCCGCCGATCTGCAGCCCGACGATGGTGATCACCGGCACCAGCGTGTTGCGCAGCGCGTGGCCGAAATAAATCACCCGCGGCGCCAGCCCCCGTGCCCGTGCAAACTTGATGTAGTCGCTGCGCAGAACCTCCAGCATCTCGGTGCGCACGAGGCGCATGATCAGCGTCATCTGGAACAGGCCCAGCGTGATCGAGGGCAGGATCAGCGAGCGCAACCCCGACACTGTCAGGAACCCGGTGCTCCAGTGCGCGAAGTCGACCACGTGCCCGCGCCCGAAGCTCGGCAGCCAGCCCAGCAGCACGGAGAAGAACAGGATCAGCAGGATGCCGAGCAGGAAGGTCGGCAGCGAGACGCCGACGAGAGAGCCGGCCATGATGCTGCGCGAGACGAAGCCGTTGGGGCGGATGCCGGTGTAGACGCCGAGCGGCAGGCCCACCGCCAGCGCCAGCACCGCGGAGGTCATCACCAGCTCCGTCGTCGCCGGCAGGCGCTGCAGCAGCAGCTGGGAGACCGGCAGGGCGAGGCGGTAGGACAATCCGAAATTGAAATGAATCGCCCGCGCCATGAACCGCCAGTACTGCACCAGGAAGGGCTGATCGAGCCCCAGCGCGTGACGCATCGCGATCCGCATCGCCGGCGTCGCGTTCTGCCCGAGCATGATGCTCACCGGGTCGCCGACATAGGTGAAGATCGCGAAGGACAGGAAGCCCACCACCAGCAGCACCGGGATCGCCTGCAACAGGCGCGAGGCAAGCTGCGCGATCACGCGCGAACGCCGAGCATCATCGCCGCTCCTCGCCCTCGAGCCTGGTCATCATCGGTCCGCAACCCCCTGCCGATCCGTTATCCGCCGCCGCCGCTGCGCGCAAGCCACCGCGGCGGTCGTCACGGCGCATAGGCCACGGCCGCGGCACGCACCGCAAGCCACACCGCCTCCCCGGGCGACGGACTGGCATGGCCCGGCACCAGCGCCGCCACGACAGCACCCCCGCCCAGCACCACCTCCACCCGGGCGTCGTGGCCATGGAAGACCACCTCGCGCACCACGCCGCCGACCGCGTCGGCCTCGGTCTCGGCGACCAGGCGGATCTGCTCGGGGCGCAGCATCAGCGTCACCGGCCCGTCCGCGACGGGGCCGGCCAGCGCCAGCAGGCCCAGCGCGCAGGCGGCCCGGCCGGCCGTCGCCATCCCCGGCAGCATCACCGCCTCGCCCACGAAGCGCGCCATGGCGGCATCGACCGGGCGGCGGTAGAGCGTCACCGGGTCCGCCATCTGCGCCACCCGCCCCTCGCGCAGCACCGCCACCGCGTCGCCCAGCGACAGGGCCTCCGCCTGGTCGTGCGTCACCAGCAGCGCCGTGGCTCCGGCCGCGCGCAGCGCCGCCGCCACCGCCCCCCGCGTCTCGGCGCGCAACCCGGCATCGAGCGCGGAAAACGGCTCGTCGAGCAGCACCAGCCGCGGTCCGGGCGCGAGGGCGCGCGCGAGCGCCACGCGCTGCTGCTCGCCGCCCGAGAGCGAATGCGGCGCCCGGGCGGCAAAGGCCGGCGGCAGGCCCACCAACCGCAACAACTCGCCGATCCGCGCCCGGTCCCGCCGCTGCCGGCGGGGCAGCCCGAAGCTGACATTCGCCGCCACCGAGAGGTGCGGGAACAGCGCCCCCTCCTGCGGCACATACCCCACCCCGCGCGCCGGCGCCGGCACGTGCAGGCCCGGCGCCGAGACCAGCCGCCCGTCGAGCGCAATCGTGCCGGCATCGGCCGGCTCGAAGCCGCAGACCAGCCGCAGCAGCGTCGTCTTGCCGCTGCCGGAGGCGCCGAGGATCGCCACCAGCGCGCCCTCCGGCACATCGAGCACGACCCCGTCGAGCACCGCCCGGCCACCGAAACGCTTGACCAGGCCCTCGATCCGCAGCGCCGACATGCTGGTCAGGCCACGGGTCAGGCCGCACCCGCGGCGAGCAGGCGCCGCGCCAGCAGCCAGGTCGAGAATAGCGACAGCATCGTCATCACCGCGGCATAGGGGGCCGCCGCGGCGAAAGCCAGGGTCGCCGTGTCGGCCCAGATCTCGGTCGCCAGCGTGCGCGTGCCGATCGGCGCCAGCAGCAGGGTCGCCGTCAGCTCGGTCGAGACCGAGACGAAGACCAGCGCCGCGGCGGCGCCCAGCCCCGGCCCGGCCAGCGGCAGCACGACCCGCCAGGCCAGCGCCCATCCGCCCTGGCCCAGCGAGCGCGCCACATCCTCCAGGGCCCGCTGCACCTGCTCGAGCGCCGCCCGCACCGCGACCACGGCCAGCGGCAGGAACAGGATCGCATAGGCGGCCAGCAGCAGCTCCGTGCTCTGGTAAAAAACGCGCGCATGCCGCACCGCGAGCCCGCCGAGCGCGAGCGCGACCACGATCCCCGGCGCGCCCATCGCCAGGAATGCCGCGCGCTCCAGCAGCGTGGCCAGCCGTCCCGGGCGCCGCGCCGCCAGGTAGCCGAGCGGCAGCGCCAGCAGCACGGTAAGCCCCGAGCCAAGGCAGGCGAGCGATAGCGAGGACCAGGTGGCCGCCAGCAGCCGCCCCCACCCCACCGCCGCCGGCGAAACCGCCGCCGCCGCGTGCTGCGTCGTCCAGTACAGGACGGTCGCCAGCGGCAGCACCAGCCCCGCCGCCAGCGGGATCGCCAGCACCGCGAGCGCCGGTACGCGCCAGCGCCCGAGCCGCAGCCGCTCCGGGCGCCGGCGCGTGCCCAGGCCGACCCTGGCGTAGCGCGCCCGCCCGCGCACCGCGAACTCGAGCGCGAGACAGCCGAGGCAGAGCAACAGCAGCACGAAAGCCAGCACGGAGGCCGCCTGGCCGTTGAACCCGGTGCGATACTCCGCATAGATCGTGGTGGTGAAGGTGCGGTAGCGCAGCAGGGCGAAGGCACCGAACTCGACCAGCGTGTCCAGCGCCACCAGCAGCATCCCGCCCAGCAGCGCCGGGCGCAGTTGCGGCAGCACCACGCGCAGGAACACGCGCCAGCGCCCGAGGCCGAGCGCCATCGCGGTCTCCTCGAGCGCCGGATCGAGGCCGCGCAGCGCCGCCGCGACCGGCAGGTAGACGAGCGGCGTGTAGGTCAGCGTCACCACCAGCCAGGCACCGAGGAAGCCCTCGAACACGGACGCGACCGACACCCAGGCATAGCCGGCGACGAAGGGCGGGATCGCCAGCGGCGCGGCGGCCAGCACCGCCCAGAGCCGCCGCCCCGGCAGCTCCGTCCGCTCCACGAGCCAACCCCAGGCGAGCCCGAGCACGCCCGCCGCCAGCATGCACGCCGCCATCAGCAGCAGCGTGTGCACGAGCAGTTCGCCCACCAGGGAGCGGAACAGCAGCGCGCGCACCGAGCTCCAGCCGGCGCCGAGGGCGTCGGCGAGCGTGGCCAGGATCGGCAGCAGCACCAGCAGCGGCCCGATCGCCGCCGCGACGGCCAGGGCCGGCGGCATCCCCCCTAGACCAGCCCCGCCTGGCGCAGCAGCCGCGCGGCCAGCCGGTCGTCGCCGATCGCGCCGACCGTCAGCGCCGGCGGGCGCAGGCTGTCCCACGGTGCCAGCATCCGGTTCGCGGCCACGCCCGGGCGCAGCGGATATTCGAAATCGACCCGGCTCGCGGCCAGCGCCGCCTGCATCCGCGCCGACACCAGGAAGGCGAGGTAGCGCTGCGCCGCCGGCTGCAGGCGCGAGGATCGCAGCACCGCGGCCCCGCTGACGTTGATGAGGTTGCCGACATCGCCGGGCGCGAACCGGTGCAGCCGGCTCACCGTTCGTGCCTCCCCCTTCCCGCTCGCCAGGCGGCACCAATAGTAGGCGTTGGCGAGGCCGCACGCCGCCGCCCCGCGCTCCACCGCGGCCATCACCCCCTCGTCGTCGTCGTAGAGCCGGGCGTTGTCGCGCATGCCCTTCAGCCAGGCCAGCCCCGCCGCCGTGCCGTGCAGGGCCGCAAGCGCACCGATCAGCGGCAGCGTGTCGGCATCGGTCGGCGCGAACGCGACGCGCCCGCGCCAGGCGGGCCGGGCCAGGTCGAGCAGGGAGGCGGGCAGTGCCGCCGGCGCGATCCGCCGCGGGTTGTAGGCAAGCACCGAGTCGCGGGCGAGAACGCCGAGCCAGTGGCCGGAAGACGCGCTCCACCGCGCCGGCACCTGGGCGAGCGTCGATGGCGCCACCGGCGCCAGCAGGCCGCGCTCGTCGAGCAGCGTCAGCTCCGGCGAGTTCTCGGTGAAATAGATATCCGCCGGCGAGTGCGCACCCTCGGTGGCGAGCTGGTTGGCGATCGCCGGGGCCTCGCCCAGATGCACGCGCACGCCGATCCCGCTCGCCGTCGTGAAGGCCTGGTTCACGAGATCGACCACCTGCTGGTGCTGCGCGGCATAGAGCACCAGGGACACGCCGGCGCGTGCCGGGGCCGCGGCGACGAACGGTGCCGCGAGCGCGGCGCAGCCGCCGGCCAGCGCGGCCCGGCGCGAGAGGGGCACGGCGATCTCCATTTGCGAACGCTTCGCAATTGCAGCTAACCCGGGCCACCGGCCCTGTCAAGCGCGGCCCGGGCTCGCCGCGCCCCCCTTGCCGGCGGCACCCTCCCCCCATAGCCTCCCCGCGCCACACCGGGGAATCCCATGCCCAAGCTCGCTGCCAATCTTTCCATGATGTTCAACGAGGTCCCGTTCCTCGACCGGTTCGCCGCGGCTGCCGGGGCCGGCTTCCAGGCGGTCGAGTTCCTGTTCCCCTACGAGTATCCCGCCGCCGAGCTCTCGAAGCGCCTTGCCGATAACGGCCTCACCCAGGCGCTGTTCAACATGCCGCCGGGCGACTGGGCCAAGGGCGAGCGTGGCCTCGCCTCGCTGCCGGGTCGGGTGCAGGAGTTCCGCGACGGCGTCGCCCGCGCGCTCGACTACGCGGCCGCCCTCGACGCCAGGCTCGTGCACATGATGGCGGGCATCCCGCCCCAAGGCACCGCGCCCGCCACCGCCGCGGCGCTCTATGCCAGCAACCTCGCCTGGGCCGCGGAACGCGCCGCCGCCGCGGGAATCCGCCTCGCCATCGAGCCGATCAACCACCGCGACATGCCCGGGTTCCACCTCAACACCATGCAGCAGGCCGCCGACATCATTGCCGGCATCGGCGCCGAGCGCGTCGGGCTGCAATTCGACGTCTATCACTGCCAGGTCACCGAGGGCGACGTCACGAAGCGCATGGAGCGCTTCATGCCGATCATCGCGCACATGCAGATCGCCGACGTGCCGGCCCGCAACGAGCCCGGCACCGGCGAGCTCGGCTGGGCTTATATCTTCCGGCGCATGGACGAGCTCGGCTACCAGGGCTGGGTCGGCTGCGAATACCGCCCCGCCGGCGAGACCGTGGCCGGGCTCGGCTGGCGCCGGAGCTCCGGCGTCTAATTGTTTTGATATAAAGGAAATCTTCATGCGCATCGGTTTTATCGGCCTCGGCATCATGGGCCGCCCCATGGCGCTCAACCTCAAGGCCGCCGGCCACGAGCTCTTCATTCCCGAACGCGCCAGCCTGACGGCGGAGCTGCGCGGCGCGGCCACCGTCTGCGCCGACGCCGCCGCGGTCGCCCAGCACGCCGAGGTCGTCATCACCATGGTGCCCGACACGCCGGACGTGGAGCAGGTGCTGTTCGCGCCGCGCGGCGTGGCCGAGGGACTGCGCCCGGGCAGCCTGGTGATCGACATGTCCTCGATTTCGCCCGTCGCCACGCGTGGCTTCGCCGCACGGATCGAGGCGGCCGGCTGCCAGTGGCTGGACGCGCCCGTCTCCGGCGGCGAGGTCGGCGCCCGCAACGCGAGCCTGACGATCATGGTCGGCGGCGGTGCGGCCGCCTTCGCCCGCGCGAAGCCGCTGTTCGAGATCATGGGCAAGAACATCACCCATGTCGGCGAGGCGCCGGGCGCCGGCCAGGTCTGCAAGGTCGCCAACCAGATTATCGTGGCGCTCAACATCCAGGCGGTGGCCGAGGCGCTCACCTTCGCCAGGAAGGCGGGCGTCGACCCCGCCGCCGTCCGCCAGGCGCTGATGGGCGGTTTCGCCTCCTCGCGCATCCTCGAAGTGCACGCCGAACGCATGCTCAACCGCAGCTTTGCGCCGGGCTTTCGTATCAAGCTGCACCAGAAGGACCTCAACCTCGCCCTCGGCTCGGCGCGGGACATGGGGATGGCGCTGCCCAACACCGCGATCGCGCAACAGATGTTCTCCGCGGTCGCGGCTCACGGCGGCGCGGACCTCGACCATTCGGCACTGGTGCAAGCGATCGAGACGCTGGCGGGTCTCGCCACATAAATACCGCGTCATAAATTTGTCAGCCGTCTCGTCCCCTGCGATTTACCGTTGAACAGGGTTTCGGGCGGTCTTATGCTCACGTCCTGAGGTTGCCGAGGCGGCGCGAGATTCGCGCCGGTGGTGCGGGTGGTGTGTCACCCGAACATGAGCATGACAATCCGGCAAGAAATGCCGGCCGGTCCTGCCTGAACGCGTGACACGCACGGGCCCGAAAACCGCGGCCCGCCGCACTGGAGAGGAGCATTTCGATGCGGTTTACCGAAGTCGGACAGCAATTGCGGGCGTACCGCCTCGAATCGGGCCTGCGCGCCGAAGAGATCGCCGCCCGCCTCGGCGTCTCCCGCGCCGCCCTCTATCGCTACGAGAAGGGCGAGGTCATCAAGCTGGACACGATCCAGCGCCTGGCCGAGCTGCTGAAGATCTCGCCGCTCTCGCTGCTGGGTATCGGCGTCGAGTACTACGCCCGCCCGGTCGGCTACTTCGAGCGGATGCGCCAGGCGGAGGAAACCGCGGACCAGATCCTGCAGGTCGCGGAGCCGATCTCCTACCTCACCACCACCGACCGCTTCGACCAGGCCCTCGCCGCAGCGTTCGAGGAGTCGGCCGCCCAGGCCACCACCGATCGCGGGGCGCTGACCGCCGCCGGCGAGCAGATCCTGGGCATCCTGGCCGCGCGCAAGCGCCTCTACGGCCAGCGCCGTCCCTCCATCATCTGCATGATGTCGGCGGGGCGCATCCGCTCGTTCCTCGAGCTCGGCGTCGCCGGCTCGCTGCCGCTCTCGGACCGCCTGCGCCGCCAGTGCCGCGACGTCGCGGCGGCCGAGGTCGAACACATCGCCGCGCTGATGGAAGCGGAGCCGATGGGCCTGCAGTTCGGGCTTCTCGCCACCGCCGAGCCGCCGGGTCCGTTCAAGATCCTGCGCTCGCGTGACCGTGCGACGCTCGCCATCAACGCGCACCGCTGCGACAGCAGCCCCGGACAGGCTCCGGGCATCGCCATGCTGACCAGCGCCGACGAGGCCCTGGCATCGCACCAGCGCGCCGCCGAGGGCTTGTGGCGCGAGGCCCTCAAGGGGGCGCAGGGAGCGGCGAAGCTGCGCGGCCTGATACCCGCCTTCGCCTGACCGCCCGTCGCCTCACCGCGGGAAAGCACCGCGGGAGGCTGGGCAGCGGCGGCGCGCGCCTCTATCGTCACGCCATGACCGAACGTCTCTTCTTGGCCGACGCCGGGCGGCGCCAGGCCAGCGCAGTTGTGCTCGCCTCGGCGCCGGAGGGCATCGTGCTCGACCGCACCGTCTTCTACCCCCGCGGCGGCGGCCAGCCGGGCGATATCGGCCGGCTGGTCTGGGAGGGCGGGGAGACCGCGCTTGCCGACACCATCAAGGGCGAGGGCGAGACCATCATCCATCTCCCCGCTCCCGGCGCGGCGCTGCCGGCGGCCGGCACGACGGTCGAGGCCGTGCTCGACTGGGAGCGCCGTTTCGCCCACATGCGCATGCATACGGCGATGCACCTGCTCTGCGCGGCCCTTCCCGGTGCCGCGGTGACCGGCGGGGCGGTGGGCGCGGAGCGTTCCCGCCTCGACTTCGACCTGCCCGACCCGCCGGCCAAGGAAGCGATCGAGGAACGCCTCAACGCGCTCATCGCCGCCGACCACCCCGTGAGCATCGAGTGGGTGGACGAGAGCGTGCTCGATACCAATCCCGGCCTCGTGCGCACGCTCTCCGTCAAGCCGCCGCGCGGCACCGGCCGGCTGCGCCTCGTGCGCATCGGCGCCGGCGAACCGCCGGTGGACCTGCAGCCCTGCGGCGGCACCCATGTCGCGCGCACCGGCGAAATCGGCAGGCTCACCGTGCTCAAGATCGAAAACAAGGGACGGCAGAATCGCCGCATCGCCATCGCCCTGGCCTGACGCCCCGCCAACAACACGCCCGCCAGAGAGCCGCCGAGGAACCCCATGGACCCCGTCATCACCACCGCCGAGCTCATGCCGATCCTCGGCCAGCCCGGCCTCGTCGTTCTGGAAGCGACGAAATACCTGCCCGGCGAGCCCGGCAACCCGGCGGCCGAGTTCGCCGCCTCGCGCATCCCGGGCGCACGCTATTTCGATGTCGACCTGATCGCCGACACCGACGCCACGCTGCCGCACATGCTCCCCGCTCCCGGCCGCTTCGCCCGCCTGGTCGGCCAGCTCGGGATCAGCAACGACAGCGACATCGTCGTCTATGACCGGGGCCCGATGTTCTGGGCCTCCCGCGTCTGGTGGATGTTCGGCGCGATGGGCCACGACCGCGTGCGCGTGCTCGACGGCGGATGGACCGCCTGGCGCGCCGCGAACGGCCCGGTCGAGACCGGGGCTCCCGCCGCCCCGCGCGCCGCGAGCTTCGTGCCCTCGCCACGCAGCGTGCGCGTGCGCGGCGTCGGCGACCTCGTCGCCAACCTCGCGACCGGTCAGGAACTGGTGGTCGACGCCCGCGGCGCCGCGCGGTTTCACGCGCAGGTTCCCGAGTTCCGCCCGGGGCTGCGCAGCGGCCACATTCCGGGTGCGGTCAACCTGCCCGCGGCGACGCTCGTCGGCCCGGACAAGACGATGCTGCCGGTGGCGGACCTGAAGGCGAAGCTCGCCGCCGCCGGGATCGACGGCAGCCGCCCCGTCGTGGCCTCCTGCGGCAGCGGCGTCTCGGCGACCCTGATCACGCTCGCGATGGTGCGTACCGGCTTTGCCCCGGGTGCGGTCTACGACGGCTCCTGGACGGAATGGGGCGGTCGCCAGGACCTGCCCCTCGAGACCTAAGAAAATAAGGAAACATAAGAACATGGACGACCAAGGCACGCACACGCGCGGCTTCAACACCCGGCTCTCCCACACCGGTCGCGCCGGCAAGCGGGTGCACGGCTTCGTCAACCCCGCGGTGCATCGCGGCTCCACGGTGCTGCAACCCTCGATGTCCCAGCGCAAGGAATTCCAGACCGCGCGCATGGAGCAGGAGCTGCTCTACGGCGTGCTCGGCGGGCCGACGCACTGGCCGCTCGAGGACATGATCGCCGAGATCGAGGGCGGCACGCGCTGCCAGATCGTCTCCTCCGGCCTCGCCGCCGTCACCGTGCCGCTGCAGGCCTACCTCAAGGCGGGCGACCACTGCCTGATGCCGGACTCGGTCTACGGCCCGGCGCGCGCCTTCTGCGACGGCTTCCTCAGCCGTTTTGGCGTCGAGACGAGCTACTACGACCCCTGCATCACGCCCGAGCGGCTCGCGCCGCAGTTCCGCGCCAACACCACCGTGCTCTACACCGAGAGCCCGGGCAGCCACACCTTCGAGGTGCAGGACGTGCCCGGCCTCGCCGCCCTCGCCCACGCGAAGGGCGCCAAGGTGCTGATGGACAACACCTGGGGAATCCATTTCTTCCAGCCGTTCCGGCACGGGGTCGATTGCTCGATCCAGGCGCTGACCAAGTACGTCGTCGGCCACTCGGACGTGCTGCTCGGCTCGGTCACGGTCAACACGCGCGAGGACTGGGAGCGGGTGCGCGGCACGGCGCTGGCGCTCGGCCAGTATGCCTCGCCCGACGATTGCTGGCTGGCCCTGCGCGGCTCGCGCACGATGGGCGTGCGTCTCGCGCGGCAGATGCAGTCGGGCATCGAGGTCGCCTCCTGGCTTGCCAACCGCCCGGAGGTGCTGCGGGTGCTGCATCCGGCCCTGCCCTCCTGCCCCGGCCATGAGTTCTGGAAGCGTGACTTCACCGGCGCCTGCTCGCTGTTCGGCGTGGTGTTCCAGCCGCACTTCGCGGAGGGGGCGGTGAACGCGATGGCCGAGGCGCTGGACCTGTTCGGCATCGGCGCCTCCTGGGGCGGCTACGAGAGCCTGGCCCTGCCGACCCATGTCACCCGCACCGCGGGCAGCGGCGGTTTCGGCGGCCCGATGATGCGCCTGCATATCGGCCTCGAGGACGTGGCCGATATCGTCGCCGACCTGGAGAAGGGCCTCGCCGCCCTCGCCGCCCACCAGGGCTGAGCCGGCGGACGGCCAAGGCTTCCAACCGGCGTCCATCCGCCCGATATAGGGCGGATGGACGCCATCCTTGATGCCATCAAGTTCAATGCCCAGGGCCTCGTGCCGGCGATCGCGCAGCAGCACGACAGCGCCGAGGTGCTGATGCTCGCCTGGATGAACCGCGACGCGGTCGCCGAGACGCTGGCCACCGGCCGGGTCTGTTACTGGAGCCGCTCGCGCCAGGCGCTCTGGCGCAAGGGCGAGACGTCGGGCCACGTCCAGCGCCTGGTGGAGCTGCGCCTCGATTGCGACGGCGATACGATCCTGCTGCTGGTCGAGCAGACCGGCCCCGCCTGCCACACCGGCGCCCATAACTGCTTCTTCCGCGCCGCGCGCGACGGCACGCTGGTCGATATCGCGCCGGCCCACCATGAGTGACGCACGCGCCCCCGCGCCCGCCCCCGTCACGGTGCTGACCGGCTTCCTCGGCGCCGGCAAGACCACGCTCCTCAACCGCCTGCTGCGCGACCCCGCGCTCGCCGGCGCCGCGGTGCTGGTCAACGAGTTCGGCGAGATCGGCATCGACCACCTGCTGATCGAGAAGCTCGACGAGGACACCGTGCTACTGCCCTCGGGCTGCCTCTGCTGCTCGCTGCGCGGCGACCTCGTGCGCGCCCTCGAAAACCTCGAGGCGCGCGCGCCGTCACGCGTCGTGGTCGAAACGACGGGGCTGGCCGACCCGGTGCCGCTGGTCCAGACGCTGATGTCCCACCCGCTGCTGGTCGCGCGCTGGCGGCTCGACGGGATCGTCACCGTCATCAGCGCGATGCACGGCGTGGCGCAGATGGAGGCGCACCCGACGGCGCTGCGCCAGGCCGCGATCGCCGACCGCATCGTCGTCAGCAAGTCCGATCTCGCCGACCCCGCGCCGCTGCTGACCCGCCTCGCCGAGCTCAACCCCGCGGCGCAAACCCGGATCGCCCGGCATGGCGAGATCCCCGCCGCAGCACTGCTCGACCTCGGCCTGTTCACCGCGCGCGGCAAGCACGCCGACGTCGTCGCCTGGCTCGCCGAGAGCGCCCTGTCGCGCCACATCCCGCAGGGACGCATCCAGTCCTTCTGCCTCACCTGGGACGAACCGCTGCCCTGGCAGGGTATCGGCACCTGCCTCGAGATGATGATCGGCACCCAGGGCGAGCGCATGCTGCGCGTCAAGGGGATCCTCAATCTCATCGGCCAGGAGCGGCCGCTTGCGATCCACGGCGTGCAGCACGTCTTCCACGAGCCGGTGCTGCTCGATGCCTGGCCACCCGGCGACGACCGCCGCAGCCGCCTCGTCTTCATCACCGACGGGCTCGACCGCAGCATCGTCGAACAGGGGTTCGCCGCCTTCATCGACGCCGCCCGGACGCTGGCTTAGAGAGGCGCGATGGTGATCGAAACCCTCACCGGCACGGCGATACGCCCGCACCTGCCAGCGCTGGCGCGGCTGCGCATCGCGGTGTTCCGTGCGTGGCCCTATCTCTACGACGGCAGCGAGGCCGCCGAGGCGCGCCACCTCGAGCATTTCGCCGCGAGCGCGCATGCCGCCCTCGTCGTCGCCCGCCAGGGTGGCGAGATTGTCGGCTGCTCGACCTGCCAGCCGCTCGAGGAACAGTCCGACAACCTGCTCGAGCCGTTCCGCGCCGCCGGCATCGAGCCGCATCGCGTCTTCTACTTCGGCGAGAGCGTGCTGCTCCCCGCCTATCGTGGGCAGGGCGCGGGCGTCGCCTTCTTCACCGCGCGCGAGGCGCATGCGCGCGCCGTCAGCCGTTGCGATCTCGCAGCCTTCTGCTCGGTGATCCGCCCGGAGCAGCACAGGCTGCGCCCCCCGGGCGACGTCCCGCTCGACGGATTCTGGAGCCGTCGCGGCTATGCCAGGCGGCCCGATCTCGTCTGCAACATGCGCTGGAAGCAGATCGACGGCGACGAGGAGGTCGAGAACCGGCTCGTGTTCTGGACCAAGTCGCTGCGCTGACATGGCCTCGCTCCGGCTCGCCTCGGTCGCGTGGCAGATCGGCAGCCCCGGCGGCGTCGCCGGCTGGGCCGCGCGGCTGCGCGCGACGGTCGAGGCCGCGGGCGCGCAGATGGTCGTGTGTCCGGAATACGCGCCGCTCGAGGCCTTCGCCACGCCGCCCGGTGCGGGCGCCGCCGATCTCGCCGGCGAGCTCGCACGCGCGATCGACGGCGCCGACACGGTGATCCGCGCCGCCGCCTCCGTCGCGCGCGGCGCCGGCGTCTGGCTGCTTGCGGGTTCGTTGCCGATGCGTACCGGCGACACGGTGCGCAACCGCGCCATCCTCGCTGCCCCGTCGGGCGAGGTGGTGCTGGCCGACAAGCACGTGATGACGCGCTTCGAGGACGAGCAATGGCACATCAGCGGCGGCGCGCCGCCCGGCGTCGTGGAGACGCCATGGGGGCGCATCGGCATCGCCATCTGCTTCGACGGCGAGTTCCCCAACCTGGTGCGCGCCCAGGTCGAGGCCGGCGCCTTCCTCATCCTCATGCCCTCCTGCACCGACACCGCCGCCGGCTTCGAGCGCGTGCGCATCGCCGCGCGCGCGCGGGCGATGGAGAACCAGTGCTTCGTGGCGCTCGCGCCCACGGTGGGGACGGCGCCGTGGAGTGCCGCCCTCGACGTCAATCGCGGCCAGGCCCTGATCTGCGGCCCGATGGATCATGGCTTCCCCGCGGACGGCATCCTCGCCGCCAGCTCCATGGACGTGCCGGGCATCGCCAGCGCCACCATCGATCCAGCCGCGCTCGAGGCGGTGCGCGCGCAGGGGCAGGTGCAGAACCACCGCCGCTGGCCGGCCGGCGCCGCGGCGCCGCTGCTCGTCCCCCACGCATGACGCTGGTCTATCTCGTCGCCGGAGAGCAGAGCGGGGACGTGCTCGGCGCACGGCTGATGGCCGCCCTGCGTGCCGCCCGGCCCGATCTCGCCTTTGCCGGCGTCGGCGGCCCGCGCATGCAGGCGCAGGGCCTGCAGAGCCTGTTCCCGATGCGCGACCTCGCGGTGATGGGCCTGGCGGAGGTGCTGCCGCGGCTCGCGCTGCTGCGCCGGCGCATGGCCGAGACAGTCGCCGACATCGAGGCGAAGCGCCCCGACGTCGTGGTGACGGTGGACAGCCCGAGCTTCGGGCTGCGGCTCTTGCGACGGATCCCGCGCTGCCGGCGCGTGCAGTATGTCGCGCCGCAGGCCTGGGGCTGGCGCGAGGGCCGCGTGCGCCGCTTCCCGGGGTTGTGGGACAGGCTCCTCTGCCTGCTGCCGTTCGAGCCCGGGTTCTTCGCCCGCCACGGCCTCGCGGCGAGCTTCGTCGGCCATCCGGTTCTCGAGTCGGGCGCCGATCGCGGCGACGCGGCATCGTTCCGGGCCCGTCACGCGCTGGGCGACGCCCCGCTGCTGCTGCTGATGCCAGGCAGCCGGCACTCCGAGATCTCGCGCCTGCTACCCGTCTATCGCGACGCCCTCGCCCTGCTGCGCGCCCGCGTGCCGGGGCTCGTCGCCGCCATGCCGCTGTCGGCCAATGTCGCCGAGGCGGTCCGCGACAGCGTGGCAGGCTGGCCGCAGCCGCCGATCCTGCTGGCCGGTCTCGACGAGAAGCACGATGCCTACGCCGCCGCCGCCGCCGCGATCACCAAGTCCGGCACCTCGACGCTGGAACTCGCGCTCGCCGGCGTGCCGATGGCGGTCGCCTACCGTGTCCATCCCCTGACCGCGGCGCTGGTGCGGCGCATGATCACGCTCGACCATGTCGCCATGGTCAACGTGCTGGCCGGGCGCGAAATCGTCCCCGAGTTGCTGCAGGAGAATTGCTCGCCCGAGCGGCTGGCCGCGGCCGCCGCGGCCCTCATCGGCGATCCCGCCGCCGGCGCCACGCAGCGCGACGCCTTCCGCGCCATCGTGGCGAGCCTGGCCCCCACCGGGCGCACCCCCTCCGAGGCGGCGGCGGCGGAGATCCTGACCCTGCTGGATGGCGCGCCAGGCTGAGCCTCTCTATCGTCACCAGCCGCGATCGACGGCTCACCAGCAAAGGGAAACCATGCTCCGCATCATCGGCTCCGGCTTCGGCCGCACGGGCACGCAGGCGCTCAAGCTCGCCCTCAACGAACTCGGCTTCGGCCCCTGTCACCACATGGACCAGATGCTCGGCAATCCCGCCATGCTCGCGCCCTGGCAGGCGGTGGCGCGCGGCGAGACGCCGGACTGGGCGGCCATGTTCCCCGGCTATGTGAGCCAAGTCGACTGGCCCGGGGCGGCGCTGTGGCCGGAACTCGCCGCCGCGTTCCCCGACGCCAAGGTGATCCACACGGAGCGGCCGGAGGAGGATTGGTGGCGCAGCTTTTCGGCGACCATCGGCTCGCTGCTGCCGCACCGCGCCGACGCGCCCGACGCCCATCGCCGCGCCGTGCTGGAGATGGCGCACGACCTCATCGTGCCGCGCAGCCTGGGCGGCCTGCCGATCACCAAGGAGCGCGCCATCGCCGCCTATCGCCGCAACAACGCGGCCGTGCGCGCGGCGATCGCTCCGGAGCGCCTGCTCGTCTTCTACGCCGGGCTCGGTTGGGAACCGCTCTGCACCTTCCTCGGCGTCGCCGTCCCCTCGACGCCGTTCCCGCGCATCAACTCGACGGCGGAGTTCCGCGCCCATGCCGGCCTCGACCGCGCGCCAGCTTGAGCGGGGACGGGCCTAACGGAGGCGGGCCTAAGCGGCGGCGAGCCTGAGCAGGCCCGGCCCGCGCCGCCGCGAGAGAGCCTCAGGCGCCGTCGAGCAATCCGCTGGCCTGTGCGACGGCGCGGTTGGCCGCCATGCTCTCGGCGACGGCGATCGCCGCGGCGAGCGCGCGACGGCCCGCCGCGGCATCGACGAGCACCCTGGCGCCATCGAGGATCGAGGCGGTGAAGGCGGCGTGCTCCGCGGCCATCGCGTCGTGGTCCTTCCACCCCGTCTCCTCGATCCGCCCACCGCCGGTGCCGGGGATCGGGATGCCACGCTCGCGCCCGATCATCATCAGCTTGCGGGCGGCGAAATCGACCGACATGTAGCCCTCGCGCGAGAACAGCCGCATCTTGCGCTCGGTCTTGAGGCTGATCCGGCTCGCGGTGATCGTCGCGACGCAACCGTTGGCGAAATGAACACGGGCGTTGGCGATGTCCTCGTGCGCGCTCGCGACGGGCGCGCCCACCGCATCGACGTTGCTGATCGGCGCATCGACCAGCGCCAGCACGAGGTCGAGGTCGTGGATCATCAGGTCGAGGATGACGCTGACATCGGTACCGCGCGGCTTGAACGGCGCGATCCTCACGCATTCGATATAGAGCGGCCGGCGCATCCGCGCGCTGATCGCCTGGTGCTCGGCCGAGTAGCGCAGCAGATGGCCGACCTGCAGCACCAGTCCGCGCGCCGCCGCCGCCGCGGCGAGCGCGTCCGCCTGCTCGAGCGTCGCGGCGATCGGCTTCTCCACCAGCACGTGCCGCCCGGCCTCGAGCGCCGCCAGCGCCAGCGCATAATGCGCCTCCGCCGGCGCGGCGACGATCACCGCGTCGCAGGCCGCCAGCAGTGCCGCCGGCGCCATCGCCGCGGTGCGGCACTCGCCGGCCAGCGCGCGTGCCCGCGCGGCGTCCGGGTCGTGCACCCCGACCAGCGTCGCGCGCGGGTTGTCCAGCACCTTCTGCGCGTGAAAGCGGCCGAAATGCCCGGCGCCGAACAGCCCGATCCTGATCCCCTCAGCGGCCATGGTCACCTCCGGCCGCCCGGTTGCGCGAAACCGGGGGGTGTGGTCAATGACCGCACCGCGAATTGCGTCCTCGCGGCTGTCGTTTCCGCCTCTCCCGCGCCCCAAGCCCCTGAAATTCCCGCCGATGCTTTATTTTTCCCGTCTCAAGACCGTCACCGTGCTGGGCATCTGCCTGCTCGGCGTTCTGCTCGCGCTGCCGAACGCCATGCCCGCGCCCGCGGCCTGGCTGCCATGGCGAACCCTGCGGCTCGGGCTCGACCTGCGCGGCGGCTCCTACCTGATGATGCAGGTGGACATGGCGGCGGTGACACGCGAGCGCCTCACCAGCCTGGCCGAAGGCGCGCGCCAGGCGCTGCGCCAGGCCGGGCTCGTGCGCTACCGCGTGACCGCGAGCGACGCGGCACAGAACCTGGTCGTCAACGGCCTGCAGCCCGGCACCGAGGACAAGGCGTTCAAGGCCCTGCAGCCGCTGGCCCAGCAATCATCGACCGGCTTCGCCACCACGAGCGACCTGACCTTCACGCGCCGTCCGGACGGCTCAATCGTCATCACCCTCTCGCCCGCGGCCCTGGCCGACCGCGCCACCCAGGCGGTGCAGCAGTCGATCGAGATCGTGCGCCGCCGCATCGACGCGACCGGCGTCGTCGATCCGACCATCACCCGCCAGGGCCAGGACCGAATCGTCGTCGAACTGCCCGGCATCGGCGATCCGCAGCGCATCAAGGCGCTGCTCGGCAAGACCGCCAAGATGACCTTCCACCTCACCGACGAGACGGCCAATCCGCAGGCCCCGACGCCGCCGCCCGGCGACGAGTTCCTGCCGCTGCAGGGCCATCCCGGCACCAAGATCGCGGTGCGCCGGACGGTCGCGGTGGACGGCGCCAATCTCACCGACGCACGCGCCGCACAGGACCCGAACACCGGGCAGTGGGTCGTCAATTTCACCTTCGACTCGATCGGCACGCGCCGCTTCGCCGAGATCACCCGCCGCTATGTCGGCCACCCCTTCGCCATCGTGCTCGACAACGCGGTGCTGTCCGCCCCGGTGATCCGCGAGCCGATCCTCGGCGGGCGTGGCCAGATCAGCGGCCAGTTCACCGCCCAGTCGGCGACCGACCTCGCCGTGCTGCTGCGCGCGGGCGCGCTTCCGGCGCCGCTCAAGATCGTCGAGGAACGCAGCGTCGGGCCCGAACTCGGCGCCGACGCGATCCGCGCCGGCGCCGCGGCCCTGGCCGTCGGCTTCGTCCTCGTCATCGTCTTCATGGGGCTGTTCTACGGGCTGTTCGGCTGGTTCGCGAACGTCGCCCTGATCGTCAACCTGGTGCTGCTGCTGGCGATCCTCTCGGTGCTGCAGGCGACGCTGACGCTACCCGGCATGGCGGGCATCCTGCTCACCCTCGGCATGGCGGTCGATGCCAACATCCTCATCAACGAGCGCATCCGCGAGGAGGTGCGCGCCGGGCGGACGCCGCTCAACGCGATGGAGGCCGGCTGCCGGCGCGCCTATTCCACCATCATCGACAGCAACGCCACCGCCTTCCTCGCCCACGTCATGCTGTTCATCTTCGGCACCGGGCCGATCCGTGGCTTCGCCGTCACCATCACGGTCGGCATCGCCACCTCGCTGTTCACCGCGACGATGCTGACACGGCTGCTGATGTCGCGCTGGTACGTCGCGCGCCGCCCGGCCGCGCTGCCGGTTTGATTTTGTTCCAGGTTCGCTGACCATGTTCTATCGCCCCCTCATCCGCATCGTCCCCGATGGCACCAAGATCCGCTTCATGCGCGGACGCTTCGCGGGCCTCATCGTCTCGGCGATCCTGTCGAGCGCGTCGGTGGTGCTGTTCTTCTATCCCGGCCTCAATCTCGGCATCGATTTCCGCGGCGGCGTGGTCATCGAGGCGCGCACGCCGGGTCCTGCGGATTTCGCGGCCATCCGCGCCGGCCTCGCCGGGGCCGGCGTCGCCAATCCCGGCGTGCAGCGCTTCGGCAAGGCCGACGGCGTGCTGATCCGCCTCGAGTCCCAGCGCGACGCCGCGGCGACCCAGGCGCTCGTCGGCAAGGTCAACGCCGGCCTGCAAAAGGCCGCGCCGGGGACGAAGATCCTGCGCACCGATGCCGTCGGCGCCTCGGTCTCGGCGCAACTGTTCCGCAACGGCATGCTGGCACTCGGCATCAGCATCCTGATGATTCTGGTCTATATCTGGTTCCGCTTCGAGTGGCAGTTCGCCGTCGGCGCGGTGGTGACGCTGATCCTCGATGTCACCAAGACGATCGGCTTCCTCGCCATCACCCGCCTGCCGTTCGACCTGGTGATGGTGGGCGCGATCCTGACCATCCTCGGCTATTCCACCAACGACAAGGTCGTGGTGTACGACCGCATGCGCGAAAACCTGCGCAAATACAAATCCATGCCGTTGCGCGAGCTGATCGACCTGTCGATCAACGAGACGCTGAACCGCACCCTCGGCACCTCGATGACCGTCTTCCTCGCGGCCCTGCCGCTCGCCTTCTTCGGCGGCGAGACACTCTCGGCCTTCGCCTGGACGATGCTGTTCGGCATCGTCATCGGCACCTCGTCGTCGATCTTCATCGCCGCGCCGATCCTGCTGTTTCTCGGCGAAAAACGCCTGCGCACCGGCGCCAAGCCGGCCGGCAAGCCCGCGGCCGAGGCTCGATGAGGCGTCCGCCGGCGGCCGGCGCACCCATCGCCGCGGGCCCGCATTCACTCAACGTCACGTCCGCCATCACGCCGGTTTGATGGGGCGCTGACGGCGGATCGGGCATGAAGCGTCGCATGACAACATCCCAGGTCCTCGCCGCCCCTGCCCCGCCCCCGACGCTCGCGGGCCTGCGCAGCGCGCTCAGTGCCGGGCAGGTGGTGGTGCGCTATCAGCCCGTCGTCCAGCTCGCCGATGGCGCGCCGGTGGCCGTGGAGGTGCTGGCGCGCCTGGCCCGGCCGGGGGGCGGCCTGATCGAGCCCGCGGATTTCGTGCCGCGGATGGAAGCGGCGGGGCTGGCATGGCGGCTCACCCAGGCAGTGTTCCGCTGCGCCTTCGCCGAATGGCGCGAGTTTGGCCTCGGCGGGCTCGGCATGGCGCTCGCCGTCAATGTGCCGCTCGATGCCATGCTGCGCCGCGGCGCCGCCAGCTGGATCGAGCGCGAGCGCAGGGCCGCGGGGCTGCCGGCCGCCCTGCTGATCCTGGAGCTGACCGAAAGCCGCCCCGTCAACGACATTCCGGCGCTGCGCGAGGCGGTGGCACGCCTGCGCGCCTATGGCTACCGGCTCGCCATCGACGATGTCGGCCCGGCGGGGCGCGCGCCGGAGAATCTGCTCGACATGCCGTTCTCGATCATGAAGCTCGACCAGAACCTGGTCGCCGAGGTCGGCCGGTCGGAGCCGGCACGGGCGTTCCTCATCCGCGCGGTCGCCGCGGCGCGGATCGCGGGCATGCGTATCGTCGCCGAGGGGATCGAGGATCAGCCGACCTGGCAGCGCATGCAGTCGCTGGGCGTGGACGAGGGCCAGGGCTTCGCCATTGCCCGTCCGCTCACGGCCGAGGCGCTGCGCGGCTGGCGGCAACGCTGGCTTGGCCCGCGCGCCGCGCACTGAGCCGCCGCCGGACGGCCGGCGGCTTGCGTCGTATGGGCGGCGTCAGTCGTCGCGGTGGACGCGCTCCATGCGTTCGTGGCGCTCCTGCGCCTCGATCGAGAGCGTGGCGATCGGGCGCGCCTCCAGCCGCCTGAGGCCGATCGGCTCGCCGGTCTCCTCGCAGAACCCGTAGGTCCCGGCCTCCACGCGCGCGAGCGCCTGGTTGATCTTGCTGATGAGCTTGCGGGCGCGGTCGCGGGTGCGCAACTCGAGCGCGCGGTCGGTCTCCACGCTGGCACGGTCGGTGATGTCCGCCTCGTGGATGCCGCCCTCAGAGAGGCTGGCCAGCGTGTCGTCCGCCTCGCGCAGCAGCTCGGCGCGCCAGCGCAGCAACTTCTGACGGAAGTATTCCAACTGCAGGGGATTCATGAACTGTTCGCCCTCGGAAGGACGGTAGTCCGGGGGCAGCGTGATCATCATGCGTCGCGTTTCCCGTCGTCAGAAACCCAGGTCCGTCGACGCCACCGCCGGCGTCGCATCCCCAGCGAGGATGCGCGGGCTTATAGAGACGCGTTGCTGACGCGCCAAGGGGTTGCGCGCCATCTTTCGTGACATTGCACGGCGGTGACACGGGCGCGCAGGCGGATCGCCGCGAGCAGCGCGGCAAGCGCCGGCTCCGCGGGCGGCAGCGGTTCGGCGGCCAGCGCCTCCAGCGCGGCCACGGCCTCGCCCTCGGCACCGCGCAGCATCGCCTGCTGCACCGCGCCCAGGGCGTCGAGCAGCGCATCCGCCCGCCTGCGCGCCGCCTGCCCGTCGCGCCGCCCTCGC
>JAGWQN010000086.1 GCA_028869995.1 Rhodospirillales bacterium
CCGGCCACCCCGAGTTCGGCGAGCATCCGGCGATCGAGACGACGACCGGCCCGCTCGGCCAGGGTATCGCCACCGCCGTCGGCATGGCGCTCGCCGAGCGCATGCTCGCGGCGCGCTTCGGGCGCAGCCTGGTCGATCACCGCACGTGGGTGATCGCCAGCGACGGCGACCTGATGGAGGGGATCAGCCACGAGGCGATCTCGATCGCGGGCCACCTGCGGCTTTCGCGTCTGGCGGTGCTGTGGGACGACAACAGCATCTCGATCGACGGCAGCACGGGGCTTGCGAATTCCGAGGACACGCTGCGCCGTTTCGCGGCGGGCGGCTGGGCCACGCGCCGGGTCGACGGGCATGATGCCGCCGCCGTCGCCGCCGCGCTCTCTTACGCGGTCCGCTCGCGCAAGCCCACGTTGATCGCCTGCCGCACCATCATCGGCTTCGGCGCGCCGACGAAGGCCGGCACTGCCGGCAGCCACGGCGCGCCGCTCGGTGCGGACGAGGCCGCGGCGGCGAAGCAGGCGCTCGGTTGGAACCATCCGCCGTTCGAGGTGCCGCAGGGGATCGCCGAGGCCTGGCGCCAGCGTGGCATGCGCGGCGCGCCGGCCCGCCGCGCCTGGCTCAAGCGCCTCGCCAACCACCCGCAGCGTGCCGAGTTCGAGCGCGTCATCGCCGGGCGCCTGCCTGAGGCCGCTCATGAGGCGCTGGCGGGACTGCGCGCCGAGATCGCGACGGGCAAGCCCAAGCTGGCCTCGCGCCAGGCCAGCCAGAAAGTGCTGGAGGCGCTGGTGCCCGCGGTGCCGGAACTGGTCGGCGGCTCGGCCGATCTCACCGGCTCGAACCTCACCTTCGTCAAGGGCATGGGCGCGGTGCGCCCGGGCGACTATGCCGGGCGCTACGTCCACTGGGGCGTGCGCGAGCACGGCATGGCCGCGGCCATGAACGGCATGGCACTGCATGGCGGCTTGATCCCCTATGGCGGCACGTTCTTCGTCTTCACCGATTACATGCGCCCCGCGCTCCGCCTCGCCGCCCTGATGCGCCGACGCGCGATCCACGTGCTCACGCACGATTCGATCGGCCTGGGCGAGGATGGACCGACACACCAGCCGGTCGAGCATCTCGCCGCGTTGCGGGCCATGCCCAATATGTTCGTCTTCCGCCCCGCCGACGCGATGGAGACGGCGGAATGCTGGGAACTCGCGCTGCGGCGCGCCGACGGGCCCTCCTGCCTGGTGCTGAGTCGCCAGCCCCTGCCGCCGCTGCGCAGCGACGCCGGCGAGAACCGCTGCGCCCGGGGCGGCTACGTGCTGGCCGAGGCCGGCCATCGCGCCGCGACGCTCGTTGCCACGGGCAGCGAAGTGGGGATCGCCATGGCGGCGCGCTCGGCGCTGGCGGCGCAGGGCGTCGATGCGGCCGTGGTGTCGCTGCCGTGCTGGGAGTTGTTCTTCGCCCAGGATCCCTCCTGGCGCGAGAGCGTGCTCGGCACCGCGCCGCGCTTCGGCATCGAGGCCGCCAGCAGCTTCGGCTGGGAGCGCGTGCTCGGAGCGGACGGCATCTTCCTCGGCCTCGACCGGTTCGGCGCCTCCGCCCCCTACGAGGAGCTCTACCGGCATTTCGGGCTCACCGCGGAGGCCCTCACCGCCGCTGTGCTGCGCCGGCTCGCAGGCTGAGGCTGCGCGTTGCAGTCCAGTCTGGGTTGACGAGAGATGACGCACGGGATCGGAACGAATTCGCTAGGATCCGCACGCGCTCCGGTGTCCCGCGACAACCGCGCGTGCCATCAACGAAGCTGAGGAAATCCACGCCATGACCATCAAGATCGCCATCAACGGCTTCGGCCGCATCGGCCGCCTCGTCCTGCGCGCCATCATCGAGAGCGGGCGCACTGATGTCGTGCCGGTCGCCATCAACGATCTCGGCTCCGTCGAGGCCAATGCCCACCTGCTGCGCTACGACAGCGTGCACGGGCGGCTTCCCGCCGAGGTCGAGGTCCAGGGCAACAGCCTGGTGATCCGCCAGGGCGGGCGCAGCTGGGGCCCGATCGCCGTGAGCGCCGAGCGCGATCCCGCACGCGTGCCGTTTGCCGGCGTCGACGTGGCGATGGAGTGCACCGGCCTGTTCACCAAGAAGGAACAGGCGGCGCAGCTGATCGCCGCCGGCGCGCGCAAGGTGCTGATCTCGGCGCCGGCCGACGGGGTGGACGCGACCATTGTCTATGGCGTCAACCACGACGTGCTGACGCCGGCGATGACCGTCGTCTCCAACGCCTCCTGCACCACCAACTGCCTCGCCCCGGTAGCCCAGGTCCTGCACGAGACATTCGGGATTGCACGCGGCTACATGGTGACGATCCATTCCTACACCGGCGACCAGCGCACCGTGGACACGCTGCACAAGGATCTGCATCGCGCCCGCGCCGCCGCCGTCTCGATGATCCCGACCTCGACCGGTGCGGCGCGCGCCGTCGGCCTCGTCCTGCCTGCGCTGAAGGGCAAGCTCGACGGCACCGCGATCCGCGTGCCGACGCCCAATGTCTCGCTGGTCTCGCTCGACGCCGTGCTCGAGAAGCCGGCGACCAAGGAGGCGATCAACGAGGCGATGAAGACCGCCGCCGCCGGCAGGCTCAAGGGTATCCTCGGCTACAACACCGCGCCGCTGGTCTCCGCCGACTTCAACCACGTGCCTGAGAGCAGCACCTTCGATGCGACGCAGACGGCGGTGATCGAGGGGTCGCTGGCGCGTGTGCTCACCTGGTACGACAACGAATGGGGCTTCTCGAACCGGATGAGCGACACAGCGGCGCTGCTCGGGAAGCTCTAATGGCCCTGCATACGCTGGACGGCGCCGCCGTGGCGGGGCGGCGCGTCCTTCTGCGCGCCGATCTCAACGTGCCGATGAAGGACGGCGTGATCACCGATGCCACGCGGCTCGAGGCGGTGCTGCCGACGATCCGCGAGCTGGCGGGGAAGGGCGCCCGGGTCATCGTTGCCAGCCATTTCGACCGGCCGAAGGGCAAGGTCGTTCCGGCCATGTCGCTCGCGCCGCTCGCCACGGCGATGGGGCGCGCTCTCGGTGCTCCCGTCGCCTTCGCCGCGGATTGCGTCGGTGAGGCGGCGGCGGCAGCCGTGGCAGGGCTGGTCCCCGGCGGCGTCGCGGTGCTGGAAAATACGCGCTTTCATCCGGGCGAGGAGAAGAACGATCCCGCCTTTGCCCGCGCGCTGGCGGCCAACGCCGATCTCTTCGTCAACGACGCCTTTTCCGCGGCGCATCGCGCGCATGCGAGCACGGAGGGGGTCGCGCATCTGCTGCCGGCCTGCGCCGGGCGGCTGATGCAGGCGGAGATCGAGGCGCTGACGCGCGCGCTGGAGAGCCCGGCGCGCCCGGTTGCGGCGGTCGTCGGCGGCGCCAAGGTCTCGACCAAGCTCGAACTGCTCGGCAACATGCTGGCCAAGGTCGATGCGCTCGTGATCGGCGGCGCCATGGCTAACACGTTCCTCGCCGCCCAGGGCCGCACGGTCGGCCGGTCGCTGCAGGAGGCGGAGCTGCACGCCACCGCGCGCGATATCCTGGACGCCGCCGCGCGCCGGGGCTGCAAGGTTCTGTTGCCGGTCGACGCCGTCGTCGCGAGCGAGTTCCGTGCCCATGCGCCGACGCGGGTGGTCGCGATCGGGGAGGTGCCGGACGAGGCGATGATCCTCGATGTCGGCCCCGCCAGCATCGCTGCGCTCGAAGCCGAGCTGGCCGGCTGGAAGACCGTCGTCTGGAACGGCCCGCTGGGAGCCTTCGAGACGCCGCCCTTCGATGCCGGCACCAACGCCTTCGCCCGCGCGGTTGCGGCGGCGCCGGTGCTCAGCGTCGCCGGCGGCGGCGATACGGTCGCGGCCCTGAAACATGCGGGGGTAGCGGAGCGGTTCGGCTACGTGTCGTTGGCCGGCGGAGCCTTCCTCGAGTGGCTGGAAGGCAAGACGCTGCCGGGAGTGGCCGCGCTGATGGGCTGAGCGGCGGCGAGGTCGCGAGAGTTGACCATCGCCTGCTCGACAGAGATGGCCCGGCCATGCGACGAAAGGGCTGCGTTTACGAATCGGAAAGCCGATGCGCCGCAGACTGCCGCTCATGCTCTCGCCGATCTCGCTCGCGGCCTTCTCGACGACGGCCGTCGCAACGCCGCTGCCCGCGGCGGGCGCGGCGCCCGGGAGTGGCGCTCTTGCACGCCCCTTTGCAGACCCGGCTCGTCAGGCGTCGCCCGCGCCAGCGCTGCCCGCAGCGCCGGGCACGATCCCGCCGCGCGGCTCGCTGCTCGACCTCAGCGTCTGACCCGTCCGCCGGGAACAGGCTCAGCTTGACCTGAGCCAGTTGGGCCGGAGCCGGACTGGCTCAGGCGGAGTGGGGCTTGCTGTCGTCAGCCTCGTCGGCCAGCAGGGAAGAGGGCAGGGACTTGCTCGTCCGCGCTCCCAACTCCTTGAGCTGCTCAGCCTGGCGCAGCAGGTTGCCGCGGCCGTGCGCAAGTTTGGCGAAGGCCTCGTCGTAGGTCTTGCGCGTCGTGTCCATCTGCGTGCCGATCTTCTGGAAGTCGGCGACGAAGCCTTCCAGCTTGTCATACATCCGCCCGGCGACGCGTGCGATTTCCTCGGCGCTGCGGTTGCGGCGCTCCACTTTCCAGACATTGGCGACGGTGCGCAGCGCCATCATCAGCGTCGTCGGCGTGGCGATCGCGACGTTGTTCTCGGCGGCGAAGTTGGTGAGCCCCGGCTCGGCCTGGAGTGCCAGCGCCAGCGCGCCCTCGATCGGCACGAACAGGATCACGTAGTCGAGGCCCTCGCCGATCGCGTCGTGATAGGCCTTGGAACCGAGCGTGCTGACATGGCCGCGCAGCGAGGCGAGATGGGCCCGCCGCGCGGTGTCGCGCGCGCCGTCGTCCGCTGCGTTGACGTACTGGTCGAACGCGGTGAGCGAGACCTTCGCATCGACGACGATGCGCCGCCCCTCGGCTCCCGGCAGGTTGACGACGACGTCGGCGCGCAACCGGCGGCCATCGGCGTCGTTCGCCGTCTCCTGGCGTGTGTATTCCTCGCCCTCGCGCAGGCCGGACTGGCGCAGGATGTTGTCAAGGATGGCTTCGCCCCAGGCCCCCTGGGTCTGCGACTGGCCGCGCAAGGCCTCGGCGAGCCCGCGCGTTTCCGAGCGCATCGTGTCGTTCGTTGCCATCAGCGCCTTGATCTGCTCGGCAAGGGTGCCGCGCTCCTTCGCCGTCTCGACCCGTGCCTCGGTCAATCCCTTTTCGAAGGTGGCGATCTGTTCGCGCAGCGGTCCCAGCAGCGTCTGCACCTGCTCCTTGTTCTGTTTGGTGAACGTTTCGCTTTGCTGCGCGAGGATACCGGCGGCGAGTTGCTGGAATTGAGCCTTGGTCTCCTCGCGCAGCCGCTGCCACTCGGCCTGGCGCTCCTCGTGGCGCTGGCGTTCCTGGCGCAGCGCCTCGGTCGTGCGCGCGAGCTCCGCCCGCGCCGCCTCGCGCTCGGCGAGCGTCCTGTCGCGCTCTTCCTCGGTCGCGCGCAGCCGCTCCGCGCGCGCGGCGTTCTCCGCGCCGAGCGCCTCGAGCGCACCCTGGGTCTGCGCGCGCGCCTCGCG
>JAGWQN010000087.1 GCA_028869995.1 Rhodospirillales bacterium
CATCGCCGGCGGTCATTCCAAGCTCGACGCCATCCGCGCCCTTAAACGCTACCTCGCGCGCGAGGTGTTCGCTGTCATCATGCACCGGCAGAAGGAGATCAACGCCGCCCAGATCGCCACTTGACAAACAGAAGGGCGTCCACGGCGCGCAGCCGCCCGTCGGGCACCCGCACCTGCTCGATGTTCAACATCAGCTGTCGGTCGTTCATATCGCCGCTTCCTTTTGACGTTTCCGCGGCGGGGCGAGGTCGCTATGGTTGCGGACACCTCGCCTGCGCCTTGGCAGACTCGTTCCGTCCGGGTTCCACCGGTCCGGCCACAGTTCATGGAGGGGTACTTGCAACGCCTCGGCGATCCGACGCTCGACGACCCGACTGCGATCCGTCGCCAGCGCGACGGAAATGGCCGTGCGCGCGTAACCCCAGCTTTTGGAAAGGGTCGTCATCTCCCCGAACCGCTTCCGCAGCTCGGCCTTGATATCCTCGGGATGCCAGCGTCGCGCAGCCATTGTCAGACAGTTACGCCCTGAATGTCTAGCAATACTGACCGACAGTCAGAGTCGGGTCAAGCACAATCCGCGCGCGAAATCGCCGCTCGGCTGCGCGCGGCCGTCGCGTTGGCAGGTGGCCCGGAAAGAGTGGCGGTCGCTGCCGGCCTTTCTGTCCGGACAATTGGCCGCGCGCTTGCCGGCCACGCGGTCCGCAGGGGCACGCTGCTGGAGCTCGCGGACGTGCTCCGCGTGCCGCCGTCCTGGCTCCTGGAAGGGAAGGGGACGTTCAACCGCGCCTGGGTCACGCCACCGCAGCTCGGCCCACTCCCCGGCGGCGGCGGCATCGCTCAGGGCGCGCCGGTTCCCCTCCCGCGCGCCGCGGCCCAGGACCAGGCGCCCTTGTCGCGCACCCGCATCGACGCCAGGATCCTCGCGCGCGTCCTCGACCTCGTCGATCTCATCGCCAAGGACGAGCCGAACGAGGTCAAGGCCCGTCGCATCGCCCGCGCCTACGACGAGGCGACGCTGCCTGCAGACGAGCTTCCCCCGCTCCCCCCCCATCCGCACTCGGAGAGCTTCGAATGACTTCCCACTTCTTTTTTCGGAATTGGCGGGAAACCGCCAATTCCTTCGCCCACTTCTCTTCCCACTTCCGCTCCGGCTTTCTCGCCTTGTGCGTCGTCCTCATCCCCCTCGGCGCCCATGCAGCAGATACGCCGGCGTCCCTGCGGGCGGAGGCAAAAACCTTCCTCGCCAGCTGCTCGGGTCTGCACGGCGCCGCGCTCGGCTTCTGCCGCGCCGACCACAACAATTTCGTGATGGACTACGAATGCGCCTTCTCTGGCAGCTATTGGTCAGAAAAAAACGTCGCCGATGATCTATCCTGGCGCACACACCCCGGCATTCAGTCGGTCGATTTATTGTCGTGCGCCTGGGCCACGGTCGTCGTTGCGACGAATGGTCTTGCGACGAGCGCCGATGTGCACGCGATCGCCTCCGATTGTTCTCATATGAACCATCCTGCGAGACGAGCCGCCGTTCTCAAGGCAAGGCTCATCGCCGCCCGTATCGCGGCCTTCCGCGCCACGCCTGGCGCCCGTTCCGTCTGCCCCTGAACAGCCTCTGGATGGGTTCTGGAAGGGTTTCAGCGGCCGTCGACGCACCAGCCCCGCGCGCGCATATTTTCTGGCAAAACCACCCGTCCAGCGCCCTCACTCTCACTGGCACAAAAAACCCCAGTATCTGCGGTTAACCCCTTGCCAATCCGTCGAAATCCCGCCTCATGCCGCGCCGTCCCACTTCCCCATTTCTTCTGTCCCCGCACAACGGGAATGCCGAGCCACAGCGGCATGAGGAACGAGGTGATGAGCCCCATGTCGTGATACAGCGGCAGCCAGGAGGCAATGCGTGGGCTTGCCCCGCTCGCGAAGTCCAGGGCGTCGGCATAGGCCGCGAGCTGAGCGGCGATGGCGGCATAGCCAAGCTGGACGCCCTTTTTGAGCCCCGTGGTGCCGGAACTGTGCTGCAGCAGCGCCACGGCATCGCCCGGCGGTGGTGCGACTTCCAGCGGCGCCATGCTCTCGACCTCGGCTGCGCCGACGATTTCGGCACGGCTCTCGACCACCGCCTCGCCCACCGCGGCGAGGAGCTCCGCGTAGGTGAGGATCACGCGCGGGTCGATGTGGCGGAACACGATCCGGTGCTGACGCCAGTAAAGAGCCTCGTTCTGCTTGAAGTTCGGATAAGGCATGAAGCTGGGAACGGCCCCGAGCAGCATGGCGCCGATAAAGGCCGCCTGGGCATCGAGCCCGTGCGGCAGGACGATGAGCATGACATCGCCGGCGCGCAGCCCGTGCTCGCGCAGCAGGCGGCTGAAGCAACGGGCGCGGCGCATGAAGGCGCCCAGGGTGAGCTCGGTCCAGCCTTCGCCGTCGTGGCACGCGCCGAACAGACCGTCCGGGAATTGTTTTTCGCGCGCGAGGATCGGGTCGAGGAAATCGTTGCCGGCGGCCGGGCGGTTCACGGCGAGGCCGTCTTGCCCAACACCAGGGCGACGAGGTCGCCGAGCGTGAACACGCGCTCCAGTTCGCGAGTCGAGATCCGGATCGCGTAGTGGTCCTCCAAGGCCAGCACGATCTCCACATGGCGAAACGAATCCCAGCCGACAACGTCGCCGGCGGTGAGGCCGGGATGCAACGTGATATCGGCGCGGCCGAAGACGTCGCGGAAGATCTCCGCGAGACGGGCATAGACCGCCTGTTCCTCGGCCGCGCTCATGGCACGCCCACCGGAAGGGCGCCGTGCACCAGCGTGTGGACACGCCGGCACATCCGGCCCCAGCTTTCGAAGATCTCGTGGCTGGACGGCCGCCTGGCGTCATCCTCGACCAGAACATGGCCGATGAACAGGCCTTCGCCGCGGACGACCTCCCCTGCCTCCAGCCCCGGCCGCGCCGCCCGGACATAGAGCAACGGGCAGTCCCCGTAACCGCGCAGCACCGCGAGAAGGGCCCGCAGACCGGCATCCGGGAGATCGTCCGGCAGGCCGTGGATCACCATGATCTTGCTTCCTTCGTGCAACACATCGAGGAGGTTGCGTGCCAGGTACTGAAGTTTTCTGCACTGGCGCGCGAACAGCGGCGCGCGTTCCTCGTTCGCCGCGAAGAGAAACGTGTGTGCCTGCATATGATAGCGGATGTCGCGCGTGAAGAATTCGCCGCGATCATCAGGCTCCATGCGGGTGAACGCGGGATCCCCGACGCCGCGCAGCCGGTCGGCCAGCGCTGTCCGCACGGCATCGAGGCCGATGCCCGAGAAGCGCAGGAGCCCCAGCGGCTCGGCGCCGAAATGCCGCTGCGCGCTGCCAAGCGCGCAGTCCTGCCCCAGGCTCTCGAACGCCATCATCACCTCGCGCATCGACCGGTCGGGCGCGATGGCGCCGGCGCTGGCTGCGATGGCCTCGAGTTCGCCCGCCATCGTGGCATCGAGCGGATCGCCGGCAGCAAGGGCGCTGCGCAGGTGTGCCTCGGTTTCGCCGATGGGCCGGCCAAGCCGTGCCAGCAGGCGATCGAGTGCTTCGGCCCGCACCCGGCCGTAGAGCGGCAGCTCGCCCGTCGCTCCGTCGACGCCGCGCGCGATGACGGCGATCCGGGCCAGGGCAAGATCGGAATCGTCGAGCTCGTCCGAACAGGTCAGCTGAAAGCCCGCCGGCCTGGCCGGATCGGCCGAAATGTCGGGCCGGTCCCGGTCCACCGGGCCCGAACCGATCACCACCCCGTTGCGCAGGATCTCGATCCGCACCGGTATGCTGGAGACCGGCAGGCGCGCCGTGTCGACCCAGCCGGAGACGATCCTCGGCAGGCGCACACCATCTGCCATGCCACGCAGCCGAAGGGTGGAAGCTGAGCCTGCGATCACCTGTCATGCCTCCGAGGTCGTCGAGGGTCGGTCACGGAACGCCACGGCGGCGGCCGAGTTCCGGCGCCTCTATCGCAGTCTCCGGCGTCGCGCCCAGCCGCCCGGCGGCCGGCACGAGGTGCGGGGGCCAGAAGGGCATGGCCTTGGCCCGGCTGGTGCGGCAGGCTACCTGCACGTCGCGCACGGCATGCTTCGGGCTGCCGGTCTGCGCGTGATCGGAGCAGCGAGATGGACACCAAGCGGCAGGACACCGACGTCCTCGTCATCGGCGCGGGGCATAATGGGCTGGTATGCGCGTTCTACCTGGCCCGCGCCGGCTTCAAGGTGACGGTGATCGAGCGCCGGGCGGTCGCCGGCGGAGCGGCGGTCACCGAAGAGTTTTATCCCGGCTTCCGCAACTCGACGGCGAGCTACACGGTGTCGCTGCTCAACCCGAAGGTCATCGCGGACATGGATCTGCCTGGCCGTGGCCTCAGGGTGGTGGACCGCAAGGTGCAGAATTTCCTGCCCGTCGACGACCGCCGCTACCTCGCGACCGGGCCGGGCCGCACCAAGGCGGAAGTCGCGAAATTCTCGACCCGCGATGCCGAGCGTCTCGACGCCTATGACGCGCGCCTGATGGTGCTCGCCGACCTGGTGCGCACGACCCTGCTGCAGACGCCGCCCGATGCGGCTCCCGGCGGCTGGACGGCGGGACTGCGCGAGGCGTTGCGCGCGCTGCCGCTCGGCCGGCGCCTGGCTGGCCTCGAGATCACCGCGCGGCGCGACCTGCTGGCCCTGTTCGGGCAATCGGCGGGCGATCTGCTCGATGGCTGGTTCGAAAGCGATCCGATCAAGGCTGTCCTCGGCTTCGATGGCATCGTCGGCACCTATGCGAGCCCCTATTCGCCCGGCACGGCCTATGTGCTGCTGCACCATTGCTTCGGAGAAACGAACGGGCGACGGGGCGTCTGGGGGCATGCGATCGGCGGCATGGGCGCGATCACGCAGGCGATGGCCCAGGCATGCGCGGCCGCAGGGGTCGAGATCGTGCTCGGGGATGGTGCGCGGGAGGTCATCGTCGAAGGCGGCCGCGCCGTCGGGATCGTGAGCGAGCGCGGCCGATCGCTGCGTGCCCGGGCTGTCGTGTCGAACCTCAACCCGAAACTGCTGTTCACCAACCTCGTCGATCCCGCTGTCCTGCCTGCCGATTTCCGCGAGCGCATGCAGCGCTACCGCTGTGCCTCCGGCACGTTCCGCATGAACGTCGCCCTCGCGCAGCTGCCGCGTTTCACCTGCCTGCCCGAAGCGGGCGACCACCTGACCGGCGGGATGATCATCGGTCCGTCGCTCGGCTATTTCGACCGTGCCTATCAGGATGCGCGCCGGACCGGATGGTCGCGCGAGCCCATCGTCGAGATGCTGATCCCCTCGACGCTGGACGACTCGCTGGCCCCGCCCGGCCGGCATGTGGCGAGCCTGTTCTGCCAGCACGTGGCACCGCAGTTGCCGGACGGCGCCAGCTGGGACGAGCACCGCGAGGCGGTGGCCGATCTCATGATCGAAACGGTGGACCGCGCGGCGCCGGGCTTCAAAGCCTCCGTGCTCGGGCGCGTCGCCTATTCACCGCTCGATCTCGAGCGCACGTTCGGCCTCGTCGGCGGCGACATCATGCACGGCGCGCTGGCGCTCGATCAGATCTTCTCCGCCCGCCCGGTACTCGGCCACGCCGATTACCGCAGCCCGCTGGCCGGGCTCTACATGTGCGGCTCGGGCACGCACCCGGGCGGCGGCGTCACCGGCGCGCCGGGGCACAACGCGGCGCACGAAATCCTGCGCGACCTTCGGCGCCGGCGCGTCTAGGGCTCGTCGTCCCCTGCCCGCCCCGTCACCACGGGACCAGGCAGGCCAGGCCTCAGCCTGCGGCCGCCAGGATCGCCCGGCGCACCAGGGCTTCGAACAGGGCGAGCTTGTAGTCGTTGCGGCTGAGGGGCGTTGCACCCTGCAACGCGGCCCTGGCGGCATCGGCGGCGACCATCGCGTCGATCCGCCGCCCCTTCAACACCTGTTCCGCGGCGCGGGCGCGGCGAGGTACCGGCGCTGCTGCGCCCAGCACCACGCTGGCCTCGTGGCAAGTGCCGTCCGGGTCATGCACGAGCACCACGGCAACGTCCGCAAGGGGCCAGTCGAAGCCTGTCTTCTCGCCCTGGCGCAGATGCGCCATGCGTGTCCCCTCGGCAAGCCGGGGAAGGTGCACCGCGGTCAGCACCTCGCGCGGGCGCAGCGCGTTCTCGCATTGAAGGTCGTCACCGGGGCGCACGAAGAAATCCTCGAGCGGGAGACGGCGCGCGGCGCCCTCGGCATCGTGCAACTCGACGTCAGCGCCGAGCGCCACCAGCGCGGTCGCCGGCGTCGAGGGATGGACGATAGCGCAGGCCTGGTTGTCGAAGATCGCGTGATACTGGCTCTCTCCGCGGATCGCGAAGCAGTGGCCGCCGCCCTTGCGCAGGCAATGATGCGCAGGCGAACGAAAATACCAGCAATGGGGGCGCTGCAGGAGGTTGCCGCCAAGGGTCGCGACGTTGCGAAGCTCGGGGCTCGCGGCGCCCGCGAGGGCCTGCGCGAGTGCCGGGTAGGAAGCGCGGACGAGGGCGTGCTCCGCCACCGACGCAAGCGTCGCCATGGCACCGATGGCAAGGTTGCCAGCCGCGTCCTGGGCGATCGCGTCGAGCCCGGGAACGCCGCGCAGGCTGACGACGAGCGACGGGGTCACCAGTTCCGACTTCAGCAGATCGAGGAGGTCGATGCCGCCGGCCATGAGGACTGCGCCCTCGCTCAGCGCGACCATCGCCTCGCTGACCAGCCCCGTCTCGGCGGCGGCCTCGGCGAGGGTCCCGGGCCGGGCGTAGGCAAAACGGTTCATGGTCTCAGCTCCGTCCGGTGCGGGCGAGTGCAGCCAGCACCGTGTCGGGTGTCATCGGCAAGGAGGTGAGGCGCACGCCGATGGCGTTGTAGACCGCATTGGCAATGGCGGGCGCGGTCGCGATGTTGGCGGGCTCGGCGATGCCGTAGGCATCAGTTGCACTGTTGCCCTGCAGGTTTTCGAGGATCACCGTCTCGATCTCCGGGGTGTCGTGGATGCCGGCAAGCTTGTAATGTTCCAGATCCGCATTGACCATCAGGCCGGTGCGCCGATCCATGATCCGGCGCTCCAGCAGCGCGTAGGAGATGCCCATCAGCACCCCGCCCTGGACCTGGCTCTCGAGCAGAAGCTGGTTCATCGGCCGGCCACAATCGTGCACCGCGACAACGCGCTCGACGCGGATCACGCCGGTCTCGGTGTCGACGGCGACGGCGGCGAACTGCACGCCGCCGAGATCCTCGAGCGCCATCGCCGCATCGGGCATGCGCCGGCGAAAGCCGCCGTAATCGTCGAGGCGTGATTCGACGGCGCTGACCCGGTCCGTGCGCAGCAAGGCGGCAGCGTCGCGGAAGGCGAGGAAGCGGGTGGGATCGGTGCGCACCTGCAGTCGCCCGGCGCTGGCCTCGATCTCGTCGGGGGCGGCGTTGAGCATGCGTCCCGCCTCGCGGGCAAGCTGAGCCAGGACGCGTGTCGCCGCCGTGCGCAGCGGCGGCGTGATCGAGGCCGTGGTGCGACTGCCATAGGACGGGCCGCCGGGCGGAAACTCGGTATCGCCGATACGGATCGTGATGTCCTGCGGCCGCAGCCCCAGCACCTCGGCCACCACCTGGGCCATCACGGTGCCGACGCCGGTGCCGATGTCCTGCACGCTGGACAGCGCCTCGACCGAGCCATCCCGCAGGATCCGCACCTCGCAGGCGACATTGGTCTGCACGTTCGACATCCACAGCGACTGGGCCATGCCGATACCGCGCTTGACCGGGCCCGTCTCCGCCCCTGGGCGGTGCCGGCCGCTCCAGCCGATGCGCTCGGCGCCGATGCGGCGTTCCTCCCGGCGCACCGGGCTCGGATCGATGCGGTCGCGCAGCACCAGCGGGTCGATGCCGAGCCGTTCGGCAAGGGCATCGACAGCCTGCTCCACCGCGAAGGCGCCCGGCGTGTTGCCCGGGCCACGCATGGCGCAGCCGGGGCCGGCGTTGACGAAGACGTCGTGTTGGCGGGTCTCGAAATTGGCGCAGCTGTAGAGACGTTCGGCAAAAAAACCGATGCCGGCGCCCACGGTGACACCGGCCGTACCGAAGCTCTCGATCGCCAGCGCGGAGAGTGTGCCATCGCGCATCGCCCCGAGGCGCAGACGCTGGACGGTGCCCGGGCGGTTGCCGGCGTCGACCTGCTCCTCGGTGCGATCGAAGGCGAGGTAAACGGGAGCCCCCACCGCACGCGAGAGCTGCACGGCGGCACGGCCATAGAGACCGAGCTGGGACTTGGCGCCGAAGCCCCCGCCCATGCCGTCGACCACGACGCGCACGCGGCTGAGCGGCAGGCCGAAGGCGGTCGCGAGCTCCTGGCGCACACCCGCGGTGAACTGCGTCGAGATATAGACGGTCAGCCCGTCCGCGCGCCAATCGGCGACGATGGCATGCGGCTCGAGACAGGCATGCGTGTGGACCTGGGTACGATACTCGCCCTCCACCACCACATCCGCGCCGGCCAGGCCCGCTGCTGGATCGCCGCGGCGCACCACCGCCGGGCCGCGCACATTGCCCTCGAGCGGCAGCCCGGGCGCGGCGGGAAACCCCGAAGGATGCCCCGCGGGGGCCGAGGCAGCATCGTGGACCGCCGGCGCGCCGGGCGCGCGGGCTTCGTCCATGTCCACGACGAAGGGCAGCGGGCGGAACTCCACGTCCATCGCCGCCAGCGCCTCGGCGGCGTCGGACAGGGAGAGGGCCGCCACCGCCGCCACCGGCTGGCCCGCATAGCGCAGCCGGTCGCCGGGCTTGGCGAGCGGGAGAATGGCTCGCACCTCGGGGCGTGCGGCGGCCTCGGTGGTGTCGAGGCGGCGCAGCTCGGCGCATGGCAGAGGCGAGCGCAGGAGGCGGGCATAGAGCATCCCGGGCAGCCGCACATCGACGGTATAACGCGTGGCGCCCGTGACCTTGGAGCGTCCGTTGAGCCGCGGCACCGGTCGGCCGATCCAGGTGAGATCGGCATTCGGCGGCCAGGGCGGCGGCTCGCTCACCGGAATCTCGCGGGTCACGGAGCCAAGTCCGACCCCGACGATGCCGGACGGGAAGGTTTCGGTCCGGGTTTCGGTCATGACTTGCGCTCCGCGGCAGCCAGGACCGCGGCGACGACGTGCGGATAGGTGCCGCACCGGCAGTAGTGCCCCGCCAGCGCGTCACGTACCGCCCCGGCGTCCGGATGGGGGTCGCGTTCGAGCAAGGCGGCGCTGCTCATCACCATTCCCGGCGTGCAGAAGCCGCATTGCAGGGCGTCGTGCTCGATGAACGCCTCCTGGACAGGATGCAGCGCCTCGCCCTGGGCCAGGCCCTCGATGGTGGTGACGGCCTGGCCGTCGGCGTCGATGGCCAGCATCATGCAGGAACAGACCGGCCGGCCGTTGAGCCAGACCGTGCAGGCCGCGCAAGCACCGCGATCGCAGGCGATCTTGGTGCCGGTCAAGCCAAGCCCGTCGCGCAGCACCTCGGCGAGGGTCGTTCGCGCTTCGAGCTCAAGGTGACGCGGCCTGCCGTTCACTGTCACGGTGATCGCGGTCTTGGTGGGGGTCGCCATGGTCATGCTCCCTTCCCGGGAGCGCCCTCGTCGCGCCAGCTCGTCGTGCCCATTGTGCCCTCCGTCCACGTCACCGGCGCCAGCGAGGCAAAACCGGCGCGGCATGTCGATGATCCAGATCATAACCGCTGCCGCAGCCTCGCCGCCACCTCGTCGTGACGCACCGCACCGGCCGATGCCGGGCAGCAGGGTCGGCGGGCCACCTTGCCTCGGGGCCGCCATCGCTCCGACACTGGGTTCCGCCAGCAGCGAGGAGAAGCCCGCGTGAGCCCACACCGCCCGGCGGACCGCCGCCCCCGACACCGCGCCATGATCGTGGCGCCCCAGCCGGACGCCGTGGAAGCCGGCATCCAGGCGCTGGCACAGGGAGGCTCGGCGATCGACGCCACGATCGCCTGCGCGCTGATGCAGGGCGTTGTGGACCCGATGATGTGCGGCGTGGCCGGGCTCGGCGTCCTGCACGTGCACGATGCCCGCACCGGCCGAACCGAAGTCATCGACGGCCTCTCCACCGTTCCTGCGGCAGCGACCGCCACGATGTGGGAAGGTATCTTCGAGGGCGAGTGCACGGATGGCTATGGCTATGTCGTTCGCGGCGCCGTCAACGAGCTCGGTCACGGCGCCGTGACGACGCCGGGCATCCTGCGGGTGTTCGAGGCGGCGCACGCGAGCTATGGCCGGCTGCCCTGGGCGGAGCTGTTCGCACCGGCCATCGAGCGCGCGCGGGACGGCTGGGCGGTGCGCCCGCACGTCGCGCAGATGTTCGCCTCCGACGACCGGCCCTATGGGCGCGCGCGGATGGCCGACAAGCTCGCCCACACGGCGGAGGGGCGGGCGCTCTACATGGAGGACGGGCGGCCGAAGGCGGTGGGGCGCATGGTGCGCAACCCGAACCTGGCGGCGACGCTGGAGCGCCTGGCGCGCCACGGCGCCGAGGATCTGTATTCCGGCGAGCTGGCACAGGCCATCGTCGCGGACATGCGCCAACATGGCGGGCTGCTGGATGCGGCGGACCTGGCGACGTTCAAGGTGCGGCGCGCAGAGCCGCTCACGATCGGCTATCGCGGTCGCACCATCGCCGCCCCGGCGCCGGCTGCGGGCGGCATCGTGGTGCTCGAGATGCTGCGCATCCTGGAGCGCTTCGACCTCGTCGGCATGGGTCACAACAGCCCCGACTATATCCGCACGGTCGCGGAGGCGATGAAGATCGCGGGACGCGACAGAGAACGCCATGTCGGCGACCCAGAGACCGCGCCGGCGCCGGTCGGGTGGCTGCTGTCGGATGGCTATGCCCAGGAAAACGCCGCCGCCATCGCACGCGGCGAGAAGGCCTCGCTCGAGCGCGCGACCGCCGACAGCAAGGACACCACGACGATCTCGTGCTGGGACGAGAACGGCCTCGTGGTCTCGCTGACGCACACGCTCGGACTGCCCAGCGGCGCCATCGTCCCGGGCACAGGCTTCATGCTGAACGGGGCGATGAACTGGTACGACCCGCGCCCCGGCCGGCCGAACTCCATCGGGCCGGGCTCGCGGCGCTTCAGCAGCATGGCGCCGACGCTGGTGTTCGAGGATGGAAAGCCGGCGGTAACGCTCGGCGCGCCAGGTGGCGCCTGGATCGGCGTCGCCGTCCTGCAGGGGCTGCTCAATCTGCTTGACTGGGGCATGGGGATCCAGGACGCGGTGATGGCGCCGCGGTTCTCGGCGACGACCAACACGATCGACATCAGCAACCGCATTCCCCGGCGGACGGAGGCGGCCCTCAACGCCCTGGGCTATGCGGTCAACCGCTCAGCCCACAGCTATCCGTTCGCAGCCCTGCACGGCATCACCGGCTGGGACGGGGTGCTCGAAGGCGGCGCGGACCCGCAGCGCGACGGCTGTGCGGCGGGCCTCTGAGCCTCACCGGCCGATTGACCCTGACCGCCGGATTGGCGAGGCTTGCGGCCAGGAACCGCCCAAGCGCTGCTTTCGCGATCCGCGGGCGCGCCATCCCAAGTCGGAGGAAGCCATGAAGGTCACGGACGAGGAGCAGCGGCTGGTCGAGGTTGCGCGCAGGGTGCTGCCGGGCGGCAGCCTCGGCAACATGGCCAGCGAGATCGTCATCCGCGAGGGGCGGGGCGGGCGTGTGCGCGACGTCAGCGGCAATGAGTATGTCGATTTCCTGCTCGGCTCGGGGCCGATGCTGGTTGGGCACGCGCATCCGGAGGTGAACGCCGCCGTCGCCGAACAACTCGGACGCGGTTCCACGTTCTTCGCCAACAACGAGCACGGCATTGAGCTCGCGGCCGAGATCGTCGAGGCGGTGGCGTGCGCCGAGCAGGTCCGGTTCGCCTGCACCGGGACCGAGGCGGATGCCATGGCCATGCGCCTGGCGCGCGCCTGGCGCAAACGTCCCAAGATCCTGAAATTCGAGGGCGGCTACCACGGCATGAGCGACTATGCGCTGATGAGCCTGGCGCCGGAGCGCGCCGGTAATTCCACGCAGCCGGTGGCGGACTCGGCGGGGATTCCCGAATCGGTCCGAGACGAGATGCTGGTCGCCCCCTTCAACGACCTCGCAGCGGCACGCCAGATCATCCACGCGCACCGCGACGAGCTGGCGGGCGTGATCGTCGAGCCGCTGCAGCGACTGCTGACACCCCTGCCCGGCTTCCTGCAGGGATTGCGCGATATCACGGCCGAGTATGGGATCGCGCTGATCTTCGACGAGGTGGTTACGGGTTTCCGCCTCGCCTACGGCGGCGCTCAGGCTTATTACGGTGTCGTTCCGGATATCTGCACCCTGGGCAAGGTGATCGGCGGCGGCTATCCGCTTTCAGCAATCGCGGGACGCGCGGACATCATGGCCCATTTCGACCGTAGCAAGGTCGGGAAGGAAGGCTTCATGCCGCAGATCGGGACGCTCTCGGGCAACCCCATCGCGGCCGTCGCGGGGCTGGCGACGCTGCGGGTGCTGAAACGTCCGGGAACCTATGAAAAGCTGCACGCGACAGGCAGCGCGATCCGGACGGGCCTGGCCAAAAGCCTAAGCGATGCCGGCATCCCGGCCGTGATCAAGGGCGAGGCGGTCATGTTCGACGCCTTGTTCACCGCACGCACGAGCATCGACAATTACCGTGAGGCCTTGGACGCGGATACCACGCTGGCGCGGCGCTTCACCGCGCTGGCGCGCGAGCGCGGTGTGCTCAAGAGCGAGGGGAAAATGTACATCTCCGTGGCGCACGACGCGCGCGACGTGGGCGACACGCTGGCCGCTTTCGCTGACGCGGCAACGGCGCTGGCGGAGGAGCGCAAGGTCTGACCGGCGCGGCCGCGGCGCGCCAAGAGCAACCTCCGGCCTGGTTGAGCCTGCCCGGCTCAGCAAGGCCGGGGATAACCTCTTCTAGATTATACGTTTCCTAGAGCGCGGCCTTGACCCGGCGCAGGAGAAGCTCAAAGAATCCGGCGCGAGGATCGTCGGCGACGGCGACGACAGGGACCGAAGCCAGCGCCTTGCCATCAACGCTGACGGAAAGCGTGCCGACCGTCTGGCCGCGGCGCACCCCGGCCGGAGGTGGCGGGTCCAGAACCAGGTCGGTCTTGAGCTTTTGCAACGCCAGGCTCGGAATGGTCATCGTCACGCCCCGCGCCGGCGCAACCGGGACGCTGGTTTCGCGATAGGTCGGCGCGCTGAGGGTTCCCACGGCCTTACCTGGCGCGATCACCGTCGCATTGGTGTAGAACTGATATCCATAATCGAGCAGCGCCTCGATATCGTGCGTGCTCGCCGTCCAGGTCGGGCCGCCAAGGACCACCGCGATCAGTCGCCGCCCGTTGCGGATTGCAGTGGCATCGATGCAGTGGCCGGCCTCCTTGGTGAGGCCCGTCTTCAACCCATCGACGGTCGCATCGTGAAAGAGGACCGGGTTCCAGTTCCGCTGGCGGATATTGTTATACGTGTAGTGTTTCTGGATCGAGATCTTCAGATATTGCGGGTAGGTCTGGAGGATCGCGCGCGACAAACGGGCGACATCCATCGCCGTCGTGTGCAGGTCCGGGTCCGGCAGGCCGTCGACATTGGTGTAGTGGGTTCCGGTCAGCCCGAGCACCTGGGCCTCGTGATTCATCAGTCCGACGAAGCTGCCCCGATTGCCGGCAACGGCCTGCGCCAGCGCCACCGCGGCATCGTTGCCGGAATCGATGATCAGGCCGTGCAGGAGTTCATCGACGCTGACCGTCATGTTCGGCGAGATGAACATGCGCGAACCGCCCGTGTGCCAGGCCGCGACACTGATCGGGACCGCCTGATCCAGCTGGATGGTTCCGCGCGCGATCGCCTGGTAGGTCAGATAGGCGGTCATCAGCTTGGTCAGGCTTGCCGGCGGCCAGGCAAGGTCCGGCGCCTTCTGCGCGATGATGGCGCCAGTGGTGGCATCCATCAGGACATATGCAGCCTGTTGCTCCAGCACCGGTGGTGCGGGCACTCCGGGGAACGCGAGCGGCGCCTGGGGTGGCGGGCCACTGTACAGGGCGGGCGCCACGGTAGATTGGGCGGAGCGTGGCGCCCCGGCGGGAGCGGCCGGGCGCTGCAGGGCGGCCGGCTTCTGGGTGCCGGCAAACGCGCTCGCAGCGAAGGCGGCGAGCAGCACACTGGTCAACGTGACGGGCGGGCGCTTCATGGTCGCGGCAATTCCCTGCGGGTGGCGGGGCCGCGGTCATACAATCGCGCCCCGCATCGTGGCAAATCGTATCAGGCCCCCGGCGGCCGAAGGGTTCTGCGCCGCCCTGAATCTTTCTAATTCTTCATCCGCAGCACAATAATAACGAAATCGGATTGATCGACCGGCGTGGGCACGGTGGGATGCGGACGAGCGCGCCGTCTGACGGCAACCTCGGGTCGCTCGCCAGGCGGCAGCCGCCATGCGGTCTGCACCCGGCGAGCGTTATCGATACCGTCCCGCCTTCGCCAGCGGGACCGAAGACGCAGATCGGCTCAGGCGGCCTTGCCGCGGATTTCCGAACTGCCCGTCTCGTGCGACCAAGACGCATACCAAGTGTCGAACAAGGCAAGCTGCGCCTTGGCGTGTTGCGCCTGCGCCGGCGACAAAGCGTCCGTCTCGTTGAAATGGAGCGTGTATGCGCTCTCGCCGCGCAGGGTCAGGAGGTACTTGAAGTACAGCACGAGATCGACACCCTCGTCGAACGAGGAGAGAGCCTGCATCGCCTCGTCGAGTTCCTGCGCCCGGCGACGCGCCTCGACGTTCCCCGCGGCCGCGCTCTCGCACAAGGCAACGAGGTGCAGCACCTCGCGGGGCAGCACATTACCGATCCCGGTGATGGCTCCCTTGGCGCCACAATTGACGAAGCCGTGGTAGACTTGCGTGTCGACGCCCACCACCAGGGTCAGCGCCTTGTCCTTGCCGGTGATGTGCTCGGCTGCGTAGCGCAGCGACGATGCGCCCCCAAATTCCTTGAAGCCCACCAGGTTCGCGTGACGGGAACGGATGTCAAAGAACAGGTCCGCCCGCGTCTCGTAGCCATAATAGGGGCTGTTGTAGATCACTGCGGGCAGACCCTCTCCGGCCGTCAGCACGGCGTCGAAATGCGCGCGCTGCGCGGCGACGGAGGAGCCACGCGACAGCACCCGCGGGATGATCATCAGGCCGGCTGCCCGCTGCGCCTTCGCGTGCGCCGCCAGCGCAGCCGCGCGCTGCGTGTTCTGCGCCCCCGTACCGACGATCACAGGGATCCCCGCGGCCACGAGCCTTTCGACCCCCTCCATCCGCTGTTCGTCCGTCAGCAGCGGCCAGTCGCCCATCGATCCGCAATAGACGACTCCGGACATTCCGAGCCCTGTCAGTTCCTTGCCCTTGCGGACGAGGGCGTCGAAATCGGGCTTGCGATCCGGGGTGCACGGCGTCATCAGCGCGGGGATCGTGCCGGCGAAGGGGTTCTTCATGGTGGCTGCCTCTTGCGTTGTCGTTGTGGTCCACGGCGGTCTTCAGTCTACTCCTCTCACAGACGCGGTTGGAAGCAAAGCCGCCAGATCTGCAAGGCGGACCGGCGCCCCGCCCTTTGCTGCGGCGGCACGCGACCGCAGCCGCCCGAGAGGATCGTCGGTGGGCTGGGCGATCCGCCCGCATCCCAGCGCCCTGGATTCGCGATGACGAGGCCGGTGCCGAGGACGAGACCGAAGCTTGGCACCGTCAATTCCCCCGCCGAACGCGGATTGAGGGCAAACGGATAGGATCACCATCGTCTCCTTTCGCGCGGATGACGGGTTTTCGTCCGTAAACACCCCCTATTGCCTCGACGCGTCCGTGCACTTTCTGGCGCTGTTCCGTCGCGTTCACGGGGGAAAACGCCATCGCCGTCCCACGGCTGACGCCATCGGGCGGCACCTGTGCCTCGAGCGTGTGCAGAGCCATGCGCACAGCGGCGATCTCAGCCAGCACGTCGATGCCGTAACGGTCTTTCTCAATCAAGCGGAACCGGGCACCGAGCTGCTCCTCGATCCGCCGCACGCACCATGATGGAAGGTTCCGTATGATTGTGCCTTGCCGAGGCGCTCTTGAACCAGAACCGCTCACGGGGCTCTCGAAATAACACGCCAGCTCGCTTTTGCTCGGCTGGATCCGTTTAGAAGTTCACGGCCGAATGGGCCAACGATCTGAGTCGGCAGGTGGCGCGGCGACTGGGGCGACAGCGGGCGCAATCGGCACCTGCCCGGTGCCCCGCAGGTGCGCCAGGACCACCCGAAACCTCCCCGACCTAGGAGATGGCGCGGGAGCCGGTGACCCTGCTGCTGAGCTCGAGGATAATGAGGGGTTCGCCGACATCCGTCGCCGCCTCGAGGGTTCGATTGCACTTGCGGTGCCGATCGCGGCGGTCCTGCCCTACCCCTGGTTCGGCCTGTTGCGGAGCCGCGTGCTCGAGGCGTTCGCAATCCCGCTGAGCAGCGTCTGCGTCGTTACGAACGCGCTGCGGCCGTCGGCAACGCTCTTGTATCGATACAGTTGCTTCTATGCAACTTTCCGGCCTGGAGATGCGGATGACCAGAAGAACTCGGCGCCCAACTCGGGCGGGGGCGTATTGGCGACCTAAGACGCCGCAAGCTCGTCGACGACAGCCTTCAGCATCTGCCGAACCCGCTTCGCAGTTTCCGCAAGACCCGGATTGTCGATCGCTTGCATGGAGGCGATGGGATCGACCGCCGCCACCTCCACCGTACCGTCCTCGCGCTGTTGCACGACGACGTTGCACGGCAGCATCGTGCCAATCTTGTCCTCGGCCTGCAGTGCACGATGGGCCATCTGCGGGTTGCAGGCACCAAGAATGCGGTAGGGGCGGAACTCGACCCCCAGCGTGTTTTTCAAGGTTGCCTGAACGTCGATCTCGGTCAGCACGCCGAAGCCGTGTTTCTTGAGCACGTCCGTGGTTCTGGCGACCGCCTGGTCAAGCGGCAGGTTCAGCGTCGTCGAAAAGTAGTATGTCACGTCGCATCTCCGTTTGCGCTCGGTTCGGCTCGTCGCCGTCCTGCCCGCGAGCTTCGTATGGCATCGCCCCATGTGGGCAAACGGCACGCGAGCGGCTGATGATGTAGCATGGTTGCGGGTGGGTGGTGATTTTTGATTCCAGCTTCTGTCGCCGGTGATGCAATGCGAAACGCGAGCCCCGCGCCCCCTTGAGCGCATGCGCGCCAGGAACGAACGAACCCCATGATCAACTCTCATCATGCCGCCCGCGGCCGATCGGCGGCGCGCCAGCACCGCCGATCGGCCGGCCATCACGATGACGTCCGCGAAGTGACGTCGCGACCGGCAGTCAGCGCATCATGCCTCGGCGAAAGGCCAGTCCGGGGAGCACCTGTTCCGCTGCGGTCTTCTGCTCCGCCGAGAGGTCTTGGAGCAGCTTGGTCGCCGCGTCGTGCACGGTGCTGCGAGCCTGCTGCCGCGCCTGGAACATCTCGTTCATCATCTGCTGGCTCTCATGCCACGTCGCGGTGCCCATCGCCTCGAACATCGTCTGGTGCAGGCCCTGCATCTGCTCGGCGACGCCGGAAACAGTGTCGGCGTATTCCTTCCACGCGGCCTCCTGCGCCGCGGTGATGCCGAGCCGGCGCTTGAGCGCGTCGAGATAGCCGGGCACGTCCCATCGCCGGCCGTCCATCCCGGGCCCCATCGGAGCTCCGCCCATCATCCCAGGACCCATGCCACCGGGTCCACGGCTCATCATCGTCCCCCTGCCGGGGCCATAGCCCATCTGTGCAATCGCGGCTGGAGCTGCGACCGCGACGATCAGAACCGAGCCAAGCATGGCGCGGCGGGCGATCCTGCGTTTCATAACCGCATCCTCCGTTATCGTTTGTGCAAGACACCATGCGCGCACCGCGCCCGCCATGATCTGCCTCAATGTTGCGCAGGTGCGCCGCGCGATCGCTTTAAGCGCTGGATCTGGCTCCCCACGGGCTGATCAACGTCGTGCCCGTCACCGGGCTGTTGCGCGAGACGCTCATCGCCGGTCCGTCGTCCCTGAGCGCGGAGGCTGCCTTCGTCACCTATCACCGTTACCGCGATGGTGACATGCACGCCCTCGGCCGGATCGTGCCGGCGATCTTCGATCTCATCATCATCCTCGCCTGGCACACGTGGGGGCTTCTGCGCAGGCATCAGCGGGAGATCGAAAACGTAGAGCGGCCATTCACGCCCGACGGTGATGCGCGGCGAGCCCTCCGCCACCGCCAGCGTCGCGGCCCGCGCCACGCCAGCGGCGAACCGGCAAGCAGCCGCCTCGGGACACTCGCCAAGCGCCAGGCGCGAGAAACGGCCCCTCGCTTTTCTCCTGGCCAGCTTCCCTTAGCCAGGCGTGTGCTCACAAGACTTACATTATGAGCGCGACCGCGGGCCTTCGATGACCACGAGGTTCGATGGCGCCACGTCCAATGACGATGAGCAGGACGCCTACGCGACAGGTTCTCGACCCAAAAAAATATTAACTATAGTATCAGTGCATCGCTCCGGCTGCAGCGCAGGTTCACGGAAACCGATAGAAAACATAGAACAAGCAGGCTCCAAACGACGCGAAATATAGCCACTTCAGCCACCATGGACCAGTGGAGGACGTTAGGTTCCAATGCTGACGTCGCCCGATCCCCGCAAGAACGGCGATCGCGCCGATGCAGGCAAACGGTCCCACATTCAGGATCCAACCTTGCCACGCCTGCACGTAGAAATAATGACCGTGGTCATTCATCTGCGCGATGTGACCGGTGACGGCGTCGGGGTGCGGCGGGCTGGTGCGCGCGAGGTAGGCGAAGTAGCTGAGGCAGGTGAAGAAGCCCACGCTTGCGAAAGTCACAAGATAAGGCGCCAGTCGCCTGAGCATGTACACCGCCTCACCTCGATGGGAGTGCGATCTTTGTACAGCAGCCGCGAAGCGCGGGGAACGACCCGCCCGGCACGGCACAAGCGACGCCATCGGGCGCGCACAGAAGATTGGAATCGTTGAAGTTCTTGCGATTGTCCGGCAGGACCTTACCGCATGCTCCGACCAAAGCCTCAAACCCGCTCCGTTTGATATCGTTATCGTTCACAGCGGCTCGCGCTTGTTCCGCGATACCGTCGAGCTGGCGTGCCTGGTTTGCAGGACGCCGAACAACGGCATCCGGTCCGCCTCCATCGTGCAGGCGTTCGGCGACGATCCGACGCACGCCCCGATGCGGCAGGTCATGACGCTGTTCGACGAGTGACCACCGAAAGAAAAATGCCAAGCACGCTCTGTCCGCCCGCCGCCTAAAGGCGACGCCGGCGCGCATCGTGAGTGGCCGTACTCTCCTCGCCGGGATCCGCTTCGGCGTGGACGGCGGCGGCACCATGATCGTCAGGACACGGCATTGAGCGCGGTCTTGGCCTGCGGCCACAAAGCCATTTGAACTGACGCACTCGAGGATTTATGCTGTTCCTCGTTTAACTGGGGCCGCATTGAGGTCGTTCTTCGGTGTTCTTTCGGATCCGCTTGCGGGACATGGAGGTGTCGCCGATGCGTCCGGAACAAACTGCCACCTCTGCGTCGGAACACCTGCACCTGGGAAACGGCACGTCGCCGCCCGGCGCACGCGCCGTCGCGATCCCCCCACCAGCTCGGCCGCCTTTTTGCTCGCAACGAATCCCCGCTATAAAGGCCGCATCGTCAAAACGGGGAGCAACCATGATGCACGCGAAACAAGGATCGGGGGTGAGCCGCAGGCGCCTGCTCGCCGGCGCTGGTGCCGCGACACTCGGCGCGCCGCTGATCGCCGGCGCCGCTCCGGCACCGGTCAAGATCGGGCTGCTGCAGCCGCTCACCGGGTTCCTCGCCTATGACGGTATCCAGGGCAAATACGGTGCGATGCTGGCCATCGACGAGATCAACGCGGCAGGCGGCATCAAGTCGCTGGGCGGCGCCAAGCTTGCGCCCGTGCTTGCCGACGCCCAGACCAGCCCCGCCACCGCCATCGCCGAGGTCGATCGGCTCGCCGGCGAAGGCGTGGCCGCCATCCAAGGGGGCTTCGCGAGCGATCTCGTGCTGGCGGCGACACAGCAGGCGGCGCGCCACGGCCTGCCCTATATGGTGGATGTCGGCGTCGTCGATCAGATCGTCGGGCGCGGCCTGACCAACACGTTCCGCTTCGGTCCCGGCTTCGGCAAGGTGACGCAGGACGGGCTGGCCAACCTGGCGGCCCTCAACAACGCCGCGGGCAAGCCGGCCAAGACCGTGGTCATTGTCCACGAAAACGGCGCCTTCGGCTCGGGCATGGCCAAGCTGCTGCAGGCGAAGCTTCCGGGCCTCGGCTTCGAGGTGGTGGCCACCATCGGCCACCCGACGCCGCAGCGCGACTTCACCAACATCGCGCTCCAGGTCAAGCAGGCCAACCCGGATCTCATCATCCCGTCCAACTACAAGAACGACTACATCCTGATGGCGCTGACCTTCGCGCAGCAGCACGTCCGCCCAAAGGCCGCGATCTACTCCATTCTCGGCGGCGCCGCGTCTAACGCGCCCTTCGCGGCCCAGCACCCGAAGGAGAGCAACTACATCATGGACTGCAACCACTACTATGATCCAAACAAGCCGCTCTCCAAGGCGTTCGCGGCCAAGGTCGCCGCGAAGAAGTGGGACCTCACCTACGAGTTGATGCTCAATTACTCCGTGATGCGCGTGCTCGCCGACGCACTCGAGAGGGCGGCAAGCACGGACGCGGCCAAGCTCACGGCCGCCATCGCCGCTTCCACCTACAGCGACACGATCATGCCTTACGGCCCGACCAAGTTCGTCCATGGCCAGAACATCGGTGCCGCACCGGTCAACACTCAGATCCGGGATGGGGTGGTAGAGGTGATCTTCCCCACTGCCTTCGCCTCGGCCAAGCCGGTCTTCCCGATCCCCGCCGCCGGTTGAGTCGAACGCTGGCGCGCGGACGACCGATGTCGCGCAGGGAACGCCGCGTATGAGCACGGCGCTGTTGCTGTCCGCCCTCGTGGGCGGGCTGGCGAACGGCGCCGTGTATGCGCTGGTCGCACTTGGTCTCACGCTGATCTACGGCGTGCTGCACATCATCAACTTCGCCCATGGCAGCCTGCTGATGCTGGCCCTCTACGCTTCCTGGATCCTCTGGTCGGCACTGGGGGTGAGCCCCTATGTCGCCCTTGTCTTGCTGGCGCCGCTGTTCTTTGCGCTCGGCTATGCGCTGCAGCGCTGGGTCATCGGTCCCGCCGGGCAGGGCCGTGACGCCAACGTGCTGCTGGTCACGCTCGGCGTCTCCATTGTCATCGATAACCTCGCCCTCGCCGTCTTCGGCCCCGCCACCCGCACCGTCGACATCCCGCTCGCCACGAGCACCATCGACCTGGGCGTGATGTATCTGCCGCTGCCGCGATTGATTGCCTTCGTGGCGGCGCTGCTGCTCTCGGGAGGGCTGTGGCTGTTACTCAACCGCACGGATCTTGGCCGCGCCATCCGTGCCGTGGCGCGCGAGAGCGACGCGGCCCGCCTGGTCGGCATCCGCGTGGCGCATATCCATGCGGTGACCTTCGGCATCGGCACCGCCTCGGTGGCCGCCGCCGCATGCCTGCTGCTGCCCTCCTTCTACGTCTCTCCCGATGCCGGCTATGCATTCGTGCTCGTCGCCTTCACCGTGGTGGTGATGGGGGGAATGGGCAGTTTTCCGGGAGCCCTGCTCGCCGGACTGGTGATCGGCGTCATCGAGTCGTTCAGCGGGCTCTGGTTCGGCCCCAGCCTCGCGCCCATCGGCATCTACGCCGCGTTCGCTCTGGTCCTGCTGTTCCGTCCCACTGGCCTGTTCGGCGCGCGGGCATGACGCGCTGGGGTGCACGCGCGGGGCCGCCGCTGCTGCTGATGCTGGGCGCGCTACCCTTTGCCTTCCCCTCGGGCTTTGTGCTGACCACGGCGACCTTGCTGCTGCTGACCGCCATCCTTGGCCAGTCCTGGAACATCCTCGGGGGCTATGGCGGCCAGTCCTCGTTCGGGCACGCGCTGTTCTATGGCACCGGCGCCTTCACCACCGCGCTGCTGCAGGTTCGGTTCGGCTGGAACGCATGGGTGGCGGCGGCCGCGGCGATTGGCGCCGGCACGCTGGTCGGCGCGGCGGCCGGCGCGCTGGTGTTCCGACAAGGGCTGCGCGGCTCCTATTTTGCGCTCGTCACACTCGCCTTCGCCGAGATCGCGCGCGTGCTCGTCGCCTCCTTTGACATCACGGGCGGCGGCTTCGGTCTGCTGGTGCCGCTGCATCGCGGCGCCGCTTCGTTCCAGTTTTCCGACCCGCGTCTGCCGTACTGGATCGCCTGGACCGTCGTGCTCGCCGGCGTGCTGCTGACCATCGGCATCGAGCGCTCGCGCTTCGGCGCACGTCTAGCCGCGGTTCGCGAGAACGAAGATGCGGCACGCGCGCTCGGCATCGCACCGGTTCAGGTCAAGACTGTGTGCACCGCGATTTCGGCCGGCCTCGCCGCCACGGCGGGCGTGCTCTACCTGCAGATCTTCCTGTTCATCGATGCTGCCAACGGGTTCGGCGTCGGCGTGTCGGTCCAGGCGCTGCTGGCACCGATCCTGGGTGGGCTCGCGACCCCCTGGGGCGCGCTGCTGGGCGCGCTGGCACTGCGGTTGATGGCGGAGATGGTGCATGCCGTGGCCGGCGGGCTCGCGGGCATCGACCTCGCGTTGTTCGGCGTCATCCTGATCCTCATCCTGCGCTTTGCCCCTGGCGGCATTGCCGGCATCCGGCTGCGCCGCGATGCCTGAAGCCCCGATGCTGGATGTCGTCGACCTGCATCGGCGCTTCGGCGGCGTCACCGCGCTTTCCGGCGTTTCGATCGCTGTCCGGCAGGGCAGCATCACCGCGCTGATCGGCCCGAACGGCGCCGGCAAGACAACAGCCTTCGCCACCATCGCGGGTTTCCACCGCCCGGATCGTGGTCAGATGCGCTTCCTCGGCCGCGACATCACCGGCTGGAGGCCCGAACGCATCGCGCGGCTCGGACTGGTGCGCACCTTCCAGATCGTCCAGCCCTTCGGGCGCCTTTCCGTGCGCGACAACATCGCGGTCGGCGCGCATCTGCACCTTGCCAGGCGCGCCTCGGCGCTCACCGAAGCGGAGGCCGTGGCGCGACGCCTGGGCCTCGCCGCCGATCTCGACAAGCCGGCCGACACGCTGCCGATTGCCGGACGCAAGCGCCTCGAACTGGCGCGCGCGCTCGCGACCCGGCCGCGGATGCTGTTGCTCGACGAGGTGATGGCCGGGCTCAACCCAGCCGAGGTCGCGGCACTGATGCCGGTCATACGGGAGATCCGTGACGGTGGCGTGACCCTGCTGATGATCGAGCATGTCATGCAGGCTGTGGCCGAACTCGCCGAACGCTGCATCGTGCTTGCCGAGGGGCGCGTGATCGCGACAGGCACCGTGGCCGAGGTGGCGCGCGATCCCGTCGTTGTGGATGCCTATCTGGGTGAGGGGGCGGCGGCGCGGCTGGCGGACCATCATGCTGCTTGAGGTCACCGGCCTTGCCGCGGGCTACGGCGCGCTGCCGGTGCTGCGCGACGTGACGATGGCCGTGGGCCAGGGTGAAATCGTCGCGGTGCTGGGCGCGAACGGCGCTGGCAAGACCACGCTCAACCGCGTCCTCTCGGGGCTGCTGCGCCCGCGCGCCGGCGTCATTCGTTTTGATGAAACATTGATAACGACAGCCAATCCGGAAGCGATCGTAAGCGCTGGGCTGATCCACGTCCCCGAGGGCAGACGCATTTTCGCGCGGCACACGGTGGAGGAGAACCTGCTGCTCGGCGCCTATCGTCGCGGCCGCACCCGGCGGGCCCGGAATCTCGCCCGCATCTATGCGCTGTTTCCGCGGCTCAGCGAGCGTCGAAGCCAGGTCGCGGGATCGCTCTCCGGCGGCGAGCAGCAGATGCTCGCGATCGGCCGCGGCATGATGGCGGAGCCGCGGCTGATGATCCTGGACGAACCCTCGCTCGGCCTCTCCCCCAGGCTGGTGGACGAAATGTTCGACCTCGTGGGCAGCCTCGCGGGCGACGGCACCGCGATCCTCATCGTGGAGCAGAATGTGGTGCGCACGCTGGACCTGGCCAGCCGAGCCTATGTGCTCGAGAACGGCCGCATCGCGCTGCAGGGCGAGGCGGCCACACTGGCGCGCGACCCGGTCCTGCGCCAGACCTATCTCGGCGTCTGAGATGACCAGGCATCCCACCTCGACCCGTCTGGGCGCCATGGCGTCCCCTGCCCGGATCGCCCATGATCATGCACCGATGAAGGTCCGGCAATGAACCTGCTGCGGGTCGGCGAGTTCGACGCTGATGCCGAAACCGACGTGCTGGTGGTGGGGGCCGGCGCCGCCGGACTCACCGCTGCGCTCTCGGCGCACGCGATGGGGGTGGAGACCCTGCTGTTGGAGCGCGATGACACGCCCACGGGCTCGACCTCGCTCTCATCGGGACTTGTCCCCGCCGCCGGCACACGCTTCCAGCATGCGCTCGGCATCGATGACGATGGCGAAACGTTCTTCGCCGACATCATAGCCAAGAACGGCGACCAGACCGATGCCGCCCGCGCGCGCCGCCTGGCCGAGGTGTCGGCGGAGGCCGTGGAGTTCCTTGCCGACGCCGCCGACGTGCCGTTTTCCGTCGTCGAGGGTTTCACCTATCCTGGCCACTCGGTCCTGCGCATGCATGGCACGCCACAGCGCACGGGCGCGGAGCTGATGGGCCATCTGCTCCCGGCGACCGAACGCGCGGCGATTCCGCTGGTCACCTCGGCCTGTGTCGTCACGCTCGCCGCGAACGGCGCCGGCCGCATCCTCGGCGTGGAGGTCGAACGCCCGGATGGCGGGCGTGAACGAATCGCATGCCAGGCGCTGATCCTCGCCTGTGGCGGCTTCGGCGCCAACGCTGGGCGGGTGCGTGCCCACATCCCCAGCATGACGGAGGCTCTCTATTTCGGGCATCCCGGCCATCGAGGCGACGCGGTGGCATGGGGTGAGGCACTCGGAGCGCGACTGGCCGATCTCGCCGGCCACCAGGGGCATGGTTCCGTGGCCCACCCGCACGGTATCCTGATTACCTGGGCGGCGATGAGCGAGGGCGGCATCCAGGTCAACCACGACGGAATCCGCTTCGCCGACGAGAGCCACGGCTATTCCGAGCATGCCGCCGCGGTCCTCGCGCAACCAGGCGGCGAGGCGATCGCCATCTTCGACGCGCGCATTGCCGGGATTGCCCGCCAGTTCGAGGATTTCCGCAATGCCGAGGCGCTGGGTGCGGTCCGCGTTGCGGCCGACGCCGCTGCCATCGCGTCGCTCTTCGCGCTGCCTGAGGCAGCCCTGTCCGAAACCCTGGCCGAGGTCGATGCGCTCGCGGTCCGAGGCGGGCGGGACGCTTTCGGCCGAACGTTCTCGCCCCGGCAACGGCTTACGCCGCCCTACCTCGCCGTGCGCGTCACGGGGGCGCTGTTTCATACCCAGGGCGGGCTGGACACCGACCCCGATGCCCGTGTCCTCGGCGCCGACTTGCGACCGCTGCCCAACCTGTTTGCTGCCGGGGGTGCCGCACGCGGCGTCTCAGGCCCCCACGCCGATGGCTATCTTTCGGGCAACGGCTTGCTCTCGGCGGTCGGTCTCGGCCGCATCGCTGGCCTTGCAGCGGGGAAACGAGCCTAGCGCGATCGAGCCCTGGTCCGGTCGCGGCGGCGTCGCCGCCATCCGTTACGATAGTGTTATCATTGCAAGGCGGCCAGAGCCTGCGCGACGGTGCTGACCTCGGCCACCGGCCGCAGCGCCTCGACGGCCACGCGATGCGTCTGGGCATCGAAGGCAGCACAGCCATCCTCGAGCAGTGTCACGGGGAAGTCGCGTACCGCCGCATCGCGCACCGTGCTCGCGACGCCGCCATTGGTGACGATCCCGGCCACCAGCAAGCGGCGGATGCCGGCGCGGTTGAGAACCCACTCCAGTCGGCTCATGTAGAACGCCGAGAATGCGACCTTTTCCACGGCAATGTCGGCCCTGCCGAGCGCGTCCACCTGCGCATGGCCCCAGCTGCCCGGCACGAAATCCCCCTTGGCGAGGAACGGCCGAGCGCGCCGCAGATGGGGGGAAATGAAGGGCTCGCCATTACGGCCCGGCACCAGTGTGAAATGCGTGGACACGACCCAACCGCCAGCCGCGCGCAACGCCTGCGTGAGCGGCTTCAACCGCCCTGGCAGGGCCGCGATCTGCGCAGTGCCTAGCCCCGCCCGGCCATAGGCGCCCCTGGGGTCGATGAAGTCGTTCTGCAGATCGCACAACAACAGTGCGCAGTCGTTCCAGGAACTCATACCACCTCATCCACCGCGGCAATGATGATGTTACCAAAACGATCGACGCGACCGACCTGCCCAGGTTCGATGAGGACCGTGGTGTCCGGCTGCTCCAGCACAGCCGGTGCCAGCACCTCGCACCCGACCGGCAAGGCCAGCCGGTCCAGCACCGGCACGTCCAGCCATTCACCGAACCATACGCGCCGCGTGCCACGATACGCCGCCTCGAACGAGGTCCGCGGGTCAGGCGCGAGCGAAAGCAGGTCGATCTTCGGTCGCCTGCCGATGACGGCCGTTCGCAGGTTCAGCACCCGGACGGGCGCACCCGACAGCAGGCGGCCATAGGCGGCGCGATAGGTCGTCTCGAACGCGGTCATCAGCAGGTCGCGCGTCACCGCGCCGCTGCCGTCCGGTGCAAGGTCCAGCCGCACGGCGACGGTGTGCGTCTGGCCCAGATAGCTCATGTCCAGCTCGTGCGTGACCAGCCGGCCCGTGAACGCGACCCCGGCGCGATCCAGCAGCACGGAGAGTTCGCTGGCCGCCAGGTCCATCTCCGCGCGCAGTTCCACGGGGTCGATCACGGACAAAAGCCGATTCAGCGTCCGCACCCGGTCGTGGCGCATGTCGGCGATGACGCAACCGAGTGCGGAGGTCACGCCGGGATAGCGTGGCACGAGTGCGCGCGCGAGCCCGACCTCGCGGATCAGCGCGCCGGCGTGCAACGCGCCGCCGCCGCCGAACGGCATGAGGCTGAACCGCTTGGGATCGTGGCCGCGTTCGATGGAGACCAGGCGAAGAGCCGAGGCCATGCGCGCGTTCGCAACACGCAGAATGGCCGCGGCTGCGGCGGTCACGTCCAGCCCCAGCGGCCCGCCGATGTCGCGCATGATGGCAGCGGCCGCCGCGTCGCGGTCGAGCCGCGCGAGCTTGCCACCGATCGGTCGCTCGGGGTTGATGCGACCGAGGACGACATTGGCGTCCGTCACCGTCGGTCTGGTACCGCCGGCCGCATAGCAAACGGGCCCCGGCACCGAGCCGGCGCTCTGCGGGCCCACCTGCAGCAATCCCGCCGCGTCGACCCGCGCGATGGAGCCGCCACCCGCGCCGATGGTCGTGATCTCGATCATCGGCGTGCGCACCACCAGTCCGAAGTCGATGGTGGATTGCGCCGCCAGCGCCGGCTCGCCGCGGGATATCAGCGACACGTCGAAGGACGTTCCGCCGACGTCACCAGTAATGACGTCCGCGAACCCTGCCTCGGTGGCGATGTGCGCCGCAGCGATCACGCCCGCCGCCGGGCCCGACAGCGCGGTCCGCACCGGCAGGCGCTGCGCCGTCTCCACGCTCATCACGCCGCCATTTGACTGGACGATCAGGAACTCGCCGCCGAACCCGCCCTTGCGCAGCCGCTCGTCGAGCTGCCCCAGGTAGAGGCCCACGACCGGTTGCAGCACGGCGTTCAACGCAGCCGTGCTGGTGCGCTCGAACTCGCGGATTTCCGGCAGGATGTCGCTTGAGATGCTGATATCGTTGTTGGGCCACACCGCGCGCGCGGCGGCCAGCGCCGCGCGCTCGTTGTCGGGATTGGCGTAGCTGTGCAGGAAGACGATGCACAGCGCCCGGGCTCCGGCCGCGAGCAAACGAGTCGCCACCTCCTTGACCTCGGCCGGATCGACCGGCGTATGCAACGTACCGTTCGCAAGCGTCCGCTCGTTCACCTCCGCGCGCAGCGAGCGGTCGATCACCGGGCTGAAGTCGCCGCTCAGCCCCCAGGTCTGGCGCCGGTCACGCCGCCGCATCTCCAGCACGTCGCGAAAGCCTTGTGTGGTGATCAGCCCGGCAGGCGCGCCCTTGCGCTCGAGCAGGGCATTCGTCCCCACGGTGGTGCCGTGCACGATAGCGGAAATACCGGGCAGCGGTGCCAGCGCCGTGATGCCCTCGGCGAAGGCCGTTGCCTCCTGCCCGCGCATGCTCGGCACCTTGCTGACCCGCGCGGCACCGGAGGCTTCGTCAAACAGGAAAAGATCCGTGTAGGTTCCACCCACATCGACGCCGACGACAAGATGCCCGCGACTCATGCGACGTAACCCAGACGCAGGTCACGCGCGGCCTTCTCCGTGTCGCGCTCGGCCGGTTCCCCACAGCCGCCGCCACCGGGGCTTTCCAGGCGGATGCGATCGCCCTTGCGCATCTCCACGCCGACGACCTTGGAGCCGAGGGGCGGGCGCGCCCAGCTTCCTGCGCGATGGTAGCTGATCACGTTCATCGCGCCGTCTCCACCGCCCAGCACGCCTTTCGGCGCGAACCGGGCGCGCTCGGCGAAGACAAACGCCTCGGCGCTCTCTTCCAGCAGCTCGATCTCGTAGATCGCGCCCAGGCCGCCGCGATGCCTGCCGACACCACCGGAGTTGGGCCGCAGCGACCATAGCGTGTAGCGCACCGGATAGGCCGCCTCCATCACCTCCACAGGTGGAATGATCGCGGTTGCGATCGGCGGGTTGCCGTGATTGAGCCCATCGGCATCAGGCGTGCCACCATGCCCGCCGCCGAAGAACTGGAACAGCACCCAACGCCGGCCGTCGGCGCGCGTGCCCGCGATGGAGAGGGCGTTGATCGTGCCATAGGCATTGGCGCAGGCCCGGTCCGGACGGATGCGCGCGAAGGCCGAGAACAACACGTCAATGATCCGCAAGATCGTCTCGGTATAGCCGCCAACCGGCTTGGGCGGTTGCGCATCGAGCAGGGAGCCGGCGGGGACGATGACCTCGATCGGCTCCATCACCCCGGAGTTTGCCGCCACTTCCGGAAACAAGTGCTTCAGTGCAACGTAGACACTCGCGACCGTCGTTGCCCGGCTGATGTTGACGGGTCCCGCGCAGGCCGCGGCCGAACGCGTGAAGTCCAGCGTCAGGCTCTCGCCCCGCTTGGTGATGTCGCAGGCGATGCGCAGGGGCGCGTCGGTGCGTCCGTCGTTATCGAGAAAATCCTCCTGCGACCATTGCCCGTCGGGCAGTGCCGCGATCTCGGCACGGATCTGCAGGCCCGCGCGCACCCGCAGCTCGTCCAGCGCCTTTGCCACCACCACCGGCGAATATTCATCGAGCAGATCGGTCATCCGTCCGGCGCCGAGGTCAAGCGCGGAGAGATGCGCCTGCAGATCGCCATAGGCGACATCGGGCAGGCGGGAGGCCGCGAGCACGATATCGAGGATATCCTGGTTGAGCCGGCCGCGGGCATAGAGCCGAACCGGCGGAATCAGCACGCCTTCCTGGAAATATTCCGTCGCGGCAGGGTTGTAGTTGCCCGGCACGGCACCGCCGACATCATGCCAGTGGCCCACACTGCCCAGCCAGCAGAACAGTCTTCCATCGCGGAAGCATGGCCGGATCAGCCGGAAATCCGATAGATGTGTACCGCCGAGATAGGGATCGTTGAAGATGAAGACGTCGCCCTCCGCGACATCGGGAAACTTGTCGATCACCGCCTTCGTCGCGAACGCCATGACACCCACGAAGATGGGCAAGCCGAACTTGCCCTGGATCATCGTGGCCCCGGTCGTCGCGTGGTAGATGCCGTGGCACGCATCATGCGCCTCGGCGATCGTGGGGTTGAAGGCACCACGGAACAGCGTCGCATCCATTTCGTCGGCGATGCTTTCCAGCCGACCCTTGAGGACCGCCAGGGTCACCGCGTCCATGTTCAGCGTCCGTGCTCCGTGTCGTAGCCGCGCCCGCGCGCGAGGATCGCCTCGGTTCCCAGCAGGTCATTGAGGCCCCTGAGGTCCAGCATGCGGTCCCGATAGGCCGCCGTGGTGCCGTCCTTGTGCAGGGTGGCGAAATAGCTCTGCAGCATATGCGTCAGTGCGCGCACCGTTCCTCCCGGAAAGATGACGATGCGGAAGCCCAAGGCTCCCAGATCGGCGGCCGAGGACAGGGGCGTCCTGCCACCCTCGACCATGTTGGCCAGCAGCGGCAGGCGGTGGGCAAACCGGGCGACGATCTCCGCCATTTGCGCGCGCGATTCCGGCGCCTCGACGAACAGCACATCCGCGCCAGCATTGGCATAGGCCTCGGCGCGATCGAGCGCGGCGGTGAACCCCTCGACGGCGATCGCATCGGTGCGCGCGATGATCAGGGCTTCCTGTCGCGTCGCAACGGCGGCGCGGATTTTCCCCACCATTTCGGGCGCCGGGATCAGCGCCTTGTCCTGCAGGTGCCCGCAGCGCTTGGGGAACGTCTGGTCCTCAAGCTGGATGGCGCTGGCCCCTGCCCTCTCCAGAACCTTCACCGATCGCTCAACGTTGAGCGCGTTCCCCCAGCCCGTGTCCGCGTCCACGATCACCGGTACGTCGATCCGTTCGCGGATGCGTCCCAGGACATCCGCGACCTCCGTCATCGAGACGAGGCCGAGGTCCGGTCGGCCGAGCTGGGTATACGCGATCGATGCGCCGGAGAGATAAACCGCCTCGAAACCCGCGGACGCCGCCATCGCCGCGCTAAGCGGGTCATAGACGCCGGGGCAAAGCAGGGCCGCCTCGCTGCGAAGCCTGGAACGCAGACGCGAGACGTGCATTGCCACCGGTCCGTATTAGTTGTCATATCTTAAGGACATGAAGGCGGAGACCTTGTCAATGCGACCGCCGGAGAGGAGTCCTTTGGACGATATGACGCACCAGCCCGCCGCCCCGCGCACCCTGTTCGACAAGATCTGGGATCAGCACGCCATTCTGACGCGCGAGGATGGCACCACGCTGCTGTGGATCGATCGACACTTCGTGCACGAGGGAAGCTTTCACGGGTTCGCCATGCTGGATCACGCGGGCCGCGTGGTCGTCCGCCCGGACCTCACCTTCGCTTTCGCCGATCATTACGTTCCCAGTCGCCAGCGCGGCCTGCCGATCCGCGATCCGGAAATCGCCGCGATGATCGACATGCTGACGGCCAATGCCGGCCGTCATGGAATCGAGCTGATGGGACTGGCCGATCCACGCCAGGGCATCGTGCATGTGGTGGGACCCGAACAGGGGCTCACCCTGCCGGGGCTCACCGTGGTCTGCGGTGACTCCCACACGTCGAGCCATGGCGCGTTCGGGGCCCTTGGTTTCGGGATTGGCGCCTCCGAGGTCAGTCACGTCCTCGCCACCCAGACGCTGTGGCAACGCCGGCCGAAGACGCTGCGCATCACCGTGGCGGGCTCGCTTGGCCCGCACATCGCGGCGAAGGACGTCATCCTTTCGGTCATCGGGCATATCGGTGCCGCCGGTGCCGCCGGCCACGTCATCGAGTACGCCGGCAGCGCCATCCGCGGTCTGGACATGGAAGGTCGCCTCACCGTCTGTAACATGTCGATCGAGGCTGGCGCCCGAGCCGGGATGGTGGCGCCGGACGACACGACCTTCGCCTGGATCGAGGGGCGCGCGATGGCGCCCAAGGGCCAGCGCTTCGCCGCCGCGGTCGAGGCCTGGCGCCACCTGCGAACCGACCCCGACGCGCGGTTCGATCGCGAGCTGGCGATCGACGCCGCGACCATCGCGCCCACCGCCACGTGGGGTACATCGCCTGAGACGGCACTGCCCATTGACGCGCATATCCCCGATCCCGCGGCCGAGCCGGACGCTGCCCGCCGCGCCCGCCTGCGCGAGCAACTTGACTACATGGCCCTCGAGCCTGGTCGGACGTTAGCCGGAGTACCGATCGACCGCGTCTTCATCGGCAGTTGCACCAACGGCCGCCTGTCGGATCTGCGTGCCGCAGCCGCGGTGCTGCGTGGCCGCCGCAGCGCGGTGCCCGGCCTCGTCGTCGCAGGCTCGCAGCCGGTGAAGCGAGAGGCCGAGGCCGAGGGGCTTGACCGCGTGTTTCGCGAGGCCGGGCTCGAATGGGGCGAGCCGGGTTGTTCGATGTGCGTCGGCATCAACGGTGACATCGTGCCCCCCGGCCAGCGCTGCGCCTCGACCAGCAATCGCAATTTCCAGGGACGGCAAGGGCCGGGCGCGCGCACCCACCTGATGTCCCCGGCCATGGTGGCGGCAGCCGCACTGCGCGGGCAGATCACCGATGTACGGAGCTGCGCATGACGCCCTTCACCGTCGTCGCCGGTCTGGCCATCGCGCTCGACGCCGCGAATATCGATACGGACCAGATTCTTCCCGCGCGATTTCTGCGCAAGCCGCGCAGCGCCGGCTACCAGAACTTCTTGTTCCACGATCTGAGGCGTCACGATCCCGGCTTTCCGCTCAACCGCACGCAGCCAGCGATCCTTGTTGCGGCTGAGAATTTCGGCTGCGGTTCATCGCGCGAGGGCGCCGTCTATGCGCTCGTCGACGCCGGCATTCGTTGTGTGATCGCACCGAGTTTCGGCGATATCTTCGCGAGCAACGCAAGCAAGAACGGGCTGCTCACGATCGTGCTGCCGGCGGCGCAGACGGCCGCTCTGCGTGCCATGCTGCCGGCAGAGCTCAGGGTGGATCTGCCAAACCAGACCCTGCGCCTGCCGGATGGCCGCGATATCGGCTTCGCGATCGAGCCGTTTCGCAAGCACTGCCTGGTGGAAGGGCTCGACGATATCGGGATCACGCTTCAGCACCAGGCTGACATTGCGGCATTCCAGGCCGAAGACGGGCGGCGGCGGCCGTGGATGGTGCCCGCGCGCGGAAACGCACGGTGAGCAGCAGGATCGCAGCGGCGGACCCGATACCGCTCTACCACCGCGTCTATCTTCTGTTGCGCCAACAGATCGTCGAGGGCGTCTGGTCGCCGGAGGTGCTCATGCCCGGCGAGCATGAACTGGCGGAAACGAATGGTGTGTCGCGCATCACCATTCGCCGAGCGCTGCAACGCCTGGAGCAGGAAAAACTGGTCCTGCGCCGCCGCGGTGCCGGAACGCATGCGCGTCCGCCAGCACCGCCGAAGCGCCGGGAGAATCTTCGTGGCCTCATGGAAAACCTGCTTGCGATGGGGTTGCGCACCAAGGTGCAGCTGATCAGCTTCGACTATGTCGCAGCACCGCCGGAGGTCGCTGCCTGGCTCGAGGCACCCCTCGGTGCCGTGGTGCAGAAGTCGGTGCGGGTTCGCTCGGTCAAGGGCGTGCCGTTCAGTCATCTGACCACATGGGTGCCGGAGGAGATCGGCCGGCGCCTCCGGGCCGAGGATCTTGCCTCACGCCCACTTCTGCAGCTGCTCGAGGAGATTGGCGCGCAACCAGCACAGGCCGAGCAGGTTATCTCTGCCCGTCTTGCCGATGCGCAGGTGGCGCGTGCCCTGCAGGTCGATGTTGGATGCGCGCTCCTGTGGGTTCGCCGTCAGGTACGCGATCCATCGCGCCGAGTCATCGAAGCGATCGAAGCACTTTATCGCCCCGACATGTATGAGTACCAGATCGCCATGGTCCGCGAGGACGGTATGTGGGGCGTCGACCGGGCAAGCCAGGCCTGAGGCTGGCGCCGCATCGCTCAACACGGATGGCTCACCGCCAATCTCACCCGCCTCGACGTCATCATCCTGTCTGCCGGCTCGGAAGTTCGACACCTTTCGGCTTCCAATTGCGGCCCTACTCGAACGTGAGGATGCGCCCACAGCCAAGGTATTTGCCAACTCAAGGAAGGGAGCAAAGTTCGGCCCGACCAGGGGGACGAAGCGGGCGCCAATTCATACGCCCGATCATGTCGGCGAGCGCGGGATCCTCATAGGGCTCGCCGGTAGCAGCCACGAGCTCAAGCGGATTCCCAGCGCCCCATCCTCCCGGGACGGAATCCAGTTACCATTCAAGGGCACCACCCCGCGCGCCACGAGGTGTGTGTTAGAGTCCGGACCCATAAAGTGCTTGTTGCGGCGGGGCGTGTTGTGATTCGCCCTCCCTGGTTGGGGAGATGCGCGGATGAGCGACCTGTTCTGACTGAGCGAACGGCAGTTTTCTCGGCTTGCGCCATTGCTGCCAACGGGCACGCGCGGCAAGCCGCGGGTCGACGACCTGCGCGTCATCAGCAGCATCGTGCATGTGTTGAAATTGGGTGGGCGCTGGATCGACGCGCCGGCGGTCTATGGACCGCGCAAGACGCTGTACAACCGCTTCGTGCGTTGGGCGGCCAAAGGCATCTGGATCGACATCTTCCACGCCTTGGCGACGGCCGGCGGACCGCCGGCGGAGGTACTGATCGTTTCCTCGGCGGTGAAGGCGCATCGCTCGGCATCGGGCGCAAAGGGGGGAGCACGGACAGGCGATCGGCCGCTCGCGCGGTGGGCGCACGACCAAGATCCATGCCCTGACCGATGGCTTCTGCCGTCCACTTGCCTTCCTGCTGACCGGTGGCCAGGTGGCCGACTGCACCGCCACCGACACCCTGCTCGACCGCCTGCCCGCCACCACCCTGCTGCATGGCGACAAGGGCTATGACACCGACGCCGTGCGCGAAAAGATCGAGGCGAGGGGTGCGGCTCCCAACATCCCGCCGAAATCCAATCGCCGCTGGAAGCCCTGCTTCTCACCCGTGCTCTACCGCGGCCGCAACGCCATCGAGCGCATGTTCAATCGCCTCAAGGATTTTCGCCGAATCGCAACCAGATACGATCGCCTCGCCCAGAACGTCCTCGCCGCAGTCTGCATCGCTGCAACCGTCAGCTACTGGTTATGTGTCCGAACCCTAAGGCGGCCCTCGCATTGAGAGCGCTGAGAACCTCGCGCTGATGCTGGCGATCGACCAGCCGTTCATGGAAACGCCGTGATACGGTTCGCGGCAGATGGCCCGGCATTTGCAGCGCCATGGTCACGCGGTCGGCCGCAAGCGCGTCCGCCAGCTGATTGCGCGCATGGGGCTGGCCGCGGTGTACCAGCGACCGCAGACGACGGTGCGGCATCCGGAGCATCGCGTGTGGCCCTATCTGTTGCGTGGTCTTGTCATTGACCGGCCCGACCAGGTCTGGTGCGCCGACATCGCCTACATCCCCATGTGGCGCGGCTTCCTCTAAATGGTTGCCGTCATGGCCTGGTTCAGCCGCAGATCCTGTCCTGGCGGCTGTCGAACACCATGGAGGCCGACTCCTGCATCGAGGCACTGCAGGAGGCGATGGCCCGCTTCGGACGGCCAGCGATCTTCAACACCGCCCAGGGAAGCCAGTTCACCAGCTTGCTGCGATCGTAGCGATGGCGGTTCTCTCGCGTCCACACCGGCGGCCGCCTGCGAATCGGGCACAAGCCATCGAATCACACAGAATTCAGGGGATTCAAGGTGTTCCCGGACGCACACTTACGTGATCGTGTGGATGGGACGCACGCCCTGGAGCCGGCGCGGCATCTCCACCGCGCCGCCGACGCGAGGGTCACGGCCAGTCCACCTCCAGGTCGAGCGGGATCACCGGGCGGGGCAGGTTTGCCCAGGCGAAGTTCTGCAGCATCGGGCTGGACAGGCCGGGCGCATCGACCTCGATCACCTGGTCATGGCCGAAATATTCGTCGAACCCGCCGCGGAAATGGCCGCGGGATTTCACCACGACCACGCGGGCGGCGGCGACATCGAGGCCGAAAGCCTCGAAGAACGCCGGGTCGGCGCATTGCTCGCGCTGCGAGATCACCACGACGGACAGCCCGCCCAGATCCAGCGCCGCCGACGCGCCGAGATCGACGGTGCCACCGGCGAAGATGCCACGGCGGCACCGGATCGGGCCGGGATGCAGGCTGCGCACCACCGCCGGGGCCTGCAGCGTGCGCGCGAACCCGGAGGCCACCGCGCGATTGAACCTGGCCGTGAAGCGTGCGCCCACGCCCAGGTCATGGGCCTCAGCGGCCAGGGCCGGATCGTGGATGATGCCGACCAGCCCGTCGCGCACCCCGGCGGCGAGGAAGGCCTCAAGGATGAACATGGTGTTGCCGCCGCCGCCGCCGCCGGGGTTGTCGGCCACATCGGCGAAGGCCAGCGCCGGGCGGCCGGGATCGGCGGTCGCCACCGCGAGCCTTGTGGCTTCCTCCAGCGAGGTCAGCTGAGGGTGGAACCGTGCACGACGTGCCCAGCCGGCTTCGGCCAGTTCCTGGGCGAGCGCCTGGGCCGCCTCGGCGTCGGTGGCCGTCACCACGGCGGTCAGGCCGTTGTATTGCGTGTCGGCGAAGGCGAAGCCGCCCATCATCGACACGTTGAGAATGCGCCCCGTGTAAGGCGCCTCGTGCATCCGCTTCTGGCCAAGATCGATCAGTTCGCCGTATGGCCGGTTCGGCGCATCAGCGCCGGTCAGCATCGTCACTGTCGGCGGCACGATCGGCAGGCGTGTCCTGGCCAGATGCGACGGCGTGCCGGATAGCAGGCGACGCAGCAGCTGGGCCGATTCGACGCCGGTGCGGCGCATATCCATATGCGGATTGGTGCGATAGGCGACGAATCCGTCGATGGTGGTGACATCGGCGTCTGAGATGTTGCCGTGCAGATCGTAGCTGGCGACGATCTTCACCCGCGGTCCCACGACGCGGCGGACCATGGTGAGCATGGTGCCTTCGGGGTCATCATCCTCGGTGGTAAGAGCGGCGCCGTGCAGCACGCAATAGACGGCGTCGAGCGGCACCGCCAGCCCGGCCTCCCATTCCTCCATCAGGCCTTGGAAGAAGGCGTGGTCCACCGGCCCGCCGGGGGCGGTCATCGCCAGGGTGAGCGGCACCGGGGTCCAGGGGCCGGCTGCGTCCATGTCGGCCACGAAGCCGGGCAGCTCGGCCAACATGCGCGGCGCCGCGGCGCGAGCTTCGGCGAGCAGCGCCGCGCCGCGGAACAGGGTACGACCGGCGAAATCACGCTCGACGGTCACGGGCGCAAAACGGTTGCATTCGACGGAAAAGCCCAGCAGCGCGATTCGTGCCAATTTCGGCATCCTCAATCCGGTGATTCGATGCCATCCTGCCGGTTTCCCGGAGGACGGCAAGATGGTGGATGACAGCGATCTTCTCGCGGTGTTGCGCGGCACGCGCAGCCTGGACGCGCTCGGCCTCGGGGCCGAGGACTTCGCAGCGGCGCGTGACGCCTGGCTGGCGCGCAAGGCGGCGCTCGGCGATGTCACGCTTCACGCCGCCGTTCACGGCCGGGTGGAGATCCTGCGCGACGGCGCCGGTGTGCCGCATGTCTTTGCCGACCATACGCCGGATGTCTATTTCGGCCTCGGCCTGGCCATGGCGCAGGACCGGCTGTGGCAGATGGACCGGCTGCGCCGCCGCGCCCTGGGGCGGCAGGCGGAGATTCTGGGGGCGGAGTATGTCGCAGCCGACATCGCCCACCGCACCGTCGGCATCGACCTGATCGCCGCGCGCGAGGTGGCGCTGATCGATCCCGACACCAGCGCGCTGGTGGACGCCTTCACCGCCGGGATCAACCGCGGCATCGCGGCGATGGGAGACGATCTGCCGATCGAGTTCCAGATCCTCGACTATCGGCCCGAACCCTTCACCGCCGCCTGCGTGGTGGCCATCGCCCGCGGGTTCTGGTGGTCGTTGAACGGGCGCATCGACCGGCTGATCGCGGCCGAGGCGGCGCGCCTGCTGCCGGAGGAGCTGCGCGCGGCGTTTCTCACCCCGGAGGCCTCGGACAATCTGGTGCTGCCGGATCTGCACGCGGGCTCGGACGATGCCACCGGCTCGAACAACTGGGCCATCGCGCCGCAACGCAGCGCCACCGGCCATCCGGTGCTGGCCGGCGACCCGCACCAGCCGTTCTGGGTGCCGTCGAGCTGGTATGAATTCGGTCTGCACGGTCCCGACGACCACGCCGCCGGCTGCGGCGTGCCGGGTGTGCCGGGGCTCTGGTACGGCTGCAACGGCAGCTCCGCCTGGTGCCTCACCAACAACATGGCCTCGACGCGCGACCTGTATCGCGAGCGAGTCGATCCCGCCGATCCCACACACTATATTGAGGGCGAAACGAGCCTGCCGTTTGAGGTGCGCACCGTGATGGTCAAGGTGCGCGGTGGTGCCGATCGCAGTGTCGATATCAGGTCCACGCGGCGCGGGCCGATCGTCAATGCGCTGGTGCCTTCGATCGCACCGGAGGGCGATGCGCCGATGTCGCTGCGTTGGGTAGGGCACGAGCATCTCGACGATCTGCGCGCCATCATCGGCCTGAGCCGGGCGAAGAACTGGGCGGCGTTCCGCGCGGTGCTGCGCGACTGGTCGGTCGCCGTGTTCAACTGGGTCTATGCCGATCGCAGCGGCCATATCGGCTACCAGATGGCCGGCCGCATCCCCATCCGTGGCCGCATCGTGCCCGGCGTGCGCGACGCGGGCGAGCCGCTCGACCAATGGAGCGGCACCATCCCGTTCGAGAGCCTCCCGCATCGTGCCGATCCGCCGTCCGGCACCGTGGCCAGCGCCAACCAGCGCATCGTGCCGCCGAACTATCCCTGGCCGATCTATGGCGCCTATTCGCAGGGCCATCGCGGCGTGCGGCTGGATCAGGTGTTCAGGGGCTCCGGCAAGCTTGACGTGCCCGCCACCATCGCCTTGCAGAACGACCTCAAGAACACCCGTGCGGAGCGGATGGTGCCGCGGATTCTGGACGCGCTGATGGGCCTGCAGGACGACACTGCCAGAAGCTTCGCAGGCCTGCTGCACCGCTGGGATTTCCGCTACACGCTCGACAGCGCGGCGCCGACGCTGTTTGAGACCTTCATGGCGCTGTGGAACCGCAAGGTGCAGTCCGTGCATCTGCCGGCGCATCTGCTCGACCTCACCGTGCAGCAGACCGGGCTGTGCGTCAGCGTGCTCGAAGGCGATTTTCCGGATTATTTCGGCAACGATCTCAACGCGCAGATCGCGGCGGTGGCGGCTGACAGCCTTGCCACGCTGGCTAGTCGGCTCGGCGCCGATCCGGCCGGTTGGGCCTGGGAGCGGGTGCATATCGCTCATTGGCGCCACCCGATCTCGTCGCCGCTGGTGGCGGATGCGTTCGACATCGGGCCCGCTTCCGTCGATGGCGGCTCGCACACCTTGCGCAACACCGGCGGCGAGCTGCCGCCGCATCGCGCGACCTCGGGGGCGGAATACCGGATCGTGGTGGATTTCGCGGGACCCGATGCGTTCCGCGCGGTGCAGAACATCGGCAATTCCGGCGTGCCCGGCAGCCGTTTCTACCGCAATCAGTTCGCGGCGTGGCGGCGCGGAGAATATCATGTCGTGCACCTGACCCGTGCTGGGGTGGAGGGAGATCTGGTGGCCACCACCCGTATCGAGCCGGTCCATTGACGCAAGGAAACCAGATGGACGTTGCCTATCCCGACCCGCGCAGTGGCGTCACCTTCCCGATTGACGTTCCTCGCTGATGCGGGCCGGGTCGCGCGCCGCTGCTGCTGACCGATCTGCCCGGCATCACGCGCGCGCAGATCGACACCGGCACACGTAGCCTGTGGCGCTACCGCGCCGCCCTGCCGCTGCGCTGCGCCGCCTGCACGATGGCGTGAAGTCCGAGCGCCTCGCCCATCGCCGGGCCCGCAGCGCTCCCCTGGTCGCTGATCTGCGCACGTGGTTCCAGGAGCAGCACACCAGGCTGTTCATGCGTGGCCCGACCGCCGAGGCGATCGGCTACGCGCTACGCCACTGGGATGGTCCGGTTCCTGGACGATGGCCGCATCGAGTTGGACACCAACGGCGTCGAGCGGAGCATGCGCCCGGTCGCATTGAGCAGAAAGAACTCACTGTTCGCGGGCAGCGACGACGGCGCAGAGAACTGGGCGATCGTCGCGTCGCTGGTGGAGACCTGCAAGCTCAACGCCGTCGATCCGCAGCGCTATCTCGCCGAAACACTGACCCGCCTGGTGAACGGCTGGCGCCAGTCCCGCATCGACGAACTCATGCCCTGGTGCACGCGCGCCGAATAGACGGCATGATCGTCAAGGGATCGGTGCAAGGGCCACAGCCGAGCGCTTACGGATTATCATCAGCAGCAAGAAAGCCCAGTCGCCCAATCCAGAGCCTCCCATCATGGACCGACGATAGAGCATCGAACGCTACGTAGGTGGCTTCTCTTTCTGCTTCAGACGGCGGCGGCACGGCGCCAGGGATCAACCCGTTCTCTTTGAACGAGGCGAACGCCTAACCATCTGCTGCGGACCCAACCAACAATGCGCCAGCCGCACCATGGCCACTTACCGTTGTGCAACCGGGTCATGACCCACTGTTGGTCCAGCATGTGCGCCATTATGCGCTGCATGAGGTCGATCCGCTTCGGCATCTGCGCCGAGACGCTAGCATTGGTCGCCCCACCTTGAGTGGTCAGAGGTATTGCCAGTTCATTGGGGGCTTTGGACCTGCCCCTGACTTTGGCCTGATCGCTGGTGTGTGTCAGGCTAAAATACTGGTTCAAAGGACGTTACTGCGGTAGGCATGCGCGCGGTGGTCCTCGGGAATCCAAAGTGGCACGCGGCTTTTCGCGTAGCTTCGGCCGTCACCGAATGACCGGTATTCAGCATGCAACTCCGGAAGCGAACGGGCGGCCGCGTTTCCCGTGAACAGACATTTGTGCCCGAGGCGCACATCAGCCGGTGTGTCTCACCCAGGCGGATAGACCGGCGAGCGCCATTCGGGGTGCGAATTGTCCTGGCCGCGCGCGACGCGGAAATACGCCTCCTGGATGGCGGCGGTGACCGGCCCCTTGCGGCCCGCGCCCACCGGCAGGCGATCGACGGAGACCACCGGCACCACCTCCTGCCCGCTGCCGCAGAGAAAGACCTCGTCGGCGACGTAAAGCTCGGTGCGGTCGATCTCGCGCTCCGCCACGCGCCGGCCGAGCTTTTCCTCGAACAGGCGGATCAGCACGGAGCGGGTGATGCTCTCGAGGATGCCGGCGGTGACCGGCGGCGTGCAGACCTCGCCGCCGCGCACCATCATCAGGCAGGAGCCCGCGGCCTCCGCCACGGTGCCGCCGGTGTTGAGCAGGATCGCGTCGTCGTAGCCGTCCGCCCAGGCCTGGTGCAGCGCCAGCCGCCCGTTCTGGTAGTTGCCGGCGGCCTTGACGCGCGGCGGCACGCTCTCGTCGGCGATGCGGCGCCACGAACTCACGCAGACCTGCTTGCCGGCGTCGAGCGCCTTTCCGGGCGGGCGGGCGACGGCGGTGATGAACAGGCCCTCCTCGGTCGTCGGGCCCATCGCCACGTTGCCCTCCGGCACGCCGAGATAGGCGGTGGGCATGTAGTGCACGTCCTCGTGGAAACCGTTCCGCCTCAGTAACTCGTTGCAGATCGCTCCGAAATCCGCGGGGATCTCGGTACGCATGCGCACGATCTTCATCGACTCCCGCAGCCGCGCGATGTGGCGGTCGAGCGCGAAGCTGTAGAGCTGCTGCTCGCCCGGGTTCCAGTAGGCGCGCACGCCCTCGAACACCGATGCGGCAAGCGCAACGGCCTGGGTGCGCACATGCAGCCGGCACTGGTCGTAGGGGATGAAGGCGCCGTTCATCCAGGCCCATTGCGGCTGCGTCGCCCCGGTCATGTCGTTGTGCTCCCCTGTGGCGCCCTCCCGCGCGTCGCGAGGGCGGGGGCAGGATAGGCGAGGGGCGCCGGTTCCTTCCAGCCGCGCCGCGCCCGCGCTATGCTGCGGCGGAA
>JAGWQN010000088.1 GCA_028869995.1 Rhodospirillales bacterium
AACGCTTCATCCAGACAGCCCTACGCGAGTGGGCCTACGCAAAGCCCTACCCAACCTCCGATCACCGTGCCGCCGAGCTGCAATCCTGGCTGCATCAATACAACTGGCATCGCCCACACGGCGGCATCAAACTACAAACACCCATCAGCCGACTCGGCCTCTCCAAGGACAACCTGTTGAGCATCCACACCTAGAGCAACCTTCGGCCTGGTGAGCCTGCCCGGCTCAGCCGGCCGCGAGCTCGCCGAGCAGGCGGATATGCGAGCGTGCGCCCTGGCGGAAGCAGCGCAGGTCGAACTTCTCGTTCGGCGAGTGCACCTGATCGTCGTCGAGGCCGAAGCCCATCAGCACCGAGTCGAGGCCGAGCTCCTTCTTGAAGGTCTCGACGACCGGGATCGATCCGCCCGAGCCGATCAGCACCGGGTTGCGTCCGTATTCCGCGGTGAGGGCCCTTTCCGCCGCGGCAAGGAACCGCGAGTCGGTCGGGATCTCGATTCCCTCGCCGAGGCCGAACACGGTGAAGGCGAGCTGGGCATCGGCCGGGACGTTGGCGTGCATGAACGCCTTGAAATTCTCGACGACCTGAGCCGGGTCCTGCCCAGGGACGAGGCGGAAGGAGAGCTTCGCGAAGGCCTCCGACGGAATCACGGTCTTGCTGCCGGGCCCCATGTAGCCGCCCCAGATGCCGTTGATGTCGCAGGTGGGGCGTGCCCAGAGGCGTTCGAGCGGCGTGCGGTCCTGTTCGCCGACGGGGATGGACAGGCCGATGTCGCCGAGGAAGGCGCGCTCGTCGAAGCCGAGCGAGGCCCATTGGTTTGCCTTGCGCGGCGAGATGTCGCGGATGTTGTCGTAGAAGCCGGGGACGAGGATGCGCCCCTTGCCGTCGCGCAGCCGGCCGAGCGCGGCGGTCAGCGCGTTGATCGGGTTCAGCGCCTCGCCGCCATAGACGCCGGAATGCAGGTCGCGATTGGCGGCGGTGAGCTTGACCTCGACGTAGCAGAGGCCGCGCAGCGAGGTGGTGAGCGCGGGGGTGTCGATGCCCCACATCCCCGTATCCGACACGACGACGATGTCCGCCGCGAGGTCGCGCCGGTGGGCGGCGACGAAGGGCGCGAGGTTGAGCGAGCCCACTTCCTCCTCGCCCTCGATCAGCACCGTGATCGGGCAGGGCATGCTGCCGGTGGTGTCGTGCCAGGCGCGCAGGGCGGCGAGCCACATGCTCACCTGACCCTTGTCGTCCACCGCGCCGCGGGCCACGACCCGCTTGCCGTTCCGGCCTTCGACGATGCTCGGCTCGAAGGGCGGCGAGGTCCACAGCTCCAGCGGGTCGGCCGGCTGCACGTCGTAGTGCCCGTAGTAGAGCAGACGCGGGCCGCTTCCCGGGCCGTCATGCGTGGCCAGGACGACCGGATGGCCCGCGGTCTCGCGCAGCTCGGCGGCGAAGCCCATGGCGGCGAGCTCGGCGCGGGCGTATTCGGCGGCGCGGCGGCAGTCGGCGGCATGGGCGGGCTGGGCGGAAATGGAGGGGATGCGCAGCCAGTCCATCCACCGGGTCATGGCGTCGTCGAGATGGGACTCGAAATGGGCGAGGGCGGTTTCGGTGCTGCTCATGGTGCGAGTCTTGGCGCGGCGGCGGCAGCCGGGCAAGGGGCGTGGCGGTGGCATCGGGCGGGGTTGGCGGGGATCGTGCCACCGAGGCGCGCTTCGGCCATTGCGCCCGGCTGGGAAGTCACTAAAGGAACAGCTCGGGGTGCCCACGTGGCACGGGCGGCGCGCCGATCCGATCGCCCGGCCGAGGGCACCAGCGGACGGCGCGCAGGCGCCAAGGCGGAGGAGTAGGGACGATGAACGCAACGGGTGCCGCAGCAGTCAAAGAGCCGCCGCGGCGTGACTTCCTGAAGATGGTTTCGGCGGGCATGGCCGCCGTGGGCACCGGCGCGGTGGCGTGGACCTTCATCGACTCGATGAATCCCGACAAGGCCACCCTGGCCGCCGGCGCGCCGATCGACATCGACCTCAAGCCGATCGCCGAGGGACAGCAGATCGTGGTGCTGTGGCGGGGCAAGCCGATGCTGATCGTCAAGCGCACCAAGGCGGCGGTGGCCAGCCTGCAGGACCCCAAGATCGTGAAGCTGCTGAGCGACCCGAACTCCAAGGTGCTGCAGCAGCCCCCCTATGCGGAGAACTGGCACCGGTCGGCGAAGCCGGACCTGCTGGTGCTGGTCGGCGTCTGCACCCATCTCGGCTGCCTGCCGGGCTACTTTCCGAAGCCGAGCGCGACGACGCCGGTGCCGGACTGGCCGAGCGGCTATTTCTGCCCCTGCCATGGCTCGAAGTACGATCTCGCCGGCCGCGTCTGGAAGGGTGTTCCGGCACCCTACAACCTGCCAGTGCCGCCGTATCGGTATGTCAGCGACACCATGATCCGGATCGGCGAGAACCCGGCCGGGCAGACCTTCTCCATGTCCTCGATCGTGCAGATGTAGCAGGCGCCCCGCCGCTCAGGGGGCGGCCCGCGCGCCGCCCATGGGAGCGGCGCGCCGGGCGGGGTTGGCAGGCGCAGGCAGGCGTGCTCGGCTGGTTCCAACAACGAGGACGGCGCCGATGCACGAGCTTCTGATCCAAGGCGGACGGGTCATCGATCCCGGGTCGCGCCGCGACGAGGTGTGCGACGTGGCGGTGGCGCAGGGGCGGATCGCCGCGGTGGGCCACGGCCTCGGCCCGGCCGCGCGGACGATCGACGCGCGCGGCCTGGTGGTGGCACCGGGCTTCATCGACCTGCACGCGCATGGGCAGTCGCTGCCGGCGGACCGGATGCAGGCCTTCGATGGTGTGACGACCACGCTCGAGCTGGAGGCGGGGGCGCTGCCGGTGGATGGCTGGTATGCCGAGCAGGCACGGCGTGGCCGCACCCTGAATTACGGTTGCGCGGTGAACTGGATCACGGCGCGGATCGCGGTGATGAACCGGGTCGCCCCGGAGAACGGGCTCTCGTTCATGGCCAAGCACGCCGCCGACCGGCGCTGGGCGGATGCGGTCGCGAGCGACGAGGAGGTCGCGGCGATGGTGGCGATGCTGCGCGCCGGCCTCGCGGAGGGCGGCATCGGCATCGGCGTGCTGAACGCTTATGCGCCCGGCTCCGGTGTCAAGGAGATGACGGCGGTCTGCGAGCTGGCGGCCGAGCTGGGGGTGCCGACCTATACGCATGTGGCGTTCATGGCCAACGAGGACCCGGAAAGCTCGATCGAGGCCTATACGCGGCTGGTGGGCTATGCCGGGACGACCGGCGCGCACATGCACATCTGCCATTTCAACTCGACGTCGATGATGGACGCCGAGCTGGCCGCGCGCCTGGTGGCGACGGCGCAGCGGCAGGGCCTGCGTGTCACCACCGAGGCCTATCCCTACGGCACCGGCTCGACGCTGATGAGCGCCGCGTTTTTTCGCGACCCGGAATTCGCGCGCCGCGGCGGGCGGGACTGGAGCGCGCTCGAGGTGCTGGACACCGGGCGGCGTTTCGAGAAGCACGAGGACGTTCTGCGCGCGCAGGCGCAGGACCCGGGGGCGATCGTGCTGTGGCACTTCCTCGACACCGACGCCAACCAGCGCCACCGCGAGATCCTCGACGCCTCGGTGCTGTTTCCGGGTGGCGCCATCGCCTCGGACGCGATGCCGTGGACGCAGCCGGACGGCAGTGTCTATGAGGGCGATGCCTGGCCGCTGCCGGAGGGGATGAGCTCGCATCCCCGCTCGTCCGGTACGTTCACCCGCTTTCTCGCCCGCTGGGTGCGCGAGCGGCGCGCGATGAGCCTCCTCGACGGGCTGGCGAAATGCACGCTGATCCCGGCGCAGATCCTCGGCGAGAGCACGCCGGTGATGCGCGCGAAGGGCCGGCTGCAGGCCGGCTGCGATGCCGATATCGTCGTGTTCGACTGGGAGCGGCTCGAGGACCGCGCGACCTTCCGGGCCATGAACCAGGCGGCGGTGGGCATGCGCCATGTGCTGGTGCATGGCGAGGCGGTGGTCGAGGCGGGCGAGCTCGTGCGCGACGCGCGGCCGGGCCGGCCGGTGCGGCGCCCGCGCGCGCCCTAGGGCCGGCGTGGGCATTCCCGTCGTGCTGGTCACCGGGTTCCTCGGTGCCGGCAAGACCAGCTTCATCAACCGGCTGCTGGCGCAGGGGTCGATGCGCATCGCGGCGGTGGTGAACGATTTCGGCGCGGTGAACATCGACGCCGAGCTCGTCGCCGGGGCGGCGGCGGGGATCGTCGGGCTGGCCAACGGATGCATCTGTTGCGCCCTGCAGGGTGACTTGCTGCGGACATTGTCGCTGCTGCTGCGCCGCGATCCGGTGCCGGAGGGGATCGTCATCGAAACGAGCGGCGTGGCTGAGCCGGGGCCGATCCTCGCCTCGCTGCTCGACCCCGTGGTGTGGCACGAAACGCCGCTCGAATCGGTGGTCGGCGTGGCCGACGCGGCGGCGCTGGCGGCGGGCGAGCGGGCGGATGACCCGCTGTTGCGCTCGCAGCTCCAGGCGGCGGACTTCCTGTGGCTGGCGAAGCGCGACCTGCTCGCGCCGGCGGAGGCAGCCGCGGCGGAGGCGGCACTGGGGGCGATGGGCGTGCGCGGGCGGGGGCTCGGCGAGGACGAGCTGGGACTGCTGTTCGGCGTCGCGATGCATGCGCCGGGAGCCGCACCCCGCCGCGCCGGGCCGGTGGCGGCGCGCTTCGAGAGCCTGTCCTGGAGCGGAGGGAAACTGTCGCTGCCGCGCTTCCAGGCGACGATGCAGGCGCTGGCGCCGCGACTGGTGCGGGCCAAGGGCATGCTCGCGCTCGACGACCGTGAGCAGACGCTGCTCTTCCAGATGGTCGGGCGGCGGGCGACGCTGGCGCCCGCGAGCGGGACGGCGCCGGGCGGCGGGGCGGCGACGCGCCTGGTGCTGATCTGGGAGATCGGGGCGCTGCAACCGGCGGAGGTTCGGCGCGCGCTCGAGGCATGCCGCGGCGCGGGCGCGCCGGCGCGCTGACCGTCCCGCCTCCGCCGCCGCCGGACCGGGCGCAGCCGGCCATGGTCACCGGCGCCGGCCGGATCTATGTCGGTTGGCGGGGTTTGGTGCGGGCGCTGTTGCCCGCCTGGGCGGCGCGGCGGGAACGCTCGCGGCCGGAATGGAGGGGCAGATGGAAAATCTCGACCTGTCGGGGCGCAAGGCGCTCGTGGTCGGCATCGCCAATGAGCACAGCCTGGCGTGGAGTGCCGCGCGGCATTTCCGTGCCGCGGGCGCGGACCTAGCTGTCACCTGGCTCAACGAAAAGGCGCGGCCCTATGTCGAGCCGCTGGCGACGCAGCTCGAAGCGCCTGTCGCGATGGCCTGCGACGTGCGGGCGCCGGGCTCGCTCGAGGCCGTGTTCGAGGCGATCCGCGCGCGCTGGGGGCGGCTCGACATCGTGTTTCATGCCATCGCCTGGATGCGCAAGGAGGATCTGCAGGGGCGGCTCACGGATTGCTCCGCGGACGGCTTCGGCGAAGCGATGACGATATCCTGTCATTCGCTGATCCGCATGGCGCATCTGGCCGAGCCGCTGATGGACCAGGGCGGCAGCGTGATGACGCTCTCCTTCCTCGGTGCCGAACGGGTGGTCGATCACTACAACGTCATGGGGCCGGTGAAGGCGGCGCTCGAGGCTTCGGTGCGCTATCTGGCCCATGAACTCGGGCCGCGGCGGATCCGGGTGAACGCGATCTCGGCGGGGCCGGTGATGACGCGGGCGGCCTCCGGGCTCGACCATTTCGATGCCCTGCTGGAGGCGAGCGCCGCGGCTGCGCCACTGCATCGGCGGATCGAGGCCGACGAGGTGGGGCGGACGGCACTCGCCCTGGCCAGCGGCGCGATGGCGGCGGTGACCGGCGAGGTCGTGCATGTCGATGCCGGGCTGCACGTCGAGGGGCTGGTGCTGCGCAGCTGAGCCCCGGCCGGCGCGACGCCGCGGCGACGTCGCGGCCTTCAGCCCGCCGGGTTGGCGCTCCCCGCGTGCAACACCGACCAGATGGCCTCGGGTGTCGCCGGCATGTTGATGTGGCTGATGCCCCGTTCCGACAGCGCATCGACGAGCGCGTTCATCACCGCCGGCAGCGAGCCGGCGCAACCCGCCTCGCCGCAGCCTTTGGCGCCGAGGCCGTTGGTGCGGGCGGGGACGGGATGGCTGCGGAAATTGAGCGCCGGGATCTGGTCGGCGCGCGGCAGGGCATAGTCCATGTAGGAGCCGGTGAGGACCTGTCCGTCCTCGTCGAACACGACGCGTTCGCCCAGGGCCTGGCCGATGCCCTGCACCACGCCGCCATGCGCCTGGCCCTCCACCATCAGCAGGTTCACCAACACGCCGAAATCGTTGACCATGTGGTAGCGCACGACGTCCGCGACGCCGGTGTCGGGATCGACTTCGATCTCGCAGACATGGCAACCATTCGGGAAGGCGCTCGGCGCGCCCGGGAAGACGAGGCCGACATCAAGGCTCGCCGGCACCTCGTCGGGCAGATTCGTCTCGACGCGCAGCCGCGCCGCGAGGTCCATGATGTCGATGCCGCGGTCGGTGCCGGCGATCGTGAACCGGCCACGATCGAACTCGATGTCCGCGGCCGAGGCCTCGAGCAGGTGGGCCGCGGCCTTGCGGCCCTTCTCGATCACCTCGGCGCTGGCGGCGAGGATCGCACCGCCGCTGTTCATGATCGAGCGTGAGCCACCGGTGCCGCCGCCGGCCAGCAGCTGGTCGCTGTCGCCCTGGAGCAGGTTGATCTTCTCGAACGGCACGCCGAGCGCGTCCACGAGAACCTGGGCGAACGGTGTTGCGTGGCCCTGGCCGTAGTCGAGCGTGCCGGTGACGATCGTCACCGTGCCGTCGGCCTCGAAGCGGACCCCGCCCATCTCGTTGCTGGCAGGCGCGGTCACTTCCAGGTAATGGCCGATGCCGATGCCGCGCAGCTTGCCGCGCGCCCGGCTTTCGGCGCGGCGACGGGCGAATCCGTCGTAGTCGGCGGCGGCGAGCGCTTCCTCGAGGATCGCGGGGAAGTCGCCGCTGTCGTACTCCATCGTCGACGGCGCCTTGTAGGGGATCATATCGGCGGCGATGTGATTGCGCCGGCGCAGCTCGACACGGTCGATGCCCATTTCGCGCGCGGCCGTGTCGACCAGGCGCTCCATGTAATAGTTGCCCTCGGGGCGGCCCGCGCCGCGATAGGCGCCGACCGGGGTGGTGTTGGTGAACACGCACTTCACCGCCACGTCGACGATCGGCGTGCGGTAGACGCCGATGATGTTCTTGACGATGTTCATCGTCGGCGGCAGCGTCGTCGAGTTGGAGAGCACGGCGCCGACATTGCCCCAGCCGCGCACGCGCAGGGCGAGGAAGTGGCC
>JAGWQN010000089.1 GCA_028869995.1 Rhodospirillales bacterium
CGGCATCGTCGTCGCCTGCCAGACCGATCGCAGCCAGCACCGCAACCGCGCGACCGCGATGGAGATGCTGCGTGCGCGCCTCTACGAGCAGGAACTGCAGAAGCGCGAGGCCGCGGCCAACGCCGTCGAGGCGGCCAAGACCGATATCGGCTGGGGCCACCAGATCCGCAGCTACGTGCTCTCGCCCTATCAGCTGGTGAAGGACCTGCGCACCAACGTCGAGAAGGGCAACCCGCAGGCGGTGCTCGACGGCGATCTCGACGACTTCATGGCCGCCTCGCTCGCCGCGCGCGTCGGCGCGACGCGCAGCGAGGCCAGCGCGATGGCGCATTAGCGAAAGCCGCGGCGCCGGCGCTTCAGTCGGCGACCTCGATCTCGTCGCTCATCTTGCCCGCGAGTGTCGGCAGCCGGCGGCTCCGCCGCGGCGCCAGCCAGCGCTGGAATCGTTCCAGGTAGAGATAGATCACCGGCGTCGTGTAGAGCGTGAGCATCTGGCTCAGGATCAGCCCGCCGACCATGGCGTAGCCGAGCGGGCGGCGCAGCTCCGAGCCGGCGCCCTGGTTGAGCATCAGCGGCAGGCCGGAGAAGATCGCGGCCATCGTCGTCATCATGATCGGCCGGAAGCGCAGCTGGCAGGCCTGGAAGATCGCCTCCTGCGGCGTCAGGCCGTCGCGCCGCTCCGCGGTGACGGCGAAATCCACCATCATGATGCCGTTCTTCTTGACGATGCCGATCAGCAGGATCACGCCGATCAGTGCGATCACGGAAAGATCCGTATGCACCAGCATCAGCATGAGCAGCGCGCCCACGCCCGCGGAGGGCAGCGTCGAGAGAATGGTGAGCGGCAGGATGTAGCTCTCGTAGAGGATGCCGAGGATGACGTAGACGGCGATCAGCGCGGCGGCGATCAGGTAGGGCTGGGTCGCGAGTGACGACTGGAACGCCTGCGCCGTGCCCTGGAAGCTGCCCTGCAGCGTGATCGGCGCCTGCATGTCGAGCATCGCCTTCTGCACCGCCGCCACCGCCTGGCCGAGAGCGGCGTTGGCGGCGAGGTTGAAGGAGATCGTCACCGCCGGAAACTGGCTCTGGTGGCTGATCGAGAGCGGTGCGGTGCCGGTGCGGTTCTCCGTCACCACCGCCGAGAGCGGGACCAGCTGCCCGTTGGTGCCGTGCAGATAGAGATGCGACAGCGTCGAGGGCGTGTTCTGCAGGCTCGGCAGCACCTCGAGGATGAGATGGTAGGAGTTCACCTGCGTGAAGTACTGGGTGATCTGGTTCTGCCCGAACGCGTCGTAGAGCGTGTTGTCGATCTCGATCGGGCTGACGCCGTAGCGCGCCGCGGCGTCGCGGTTGATGGTCAGGTCGAGGGTGGTGCCGCCGGTCTGCTGGTCGCTGGCGACGTCGCGCAGCTGCGGCAGCTGGCGCAGCCGCGCCAGCACCTTCGGCGCCCAGGCGTAGAGCTCGTGCGCGTTGGCATCCTGGAGCGTGTACTGGTATTCGGTCTTGGCCAGCCGTCCGCCGACGCGGATGTCCTGCGCCGCATTGAGGAACAGCTGCGCGCCCACCACCTTGGCGAGCTTGGGCCGCAGCCGCGCGATGATCTGCTGCGCCGTCGCGTGCCGCTGGCTGAACGGCTTGAGCCCGATGAAGAAGCGGCCGTCATTCTCGGTCTGCCCGCCGACGCCGGCGCCGATGGTCGTCGAGTAGTTGGCGACGTCCGGATCGCTCATGATGACGCGCCCGAGCTCGAGCGTCAGCTTCTGCATCTGCTTGAAGGAGACGTCCTGCGCCCCCTCCGAGACGCCGATGATCAGCCCGTTATCCTGCTCGGGGAAGAACCCCTTGGGAATCACGACGTAGAGATAGGCGGTCAGGGCGAGCGTGACGAAGAACACCAAAAGCGTGACTTGCCGGAAGCGCAGCGCGATCGCGAGCGTGCGCCGGTAGAACTCCAGCATGGCGGTGAAGAAACGCTCGATCACCCGGTAGAGCAGCCCGTGCTGGCCGCGCTCGGGGGCGAGGAAGCGCGAGCACATCATCGGCGTCAGCGTCAGCGATACCATGGCCGAGACGACAACCGCGATCGAGACCGTGATCGAGAACTCGCGGAACAGCCGCCCGACGATGCCGCCCATCAGCAGCAGCGGGATGAACACCGCGATCAGCGAAGCGGAGATCGAAACGATGGTGAAGCCGATCTCGCCCGCGCCCTTGATCGCCGCCTCGAACGGACTCATCCCGTCCTCGATGTGGCGGTAGATGTTCTCCAGCATCACGATCGCGTCGTCGATGACGAAGCCGACGGCGATCGTGAGCGCCATCAGCGAGATGTTGTCGATGCTGAAATTAGCCAGGTACATCACCGCGAAGGTGCCGACCAGCGCCACCGGCAGCGTCACCGCGGGGATGATGGTGGCCCAGATGTTGCGCAGGAACAGGAAGATCACCATGACCACGAGGGACACGGAGAGCAGCAGCGTGAACTGCACGTCCGCGACCGAGGCGCGGATGGTCTGTGTGCGGTCGAGCAGGGTGGTGACGTGCACGCTCGGCGGAATCGCCGCGACCAGCCGCGGCAGCCTCGCCTTGATCGCGTCCACCGTGTCGAGGATGTTCGCGCCCGGCTGCTTGAAGATCACGAGGATCACGCCGCGATGCCCGTTCTGATAGGCGGCGAGGTGGGTGTTCTCCGCCGCGTCCACCGCGCGGCCGATGTCCTTCACCCGCACGGGTGAGCCGTTGCGATAGGCGATCACCAGGTTCTGGTATTGCGACGCCTTGGTGAGCTGGTCGTTGGCGTAGATGGTGAAGGTCCGCACGGCGCCGTCGAGCGTGCCCTTGGGGCTGTCGGTCGTGTTGCTCACCAGTCCGGCGCGCACGTCCTCGAGCGTGAGACCCATCGCCGCGAGCTTGGCCGGATCGACCTGGATGCGCACCGCGCGCTTCTGCTGCCCGCCGACGAACATCTGCGCGACGCCGGGGATCTGCGAGAGCTGCTGCGCGAGGATGTTCTCGGCATAGTCGTCGACCTGGATCAGCGGCAGCACGTCGGACTGCACCGCGAGGATCATGATCGGGCTGTCGGAGGGGTTGACCTTGTAGTAGCGCGGCGGACTCGGCAGTGCCTTGGGCAGCTGGCCGCTGGCGGCGTTGATCGCCGACTGCACGTCGACCGCCGCGCCGTCGATGTTGCGGTTGAGGTCGAACTGCACTGTGACCTCGGTCTGCCCCAGCACCGAGACCGACGTCATCTGCGCCACCCCCGGGATCTGCGCGAGCTGCGTCTCCAGCGGCTGGGCCACCGTCGCCGCCATCGTCTCGGGACTGGCGCCGGGGAAATTGGCGTAGACGTTGATGGTCGGGAAATCGACGCGCGGCAGCGGTGCAACCGGTAGCAGCGGATAGGCGGCGATGCCCACGAGCACGATCGCCGCCATGATCAACGAGGTGCCGATCGGGCGGCGGATGAACGGTGTCGAGATGCTCATCGCCGGGTCAGCTCCCCGCCTTCGCCATGACCACCGAGACACGGGTGCCCGCGGTCAGCCGCGACTGCCCGTTCACCACGACGCGGTCGCCCTTGGCCAGGCCCGAGAGGATCTGCGCCACCTGCCCGTTGTCCTGCCCGACGCGGACCTTGACGACCTGCGCCGTGTCGTTGGCGGCGACGCGGAACACGAACAGTCCGTCCACGCCGCGCTCCACCGCCGCCGAGGGCACGCTCAGCGCCGCCGGCTCGGTGCGCACGACGAGCCGCGCCTGGACGAACTGCCCGGGCGTCAGCGCATTGTCGCTGTTGGCGAACTCGGCCTTGAGGCGGATCGTGCCGGTCGCGGGATCGATCGCGTTGTCCATCGTCATCAGGCCGCCGCGCGCCAGCAGGGTCCGGTCGTCGCTGGCATAGGCATCGACCTCGGCGCGCGTCCCGGCGGCGGCGCTGCGGGCCATGGCCGCATGGATCGCCGGAATGTCCTGCTGCGGCAGCGCGAAGACCACGGCGATCGGGTGGTCCTGGGCGATGGTGACGATGCCGTTGGCATCCGTCGTCTGCACCACGTTGCCCGGATCGACGATGCGCAGCCCGACGCGCCCGGGGATCGGTGCCGTGATCATGGTGTAGCCGAGGTTGATCCGCGCGGCGGCGACGGCCGCGTCATCGCCCTCGATCGCGGCGCGGGTCTGCGCCACCAGCGCCTGTTGCGTGTCGAGCTGCTGGCGGGAGGCGAAGTCGCGCTTGGCGAGCGAGGCGTAGCGGGCGAGGTCGCGGATCGCGTTCGCCAGCACCGCCTCGTCCTGCGCCTTCTTGGCCGTCGCCGCGTCGAGGGCCGCCTGGTAGGGGCGCGGATCGATCTCGGCGAGCTTGTCGCCGGGCTGCACTTCCTGGCCTTCCTTGAAGAACACGCGCTCCAGCGTGCCGTTGACGCGGGTGCGCACCACCACGGATTGCCAGGCCTGGACGGTGCCGATGTTGGAGAGCTCGATCGCCAGCTTCCCCTGCGTGACCGTCGTCGCGGTGACCGGCACCACGCCCTGCGCCAGGGCGGCGATGGGGGAGGCGAGCAGGCAGCTCAGCGCCAGCGCAGCCGTCGAGACTCGTGCCATTCCTGCCATCCCTCCGGGCGCCGTGCCCACATCCTATCAATTTCATCGAAACGCCGTGGCCCGGCCAGCGCGATTTTAGGGCGGGCTGCCATGCCAAGCCATGCGCCGCGGCCGGCGCCGGCGGGTGCCGCTCTGGCGGCAGACAGCAACGGGTAAGCCTGCTATGAAGTCCCGTCGCGGAGACGCCGGATGGCCTTTCGGATCGTGACGACGGACGACGTCCAGACCAGCGCGGACCGCCGGACCGCGGGCCTCGCGGCGGTCGCTGTGCTGCTGCTGCTCATTGTCGCCGGCGTGTGGGTGACGCGCGAACTGGTCGCCGCCGAGATGCTCGAAGCCTGCATCGCCTCCGGCAACCACCATTGCGAGGAACGCCTTCCCGCCCTGCGCCGGTTGCTGCCGGCCGACTGGAATTAGTCGGGCCTGGACCTATTCCGGCGCGATCCCGAGTGCTGCCCTGAAGCGCCGTGCGATCCACGCTCCGTCGCGCTGCGGCAGGAAGCGCTCCACCTCCTCGGGCGAGATCTCGACGACGGCGAACAAAGCCTCCTCGCGCAGCCGCGGGCGCAGCGCCGCCACCTCCGCCATGGTGCGCGCCCGCGCCGTGGCCGGCCAGCCGCAACCCGCCGCGACGGCGCAGAGATCGGTGCCAAGCCCGGTATGGCTGGTCTGGCCACCGGTCTCGCCAAAGCGCCGGTTGTCGAGCACCGCCATGGCGAGGTTGGTCGCGCCCGTCGCCGCGATGGTGGCCAGCGCGCCCATCCCCATCAGCGCCTCGCCGTCGCCCGTCACCACCAGCACCCGCCGCGACGGCTGCGCCAGCGCCAGGCCGAGCCCGATCATCGCCGCCCCGCCCATCGCGCCCCAGAGGTAGAGATTCTCCGCCCGGTCGCCTGCCGCGCCCAGATCATAGGTCGCCGAGCCCAGCCCCGCGACCACCAGCAGATCGCCGGCATCGCGCACCAGTTCCGCCATCACGGCGCGCCGATCGAGGCTCATCGCCCGGCCTCGCGCCAGCCGCCCTCGACCCGCTCATGCGGCTTCTGCACGAACACCTTGGCGCCGATCAGCCGCTGCGACAGCAGCACCGCGACCGCGACCGAGCTTCCGAACGCGAGATCCGCCGCCGCCCGCACCACCAGCCCCGCCTCCGCCGGATGGTCCGCCCGCCGCACCAGCACGCCCATCGCCCCGAGCACCGCCTGCGTCGCCGTGCCCATCGGCACCTGCCACGGGTTGAACTCCCCCCACTCGCCGCGCATCGTCACCAGGGTGAGGAAGGGCATGCGCAGGTTGCCGGCGAGGCTCAGCATGTTGATCGTGTTGCCCACGCCCGAGGACTGCATCAGCAGCGCCGCGCGCTGCCCGCCGAGCCAGGCGCCGGCCGCGAGGGCCACGCCCTCCTCCTCGGTGGTCAGCACCACGGCGCGGATCGACGGATCGGCCTCGGCACGGCGGATCGCGATCGCATGCCCCGCATCCGGCACGTAGCCGATCTGCTGCACGCCGGCCTCTTTCAGCGCGTCGAAGACGTCGTTCTGCCATGCCGTCACGTTGCGTCCCTCCCGCGAGCCATGCTGCACGCACATCAAGGCCGCGTCCATGCCCGCTTGCCGCATGGTCGCCTCCGACCTATCCCCAACGCCAGTTGAGCCCGCCACGGAGCCCCGCATGGACCACGCCTCGCAGGAATCCCTCTCGCATCCGGAAATCCGCGCCGAGGTCGCCAAGCTCTGCGCCCGCTTCCCCGGGGACTATTGGCGCCGGCTCGACGCCGAGCGCGGCTACCCCACGGCCTTCGTGCAGGCGCTGACCGAATCCGGCTACCTCGCCGCGCTGATCCCCGAGGAATACGGCGGCGCCGGCCTGCCGCTTTCCGCCGCCTCCGCCATCCTCGAGACCATCCATGCCGAGGGCGCCAACGGGGCGGCCTGCCACGCGCAGATGTACATCATGGGCGCCATCCTGCGGCACGGCTCGCCCGAGCAGAAGCAGCGCTACCTGCCGGCGATCGCCGCGGGCACGCTGCGCCTGCAGGCTTTCGGCGTGACCGAGCCCAGTTCCGGTACCGACACGACCAGCCTGCGCACCACCGCCCGCCGCGACGGCGATCGCTACATCGTGAACGGCCAGAAGATCTGGACCAGCCGCGCCGAGCACTCGGACCTGATGCTGCTGCTTGCCCGCACCACGCCGCGCGACCAGGTTGCGCGCCGCACCGAGGGGCTCTCCACCTTCATCGTCGACATGCGCGCGGCCAGGGGGCTGACGATCCGCCCGATCCGCACCATGATGAACCACAATTCCTGCGAGGTGTTCTTCGACAATCTCGAAGTGCCCGCGGAGAACCTGGTCGGCGCGGAGGGCAGCGGCTTTCGCATCATCCTCGACGGCATGAACGCCGAGCGCCTGCTCATCGCCTCTGAATCGATCGGCGATGCCAAATGGTTCACCCGCAAATCGACCGACTACGCGAAGAGCCGGGTCGTGTTCGGGCGGCCGATCGGCCAGAACCAGGGCGTCGCCTTTCCCATCGCCCGCGCCTATGCGCAGGCCCGTGCCGCCGAGCTGCTGCTGCACGAGGGGCTGCGACGTTTCGAGGCCGGGATGAATTGCGGGGAGGAGGCGAACATGGCCAAGATGCTCGCCGCCGACGCCGCCTGGGCCGCCGCCGAGGCCTGCGTGCAGACGCATGGCGGCTTCGGCTTCGCCGAGGAATACGACGTGGAGCGGAAATTCCGCGAGGCACGCCTCTACCAGGTGGCGCCGATCAGCACCAACCTCGTCCTCTCCTACATCGCCGAGCACGTCCTCGGCCTGCCACGCAGCTACTGAGATGCCCGCGTTGGACCGACCCGCGTTGGACCAACCCGCGTTGGACCGACCGCTCGAAGGCCTGCTGGTGCTCTCCCTCGAACAGGCCGTGGCGGCCCCTTACTGCTCCTCGCGGCTGGCCGACGCCGGCGCGCGCGTGATCAAGATCGAGCGCGCGGAGGGCGATTTCGCCCGCGGCTACGACCGGGCGGCCAAGGGGCTCGCCACCTATTTCGTGTGGCTCAACCGGGGCAAGCAGAGCCTCGTCTGCGACCTCAAAAACGCCGACGACGCGGCCCTGCTGCACCGCATCCTCGCGCGTGCGGACGTCTTCATCCAGAACCTCGCCCCGGGGGCTGCGGAGCGCGCCGGCTTCGGCTCGGCGATGTTACGCGAACGTCACGAGAAGCTGGTGACCGTCGACATTTCCGGCTACGGCGACGCCGGCGACTACGCCGGCATGAAGGCCTACGACCTGCTGGTGCAGGCGGAATCGGGCCTTGCCAGCATCACCGGCCATCCCGCGGGACCGGGGCGCGTCGGCGTCTCCGCCTGCGATATCGCCTGCGGCATGGCGGCGCATGCCGGCGTGCTCGAGGCGCTGATCGCGCGCGGGCGCACGGGCAAGGGCAGGGGCCTCGCCGTCTCGCTGTTCGACGGCATGGCGGACTGGATGACGGTGCCGCTGCTCTACTGGGAAGGCACCGGCAGGGCGCCGCCGCGCATGGGCCTCGCCCATCCTTCCGTCTGCCCCTACGGCGCCTTCGCGACCCGCGAGGGCCTGGTGCTGATCTCGATCCAGAACGAGCGGGAATGGGCCGATTTCTGCACCAAATTCCTGGAAGAGCCGGATTTGCCGAAGCAGCCGGCCTTCGCCACCAACGTCGCGCGCGTCGCCAACCGCGCCATGGTCGACGCCCACGTCGCCGCCGCCTTCGCCAGGCTCACCCGCGCCGAGGCCGCCGCCCGGCTGCGCGCCGCCAACACGGCCTACGGTTTCGTCAACGAGGTCGCGGATTTCGCCCGCCATCCTGCGCTCCGCCGCCAGCCGGTCGAGACCGAGGCCGGGACGGTCGACCTGGTCGCCCCACCCGTCGTCTGGCGGGACGGCCCGCGCGCGCTGGGCCCGGTTCCCGCGATCGGCGAGCACAGCGCCGTCATCCGCGCCGAGTTCGCGGCCTGAGCCCGGCGATTGACGATGTTTAAGCCGCACGCAAGCCACAGCGCCGCCGCCACTCCTATGCTGGCCGCGTGGACGACGTGGCGATGAGACAACCGGCGCCGGCCGAGGGGGCGCCACAACACACGGCCGGGACGCGGCAGGCGTCCCGCCGCCAGGCGAGAAACCGCCTCTTCGGTCTGCTGCTCGCCCTGGTAAGCCTTGGCATGTTCGCGATCGTCGTGGCCCTGGTGATCGCCTTCCACGCCTACGAAGCCTACCGTGTCATCCCCGGTTTCTGATCGCCGCGCGCTGCTGCGCGCGACCCTGGCCACACCGCTGCTGCTCACGGGCTGCGGCGGCAAGCGGCCATGGCACGGGATCGACGTCACCGGCACCTCGCCCAGCCTGGCTTTTTCGATGCAGCGCGTGAGCGACGGACGCGAGGTCACCGCGGCGACCTACCGCGGCGACATCGTCATGCTCTATCTCGGCTACACGTTCTGCCCCGATGTCTGCCCTACCACGCTGGCCAACGTCGCTGCCGTGTTCAAGCGGCTGGGCAAGGATGCCGACCGGATCCGCTTCCTGTTCGTCACCGTCGATCCCGGCCGCGACACCCTCCCGGTGCTGCGCACATACTTGGCCAATTTCGGTCCGCATATGGTGGGCCTGCGCGGCACGCCCGACCAGCTCGTCGCGCTGGCACGCCGCTTTCGCCTGGTCTATTCGGTCCGCCCTTCGCCCGATCCCGCGAAGTACGAGGTCACGCACAGTTCCGCGATCTACGTCTTCGACGCCCACGGTGCCGCGCGGCTGCTCATCCCGTCGCTCGCCGCCGCCCATCCCGATCTGGCCGGCACCGCGGCCGACCTGCGCCGCCTTGTCGGGCAGGGCCATCCGACCGGCCTGGTCGGGCAGTTGCTGCGCACCCTCTGAGCGCGCGCCGCGCTTTCGATCCTGTGTTTTGCCCGGCACGCACCCCGACCCGATGGCGGATCGGGTCGGCTCCTAGCGTCCGGTGGCGTTACGGACGGGGAAGGTCGTCGTCAGGGTATCACCGTTGCTAAATCGCAACGTCACCGGAACCGCGCCGCCCGGCTTCACCGTCGCCGCCGGCTGCATGCACATGAGGTGATAGCCGCCGGGCGCGAACACCACCGCACCATGCGCCGGCAGCGCGATCGATGGAACCATCACCATCGTCTCCTGTCCGCCCATGTTCATGCTTCGGTGCAGCATCAGGGTGGCGCAGCCGGGCGAGCTCGCGCCGACCAGGCGCAGCGCCGTGCCGCTGTTGTTACGAAGTGTGAAATACCCCGCCGCGGGCCGTGAGGGGATGATGCTACGCAGCCACGGTCGCTGCACGACGACCCCCGCCGGCGCGCCGGCCGCCACCGTTGCCAGGGCCGCCAGTACCAGGGCCAGCCGGCCCGCGATCCTAGCCACCGGTCCAGGCACGCGAGCGTTCGGCAAGGGCAGCTGCTGCATCGGTCGTTTCCTCCAGCGTGCTCTCGTGCACGCGTAGCGCGTTGATGACGACGAGCACCCCCGCGACGCTCATCATCGAAGGCGGAATCCACATCACGAGGCCGCCGAAATGCTGGTCCGAGATCGCGGTGATCGAGGGATAGAGGCGCCCGCAGAGATTATAGAAGGGATAGAGGTCGTGCCCGGCAAAGGCGATGACAGCACCGAGCGCGATCTGCGGGAACATCACCCCCGCCGAGAGCGCCACCCGTGCGCCATAGCCGATGCGCGCCGGCGGCTTCGGCCGCGGGTCGAGCACCAGCGCCCAGAACGCGACACCGTCGAGCACCATGCTCCAGTTCATCACCGCGTAGAGGCGCGGATCGAGCATGGCCCGGAAATGCACCGCGGGGATCAGCCAGAAATAGAACAGGCCGACGAACAGGATGGGCGCCAGCACCGGCTGCTGCACAATCGCAACGAGGTCATGCACCGGGCCGCTTGCGGCAACCCGCCGCGCCCATCGCGGCATCCCCCGGCGCAGTGCGGCGCCCGGCGCGCCGAGCGCGATCAGGAACGGGCCGACATGGTGCATCACCACATGCTGCGTGCGGTTGAGGAAGAACATGTGCTGCGCCATGTAGTCGAAATGCGTCTGCAGCACGGCGTAGATGGCGGCGAGCCCGGCGAGGAAGGCGGCGCGCCGCAGGAGCGAGGGCCGCTCCGCCGGCGCCAGCCGTGCCAGCCCGCGGCCGTACCACAGCAGCGTGAGCGCGGTCGCGAGGTATTCGGGCCAGGAGAAATCCCATGGCATGAAGAACGGCATCCGCGCGGGCATCGCCGCTGACAGCCACGCGACGAGTGCGCCGAACGCCAGCACCCCGGCGTGCGAAGCCCAACCGTGCCAGCCCTCGTCCCCGCCCTCACCCGGCGGCGCGAGCGCCTCCGAAACCTCCGCCATGACGCTGGCCTAGGGCCAAGCGGCGGGGCTTGCAAGGCGGCGCGCCGGCCTCGTCCTGCGGGTCAGCGTTGGGCGAGTGCGAGCCGCCGCGCCAGCTGCACCGGTGCGGCGCGATAGGCGGCCAGCGTCTTGCCGATGCTGCCGGCTGGCAGCCGGATCACCGCCGGCGGCGGCCCGCGCAGCAGGATGCCGCTGCCGATCGGCATCTTCGGTGGCGCCGTCCACATGTTGCGCGACCACATGTTCTGGCTGAACGCACTGCCCGCGGCCGGCGTGGGCGTGCTGGCCGCTGCGGCAAACGCCAGCTGGGGCGGCAGCGTCGCCATGCCCGGCGGCGGGGCGTGGCCGAGTTCCGCCGGCCATACGGCCATGACCTCGCGCGCGTAAGGCGCGCCGAGCGCCGGCGTCTGCGAATGGTAATCGGCGGTCGCCGCGGCCCAGGAGCCGGTGGCCGCGTGCAGCGAGGCAAGGAACCTACCAGCATACGCCGCGTTGGCCGCCGGATCGAACGCCAGTGCGAGGCTGGCGAAGGCGTGCGGGTGGTGCAGCAGGTTCACCTGCATGCAGCCGAAGTCGATCGAGCGGATGCCCTGCGCCTCGTAGCGCAGCGCCGCGGCGATCGCCCGCGCCTCGGTCGGATAGACGTGGCTGGTGCCCTCGACGTTGATGCTCCAGGGCCAGGGATCGATGCCGCCGTGGCCGTTGGGCCGCCCGCTCTCGACCCGCCCGATCGCCTCCATGAGGCTGGTCGGCACGCCGTTCGCCCGCTCTGCGGCGGCGATGGCCTGTCGGCATGCCTGGCCCGGGTCCGCCGGCCCCGGACCCAGGGCAGGCCCGGCTGCCAGCGCGGGGACCGCCCAGCGGCCGAAATTATTCGTCGCGGGCGCATGGAGCGGCTGGCCCGAATGGCGGGCGGCGAAACTCGAACGAAAGACCGGCGGCTGCAGCAGCGGGCTGCCGGCGAAGCCCGGCCGGGCCAGCACCGTCAATACAAAAAACAAGACGATACCCGCAATTGAGTGCCGGCGCATGCGTCCGCTTATAGCGCGGAAGTTAAGGGGCCGTGAGTCCGGATTCGCCCAGGCGGCAAAACGTAACCTTCGGCGTGGTGCCGCCCGCTTTGCCCGGCGCGGCGCCATCGCCGCCGCTGATCTGGTGAAAACGCGATGCTGCGCTGCAAAATTTCGCTTGCATGCCGCGGGTTAGCCACTTATATGGTGCAGCGCAGCAAGACGGTTTTATGCCGTTTTCCTGCTTCTTGGACGTTTCCTCCCTAAACTTGGCGGTGCCTTTGGGCACCGCCTTTTTTTTATTTTCGTCTAGTCCCGCGCGACGCCGAGATCCACCGTCACATGGCGGGCGAGATGCGCCACGAGCCGCGACAGACCGCCACGCAGCGCATCGAAGCCGAAACTGCGCTCGAGCGTCGCCTCGTTCATGTAGAGCGCGCGGTTGACCTCGAGCTGCAGGGCATGGACGCCGTCGCGCGGCCGCCCGTAGTGGCGCGTGATGTAGCCGCCGGCATAGGGATCATTGCGCCGCACCGACAGCCCCTCCGCCGCGAGTGCTTCCTCCAGCCGGCGCAGCAGCACCGGGGAGCAGGTGGTCCCGTGCGCGTCCCCCAGCACCGCGTCCGTCCGTCGCGACGGTGCCATGCTGGCCTGCGGCATGGAGTGGCAGTCGACCAGCAGGCACGCGCCGAAGCGCTGCGTGGCTTCGGTAATGGCCGTTGCCAGCGCGGCATGAAACGGCTGCCAGGTGGCGGCGATCCGTGCCTGGGCCTCCGCGAAGGTGAGCTTGGAGCGATAGATCGGCTCACCGCCCGCGACCACCCGCGCGATCGTCCCGAGCCCCGCGCCGACTCGGACGCTCGCGGTGTTGACCCAGTCCGGCAAGGCATCCTCGAACATGCCGGGGTCGAGCTCCCAGGGTTCGCGGTTGGCGTCGCAGAAGGCGCGGGGAAAGGTCGCGGCGACCATGGTCGCGCCATGCTCCGCCGCCGCCGCGAACAACTCGTCGACATAGCAATCCTCGCTCAGGCGCAGCTGCAGCGGGTCCAGCCGCGCCGCGGCCACGAACGACGCCGGGTAGGCGCGGCCGGAATGCGGCGAGGCGAACACCAGCGGCACGGCCGGCCCGGTGGGGCGCGTGACGTGCACGGCGCTCGGTTGCGATTCGGCCAGGTCCATGCCGTCCTATTGAAGCGGCACGCATCAGCGAGCGCAACGCGCCGTCATGCGCATCCAGGCCCGGGCGCGCGCTCGCGCCGGTGCCTGCGGGCGGCTGTGTCAGCGCCGCGTACTGCGCCGGATATTCTCCAGCAGGATGACGACCAGCCCGCCGAACAGCAGCCCGCCGCCCACCGCCGGGCCGATCAGGCCGCGGCCGCGCAGCGTCGCGACCAGCCCGACCAACACGAGGATCGCCGCCGCGAGCGACCCGTCATCGACGAACAGGCCCAGCACCTCGGCCCAGACCGCGCGCAGGACCTTCATTCCCGCAGCTCCGCGACCCGCACCCCGACGATGGCCGCGAGCAGGAAGCCGAGCGCCATCGGCAGCAGGGCGAAGTCGGTCCCCGGCCAGGCGGCGCCCACCGCCTCGCCCAGCCAGAACGTGCCGAACGCCGAGAGCATCACGCCGACGATGAACTTCAGGGTGTTTTCCGGCACCAGCGACAGCGGTTTGTGCAGCACCATGCCGGCGGCGAGGACCAGCGCCGCCGCTGCCGCCGCGCCCAGGCTCGCCGCCCCGAGGAGCCCGCGTCCGGCCCCCACGGCGACGACGATGAAGACCACCTCCACCCCCTCGAGCACGACCGCCTGGAACGCCGCGGTGCCCGCCGCGAGGGCCGGGCGCCCGGTCAGCAGCCGGCGCTCGTGGGCGAACGCCGCCTCCTCGTCGTGGAGCGGGATGCGTCCGGCCGCGCGCAGCACCGCCTTGCGCAGCCAGCGCATGCCGAACAGCAACAGCAGCAGGCCGACCACGCCCTGAAGCGCGCTCAGCGGCACCGCGCCGACCAGCGGCCCGACCACGGCGACCAGCGCCGCCAGCACCACAAGCCCCGCCGCGGTGCCCGTCAGCGCCGGCCGCCATCCATGCGTCACCCCGACGGCCAGCACGATCGTGAACGCCTCGACGACCTCGACCAGCGAAGCCAGAAATGCCGAAAGCACGGCGGAGAGCGAATGGATCAGCATCGAAAGAGCCCTACCCGGTGGCCCGCTCCCCGCGCCGCCCTTGCGTCGCTTCTTCGCGGCGATTACGAAGCGCGCGTCGGATGGGCGCGTAGCTCAGCGGGAGAGCACCACCTTGACACGGTGGGGGTCACAGGTTCAATCCCTGTCGCGCCCACCATCCGGCCTCTTTTTCCGTCAAATCAGTCGGTTAGGCGGGATGAGCCAGCCCCCGGCGCGTTGGCGCGGCGGCAACTGGCCGCCGCGCCGGGCGCCTCAGGCGGCGAAGGCGCTATGATAAGCATTCAGTGCCGGCGCCCCGCCGAGATGCACGTAGAGCACCTTCGCCCCCTTCTCGAACTCGCCCGCCCTGGCCATCGCGATCACGCCCGCCATGCTCTTGCCCTCATAGACCGGGTCCGTGAGCATCCCCTCGTGCGTCGCCGCCATACGGATCGCGGCGATGGTCGGCTCGTCGGGCAGTCCGTAATCCGGGCCGCAGAAGCGCGGATCGATCACGATGTCCTCGTCGCGGATCGCCGTGTTCAGCCCGACCGCCGCGGCGGTCTGGTGCGCGATCTTGGTGACGGCGTGGCGGGTCATCTCCGCATTGGCGGCGGTGTCCACGCCGATCAGCCGGCGCCTGCGGCTCTGGCCCGCGAACCCGACGACCATGCCCGCCTGGGTCGAGCCGGTGCAGGTTGCCGTCACCACGGTGTCGAAGAACATGCCGAGCTCGCGCTCCTGCGCCGCGACCTCCTCGGCGAAGGCCGCGTAGCCGAGCCCTCCCAGCGGATGGTCGGAGGCGCCGGCGGGGATCGCGTAGGGCTTGCCGCCTTCCCGCCGCACCGCGTCGAGCGCGTGCTGCCAAGTCTCCTTCTCCGCGGTGGAATAGCCCTCGCCCTCGAGGATCGTCTCCGCGCCCATGATCCGCGAGAGCAGGATGTTGCCGACCTTGTCGTAGGTCGGGTCCGGCCACTGGGTCCATTCCTCCTGCACCAGGCGGCACTTCATGCCGAGCTTCGCCGCCACGGCAGCGACCTGGCGCGTATGGTTGCTCTGGATGTTGCCGATCGAGACCAGCGTGTCGCAGCCCTGCGCCAGGGCGTCGGCGGCGAGGAATTCCAGCTTGCGGATCTTGTTGCCGCCGAAGGCGAGGCCGGAGGCGATGTCGTCGCGTTTCGCCCAGAGCTCGATGCCCAGCGCATCGCTCATCCGGTCGAGCCGGTGGATGGGGGAGGGGAAGAAGGCGAGCTTGATGCGGGGAAAGCGCGACAGGTCCATGGCAGATGTCCGGGTTGTTGGCGGAGCGCAGGATAGCGCCGCGGCCTGCGCATGAGCTGCGGAAGATCGTCAATGAAGCAGCGTTTTCCTGGCATAAATCACTAATCCAGCGCATCTTTCACCGATGTCGAAAAATCAAACCGCAGAAAATTCGCTACCGGAGCTGGACGCCGCCGATCGCCGCATCCTGCGCGCGCTGCAGACCGACGGCCGGCTGTCCAACAAGGACCTCGCGGCCCGCGCCCATCTCTCCGAATCCGCCTGCCTCGCCCGCACGCGCCGCCTGTTCGAACGCGGCATCATCCGCGCCATCCGCGCCCATATCGCGCCGGAAGCAGTCGGGCAGGGGACCGTGGTGCTCGTCGGCGTCGTGCTCGACCGTTCCACGCGCGAGAGCTTTGCTGCCTTCGAGTCCGCGGTCCGCGCCCTCGCGCCGGTCCTCGAATGCCATCTGGTCGCCGGCGACGTCGATTATTTCCTCAAGATCCGTGTCCGCGACATCGAGGGCTACAACCGCCTGCACGCCGAAAGGCTGATCGCGCTGCCCGGCGTGCGCCAGGTCCGAACCTTCTTTGTCCTCGATGAGATCAAGGCCGATGGCCTGCTCGCGGTGTGAGACTTGCCTGCCCGTCGCGCCCCGCCGACACTCGCGCGCCAACCGGAGATCGCCGTGTCCTTCCGCAGCACCGCACGCTACATCGCCGCACGCGACCTCGAGGTCGCGGTCAACGCCGCCGTCACGCTCGAGCGTCCGCTCCTCGTCAAGGGTGAGCCGGGCACCGGCAAGACGGTCCTCGCCCACGAGGTCGCCGCGAGCCTCGGCCGCCCGCTGATCGAGTGGCACATCAAGTCGACGACGCGCGCCCAGCAGGGTCTCTACGAATACGACGCCGTCTCGCGTCTGCGCGACGGCCAGCTTGGCGATGCGCGCGTGCACGACATCGCCAACTACATCATGCCCGGCAAGCTCTGGCAGGCCTTCGCTTCGCCCCAGCCCGTCGTCGTGCTGATCGACGAGATCGACAAGGCCGACATCGAGTTCCCCAACGACCTGCTGCTCGAGCTCGACCGCATGACCTTCCACGTCTACGAGACCGGCGAGAGCGTTACGGCAACGCACCGTCCCGTCGTCATCATCACCTCCAACAACGAGAAGGAGCTGCCGGACGCCTTCCTGCGCCGCTGCTTCTTCCACTACATCCGCTTCCCCGATCGCGCGACGATGCAGCGTATCGTCGATGCCCATTACCCGAACCTGCGCGCCGACCTCGCGCGCGAGGCGCTGGAGGTCTTCTTCCGCCTGCGCGAGGTCTCCGGATTGAAGAAGAAGCCCGCGACCTCCGAGCTGCTGGACTGGCTCAAGCTGCTGATGGCGGAGGACATGCCGGCCGAGGCGCTGCGCGCGGGCGACGGCCAGGCCGCGATCCCGCCGCTCTACGGCGCCCTGCTGAAGAACGAGCAGGATGTGCACCTCTTCGAGCGCCTCGCCTTCCTCAACCGCCGCAACGCCTGATGTTCGCCCCCTTTATCGAGGCCCTGCGCCGCGAGGGGCTCCCGGTCTCGATCACCGAATATCTCACCCTCATGCAGGCGATGCGCGCAGGCGTTGCCGGCTACGACGTCGAGGATTTCTACCACCTCGCGCGTGCGACGCTGGCCAAGGATGAGCGCCACCTCGACCGTTTCGACCGTGCCTTTGCCGAAGCGTTCAAAGGGCTGCAGCCGGCCGATCAGGCGCCGGGCGGGGACGATCGGCGCGAGCTTCCCGAGGCATGGCTCAGAAGGCTTGCCGAAAAGCTTCTCGGCCCGGAAGAGCTGGCCAAGATCGAGACCCTGGGCGGCTTCGACAAGCTGCTGGAAACCCTGCACCAGCGTCTCGCCGAGCAGCAGGGGCGCCACCAGGGCGGCAGCAAGTGGATCGGCACGGCGGGAACCTCGCCCTTCGGCGCCTACGGCGCGAACCCCGAGGGCGTCCGCATCGGCCAGGACCGGTCGCGCCTGCGCCGGGCCGTCAAGGTGTGGGACCGGCGCGAGTTCCGCGATCTCGATTCGGATGTGGAACTAGGTATTCGCAGCCTCAAACTCGCTCTGCGCCGCCTGCGCCGGTTCGCCCGCGAGGGTGCTGCCACGGAGCTCGATCTCCCCGGCACGATCCGCGACACCGCGCGCAACGCAGGCTCGCTCGAGCTGCGCCTGGTGCCCGAGCGGCGCAACGCGGTGAAGGTCCTGCTGCTGCTCGACATCGGCGGGTCGATGGACGAACACGTGCGCGCGAGCGAGGAGCTGTTTTCCGCCGCGCGCGCCGAGTTCAAGCACCTCGTTTCCTTCTATTTCCACAACTGCCCCTACGAGCGGCTCTGGAGCACGAACCGGCGGCGCGCCGAGACCATGCGCGCCACCGACCAGGTGCTGCGCACCTATGGGCCGGACTACAAGCTGATCGTGGTCGGCGACGCGACGATGAGTCCTTACGAGATCACCCATGCCGGCGGCAGCGTCGAGCATTGGAACGCGGAGGCCGGCGCGGTCTGGCTGCAGCGATTGACCGGCCATTTCCGTCGTGCCGCCTGGCTCAACCCGCGCCCGCGCGCCTCCTGGCGCGAGGACGGCTCGGTCGGCCTCATCCACGAGCTGATGGCGGGGCGGATGTATCCGCTGACCCTCGCCGGGATCGAGGCCATGACCCGCGACCTCGTGCACTGATCACGCCGGCCAGGGGGCTCTCCGATCGCGGAGGCTGCCGGCGTCAGGCGACGCCCCGTCCAGCGCCTGGGGCCGGGGTGTAGCGGCCCGCCCGCCCGCGGGGAAAGCGGATCACTGTGCCGCCGGCCAGTGCACCCACGATCGCCGCTTCCCGGGCGTCGTCCTCGCCGCGCTCCCGCGCGGCTTCCCGCTCGGCGAGGGCCGCTTCCTCCTCGGCTTCGGCGTGCAGCGCGTCGAGGGCGCGCGTCGCCTCGGCCAGTTCGCGCTCGAGGCGCGTCGCCATCGCAACGGCGGCCTCGAACTGGCGGCGGCGCTCGGGCGCAGCCTCGCTGTCGCGCAGATAGGCAAGCATGGCGGCCAAGCATGTCATGGCACGGACCTCCGTTCCCGACAGCTGCGCGCAAGCGGCCACGTCGTGCCGTCATGGGGTGGCGGGGAGCCGTGGCGGCCGTCATGGTCGGTGCTCCGCCACGGCACGATCCGCGCGCGGTCGGCGGCAAAGATCGACGGCATTGTTGCCCCCCGTTGATGGGAGTGACAAAGCGCATCTTTCATTATCCGGCAAGGAAAATGAAACTGAATCTTTAACAGCGCAACGTAGGCCCCGCTCGGCTCGCCCGGGCTTCGTGCGCCCGGCATGCCGGACCCGGCTTCGGTCTCGGCACGGCCGTCGGCCGCGAGAATTGCTCAGTCGCGGATGGCCTCGCGCCATTTGCGTTCGATCGCCGAGCGCCGTTCCGAAAGCGTCAGCTCAAGGCGCTCGGTGAACGGGGTCTGCCGGCCCAGCGCGCGCACGTCGCGCCACACGCGCTGCGCCACGATGGCGATCGTGCGCTGGTCCGTGGGCATGCCCGCCTCGCGCAGCATCCGCAGGACGGCATCGGAAACCTCGGCGAATTCGTCGTCTTCCGCGCGCAGGCGTGCGGCGACGGCGGCGTCATCGAAGCCCTCCTGCGTCTCGCGCACGCCAGGCCCGTCGCCCAGCAGCTCGTTGGGCGTCACCCCGAGGATCGCGCAGATGTCCTGGATGCGATGCGCGGGGAAGGTCGGCTCCACGGCGCGGAACCACTGCCCGACCGCCTGCTGCGTGATGCCGAGCCGTTGCGCGAGTTGCCGGCGCGACAGCCCGCGCGCCGCCATCAGCCGTTCGAGATTGCCCGCAAAATCCATCGCGAAACGATAGCCTCACCCTGTGCGCGCCGCAGCATAAAAGCGCCCTGCCTGCGACGCTTGAAAGCGATAATTTCAAGCGCCGTTGGCGCCGCCGGCGCGTTCGGGGCGTCAGGGCGCATGCGCGTCATCCTGCAGGAACGGATTGCTGCGCCGTTCGATCCCGAAGGTCGAGCCTTCGCCATGCCCGCACAGGAAGGCGATGTCGTCGCCGAGGGGCAGCAGCTTGTCGCGGATCGCCGCGATCAGCGCCGCGTGGTCGCCGTAGGGAAAGTCGGTGCGTCCGACTGAGCCGCGGAACAGCACGTCTCCCACGATGGCGAAGCGCCGCGCCTTCTCGACGAACACGACATGGCCGGGCGTGTGCCCCGGACAATGCAGCACGTCGAACACGAGCGGCCCAAGCGCCAGCTTCTCACCCTCCGCGAGCCAGCGGTCGGGCAGCACATTCTCCATCCCCGAAAGCCCGAACCGCTGCGCGGCCTCCTCGATATGCTCGAGCAGGAACCGGTCACGAGGATCCGGGCCGAGCAGCGGCAAATCCGTGCCCTGGCGCTCGCGCAGGGCCGCCCGCAACGCCTTCGCGCCGCCGGCATGGTCGAGATGGCCGTGCGTCAGCCACAGCGCCTCGACGCTGAGCCCGAGCTGATCGATGCCGTGCATGATCGCCGGGGCATCCCCGCCGGGATCGACGACGACGGCCTGCCGGGTCGCCTCGACCCACAGCAGCAGGCAGTTCTGCTGCAGCGGCGTGACCGGGAGGATGGCGACGCGGAAATCGTTGGCGGGCATGGGCAAGGGGTCCGGGGGCAAGCTGGTGCCACGCTGCGGCGGAACCCGCGCGCGCGCAACCCCGCGCCGGCCTAGACGACCTCGGTGTCGAGCGCATAGCCCGCCGCGCGCACCGTGCGCACGACGTCGAGCTCGCCTTCGCCGTTGATGGATTTGCGCAGCCGGCGGATATGCACATCCACCGTGCGCGGCTCGACATGGATGTCCTTGCCCCACACGGCGTCGAGCAGTTCCTCGCGCGAGAAAACGCGCCGCGGATGCTGCATCAGGAACTCGAGCAGCCGGAACTCGGTCGGGCCTAGATGCAGCGGCCGCTCGTTGCGCCAGACACGATGAGCGGCGAGGTCCATGGTGATGTCGTGGAACACCAGCTTGCCCTTGGCCGGCATCGAGCTGGCGCGGCGCAGCAGCGCGCGCACGCGCGCCAGCAGCGCCTCGATGTTGAACGGCTTGGTGATGTAGTCGTCGGCGCCGGTGTTCAGCCCGCGCACCGCGTCCTGGTCCTCGGCGCGCGCCGTCACCATGATCACCGGCAGGTCGCGCGTTGCCGGCCGGCGGCGGATCTGGCGGCACACCTCGAGCCCGGAGACGGTCGGCAGCATCCAGTCGAGCAGCACCAGGTCGGGCGGTGCCTCGGCGATGCGGGTCAGCGCCTCCTGCCCGTCGACGGCCTCCTCGACGTGGTAGCCCTGCTTCTCGAGGTTGTAGCGCAGCATCGTCGCCAGCGCCGCCTCGTCCTCGACGACGAGGACGACGGGGCGCGCCCCGCCGCGCTCGGCCTGCCCGCCACGGGCGCTGTCCATCGTCGCCGCGCGCGTCATTCGGCCTCTCCCGTGCTCGGCCGCACCACCGCGTAGGGCGAGGTATCGGCCTTCGGCCGCGCCTCGGCGAGCGGCGTTCCCGTGACCGCGTAGTGGACGGTCTCGGCGATGTTGGTCGCATGGTCGCCGATCCGCTCCAGGTTCTTGGCGATGAACAGCAGGTGCGTGCAGGGCGTGATGTTGCGTGGATCTTCCATCATGTAGGTGATGAGCTCGCGGAAGATGGCGTTGTAGAAGCCGTCGATCGCCTCATCGGAGCGCCAGACGCGCAGCGCCTTCTCCGCGTCCGCCTCGCCGATCGCATCGACGATCGCCTTGAGGTTCTCCTGCACCAGGCGCGACATGTGCCCGAGCCCCGCGAGGCTGAACGGCAGCGTGTACTGGCCCAGCACCTTGCTGCGCTTCGCGACGTTGGCGGCATAATCGCCGATCCGTTCCAGATCGCCCGTCATCTTCAGCGCAGCGACGATCTGGCGCAGATCGCCCGCCACCGGCTGGCGCAGGGCCAGAAGGCGGATGACGAAGGCCTCGATGTCGCGCTCCATCGCGTCCACCTTGGCATCGCTCTCGACCACGCGCGTCGCGAGCTCGGCGTCGCCCTCGAGCACGGCCTGCGTGGCGAGGTTCACCTCGCTCTCCACCAGGCCGCCCATCTCGGTGATCAGCGCCGCGAGGCGCTTCAGCTCCTGCTCGTAGCTCTTGACGATGTGCTGGGTATTGTCCGACATCCAACCTCCTCAGCCGAATCGGCCGGTGATGTAGTCCTGCGTGCGCTTCTCGCGCGGCGCGGTGAACATCGTCGTGGCGCTCGCCACTTCGACCATCTCGCCGAGATAGAAAAATGCGACCTGGTCGGCGACGCGCGCTGCCTGCTGCATGTTGTGCGTCACCATGGCGATGGTGAAGTCGCGCTTGAGCTCGTCGATCAGCTCCTCGACCTTGAGGGTCGAGATCGGGTCGAGCGCGCTCGTCGGCTCGTCGAACAGGATCACTTCCGGCCGCACGGCGATCGTGCGCGCGATGCACAGCCGCTGTTGCTGCCCGCCCGAAAGCCCCGTCGCCGGCGTGTGCAGCCGGTCCTTCACCTCGTCCCAGAGGGCCGCCCGCGTGAGCGACCACTCCACGCGCTCCTCCATCTCCGCGCGCGAGGGCCGCTCGTGCAGCCGCACGCCGAAGGCGATGTTCTCGCGGATCGACATCGGGAACGGGGTCGGCTTCTGGAACACCATGCCGACACGCGAGCGCAACAGATCGACGTCAACGCCCGGGCCGATGACATTCATCCCGTCCATCATCACCTCGCCCGTTGCGTGCTGGCCGGGATAGAGGTCGTACATGCGGTTGAGGCAGCGCAGCAGGGTCGATTTGCCGCAGCCCGAGGGGCCGATGAGCGCGCTCACCTGGCGTTCGGGGAAGTCGAGCGTGATCGATTTCAGCGCGTGGTTCGCGCCGTAGTAGAAATCGAGGCCGTGGATGGCGATCTTGGGGGTCATGGCGTCAGCGTGCTCCCTGGCGTCGCAACAGCACCAGTCGCGCGGCGATGCTGATCAGCAGCACGATCAGCGTCACCAGCAGGGCGGCGGCGTAGGCGAGCGCGTTGGCTGAGGCGAAGGGTTCGTTGATGAAGGCCCAGATCGCGTAGGTGAGGTAGCCGACCGGCGAGCGCACGAGCTGTCCGTTCCACAGATAGGACGACCAGCCCGCCGTGTAGATCAGCGGCGCCGTCTCGCCGACCGAGATCGCGAAGGCGAGCAGAACCCCGGTCAGGATCCCGGGCATCGCCACCGGCAGCGCGATCCGCCACGCCACGCGCCCTTCGCCCGCGCCGAGCGCGAAAGCCGCCTCCTGCATCGCCGCCGGCACCTGGCTGAGCGCGAGTTCGGTGGTGCGGCAGATGTAGGGGAGGCAGAGGATGGCGATGGTAATGCAGGCGGCGGCGAGGGAGAACTGCCAGCCGAGCCCCTCGACCATCGTTATGTATCCGAAATAGCCGAGCACGATCGAGGGCACCCCCACCAGCACGTCCGCCATGAAGCGGATCGCGCTCGCGAACCAGGAGTGCTTGAACTGCGCCGCATACATCCCCGCCGCGACCCCAAGCGGCACCGCGAGGAGCATCGAGCCCGCGCCGATCAGCAGCGTCCCCTCGATGGCATTGAGCAGACCGCCGCCGGTGCCCTGCGTCACCTCGAGGAACACCTTGGGCGTCAACGCCGAGATCCCGCGCAGCAGCACCAGCAGCAGGATCCAGCCCATGGCGAAGGCCAGCAGCCCGAAGCCGAGGGCGCACAGCCCCCACCCCAGCAGCGACTGCATCCGCCGCCGCCGCATCCGCCCGAGCCGTGCCGCCTCGCGCTGCGGGAACGGAGCCTCCTCGCCGGTCAGCGCCGCGCCGCTCATACCCGCGCATCCTTGAGCCCGGCGCGGTAGAGCACCAGCCGCGCCAGCGTGTTGACGCCCACGGAAATCACCGAGAGCATCAGCGCCACCTCCGCCAGCGAGCGTACCGCAAGCCCGGTCGGGTCCTGCAACGCGCTGTCAAGCTGCGAGACGATGAACGCCGCCATCGTGGAGATCGGCGAATAGATGTTCGGCGGCAGGTAGTTGAGCGCGTTGCCGCTCACCATCAGCACGGCCATGGTCTCGCCGAGCGCGCGTCCGGTGGCGAGGATGGTGACGCCGATCAGGATCTTGCGCACGCCGGGCAGCACTACTTTCCACACCGTTTCGAACTTCGTGGCGCCCAGCGCCGCGGCGGATTCGCGCACCACCATCGGCTCGGCCAGGATCGCGTCGCGCAGTGTCGCCGCGATCAGCGGCACGATCATCAGCGACAGCACGATCCCCGCTGTCAGCAGGCCATAACCGCTGCCCGTCGGCCCGCCGAGGAACGGCACGAACCCGAGGAGCCGCTGCATGATCGGAAAGATCGTGTGCCCGAGCAGCGGGATCAGCACCGCATAGCCCCAAAGCCCGAACACCACCGAGGGCACCGCCGCCAGCAGCTCGACCAGGAACGAGAGCCACAGCCGTAGCTGCCCCGGCACCGCCTCGGCCAGGAAGATCGCCGCGCCGACGCCGACCGGCACCGCGATCACCAGCGCGAGCAGCGTCGAGAGCAGCGTGCCCGCAACCAGGAACAGGATGCCGTAATGCGCCCCGGGCAGCACCTGCACGCCGTCGCGCAGGATCGGCGATCCGTAGGTGTTGCCGAGGTTCCACGTCGAGGAGGTGACGAAGCCCACCCCGTTGAAGCGCACCGCCGGCCAGGAATAGACCGCGAGGAACACTATCACGGCCACCAGGCTGGCCGGCAGGATACCCGCGAAAACGGCAAGGACACGGCGGAAGGACATCGGCGGACCCGGGGCTGAAACAGGATGACGCCGCCGGGGTCGCCGGCGGCGTCACGGTGTCTATCAGATCTTGTCGCGAGTCACTTGATGGTATCGATCTGCGCCGTGCTCAGCTTGGCCGCCGAGGCCGGCAGGGCGACGAAGCTCACCGCATCCATGAAGTGCTGGGCGTTGCCGCCCTGCGGCGAGATCGCCCAGGTGAAGAACTTGCGCAGCTCCGCAGCCACGGCGGCGTTCGGCTGCTGCGCCTTCACGATCGCATACTCGTAGTTGATGATCGGGTAGGAGCTCGGGCCCGGCGCATAGACGAGGCTGATGCGCTCGTCCTTCGGCGTCTTCGCCGTCATCGCCGCCGCCGCCGCCTTCACGTTCTCGATCGTCAGCGGCACGAACTTGCCGTCCTTGTTCTCGAGCAGCGCGGTGCCGAGCTTGTTGTCGGCGATCGCCTGCTTGAAGCTCACGCCGATATAGGCGATCGAGTAGGGCGTGTTCTTGATCGCGTTGACCATGCCGGGGTTGCCGTTGGCGCCGATCGCGCCCGCTGCCGCCGGCCAGCTCACCGTCGTGCCATAGCCGACCGAGTTCTGCCAGGCCGGCGTCGAGAAGGCGAGGTACTGGCTGAAAATGAAGGTGTCGCCGCTGCCGTCGGTGCGATGCACGGTGACGATCGCGTGGTCAGGCAGCTTGACGCCCGGATTGATCGCCGCGATCGCCGGATCGTTCCACTTCGTGATCTTGCCGCTGTAGATGCCGGCAAGCACCGGGCCCGAGAACTTCAGGTTCGTCGCGTTCAGGCCGGGCACGTTGTAGTTGATCATCTGGCTCGAGATCGCCAGCGGAATGTTCAGCATGCCGGCGTGCTGCTTCATCAGCGCGTCGGAGAGATAGGCGTCCGAGGCGCCGATCTGCGCCACGCCCGAGATCGACTCGGAAATGCCGGTGCCGCTGCCCGTGCTCTGCGTGGTGATGCGCACGCCCGGGTTGGCCTTGGTGTAGGCCGGCACCCAGAGGTTGAACAACGGATAGAGCAGGCTCGATCCGGTCTCGAGCAGGTTCACGCTGGCGGCGCGCGCCGGCGTGCTGCCGGCCGCGACGAAACCGGCCAGGGCGACGGCTGCGCCGGCTCCCAGGAACAGGCGGCGGCCCGGCCCGCGGCCGGCGGTGGTGTATCCTGACATCAGGTCAACTCTCCCATGAGCTTTTCCGGCGTGCGCGGATTGGCCCGCGGGCCGGCCGCCCCGCTCATAGGTAGGCATCGCGACTCCTCTATTTCACTTTTGTGAAGCTTCGATGACAAGCCGGCGCGGCGCCGCCCCGTCAGATGGTGTAGCTGAGCGGTTCCAGCGCCGGCCGGCGGAGCCCCGCGGCGACCGCCCGGCGCACCAGTTCCTCCAGCGTGACGCCCCGCAGGCTCTCCACCGCCGCCTCGTCGGCGGCCTGCCAGGCTGTCCTGGCGATGCCGGAGAGCCCCGCTGTCTCGCCCGGCGGGGCGGGGCTGGGTGCCTCGCGCATCGCCGCCGCGACCTCGGCCAGCGTGATGTCGCGTGCGGGACGCGCCAGCCGGTAGCCACCGCGCGGCCCGCGCACGCTGTCGAGCAGCCCGGCCCGCGCGAGGTTCTGCAGCAGCGGTTCGAGCCCGCGCCGGGCCTGGCCCAGCCGTTGCGCCAGGTCCGCCGCCGGCACCGTCCCCGCGCGCCCGGCATGGAACGCGACGTCCAGCATGATCTCGACGCCGTTCAGCGCCCGGTCCCGGCGAATCAGCATGGCGGATCATGCCGCACGAGCTGCGCCGGGATCAAACCCGCCGCCTCACGCCCGGACCGCCCGGAGCCTGCCGCTGAGCCAGGCCCGAACCGGCTCGTCGAAGAGCCGGGCCGCGGCGTAGGCGAGGAGGAGCTGGAACAGGATCTCGACGGCGATGACGGCAACGACCTGCGCCGTCGTCCGCGCGAACTGGCGCGCCAGGTGGCTGAACAGGTGCACGAACGGATAATGAAGGATGTAGAGCGGGTAGGAGAGATCTCCCGCGAAGCGGCAGGCGGCGGCCATCGCCGCCGGCAACCGGCAGCGGCTGCCCCACATCACCAGCAGCGGATAGAGGCCCACGACCACCAGGCTCTCGAACAGCCAGGTGGGGACGGGAGGACGCCAGAGGAACGAGAGCGCCAGCAGGGCGACGACGACCAGGAACGGCGGCGCCCGGTCCGGCTCGAACGCCCGCATCCGGTAGAGCAGCACGCCGAGGAAGAAGGGATAGATCACCCGCCCCAGGCCGAACACCAGCTGCCCGGGCGTGCCGCCGCCCGTGACGGCGCCCAGATGATAGGCCTGCAGGAACACGAGGAGCGCGCCGGCGACGACGGTCGCCCGCAGGACGCGACCGGACAGCAGCGGCAGGGCCGCGACATAGGCGAGGTTGACGAGCATCTCGAAGAACAGCGACCAGGCCGGGATGTCGAACGGCATGATGTCGGCCCATCCCCGTCGCCTGATGGCAACGGTCGGCAGCATCAGGAGGTTGCTGGCGATGGCGATCGCAACGTCCGGTCCCGCCGCCGTATGCCCGATCAGGGCGGTCCTGCCGGCATAGACCGCGACCCCGATCACCAGCCCGAGAAGATAGAGCGGGTAGAGCCGGGTCAGGCGGATCCGCAGGAAGCCGCCCAGGGACAGCGCCGAGAGCAGCCGCTTCTCGTAGGCGTGGGTGATGACGAAGCCGGACAGCAGAAAGAAGAAGTCCACGGCCAGCTCGGCGTGCGGGATGGCGCCGTTGAGTCCGAACGGAGCCGTGGCGTGCAGCAGCACGACAAACAGGGCTGCAACCCCGCGCAGACCGTCCAGCCCCAGGAAATGACGCGTGCTTCGCGGGGCGCTCCCTGGCATGCCGTTCCCTGGAATGATCGTGGCTTGGCGCGAAGCCTAGCCAGCGTGCGGGCGTGCCGCAATTCCGTCCGCTGCCGGTCGTGCGGGCCGCTCCGCCGTGCTAGCCATGATGGCCATGACGGCTCTTCCGCCCGCTGCCGGACGCATCCACGACAGCATCACCGACCTCGTCGGCCACACCCCGATCGTGCGTCTCTCCCGGCTTGCCGCCGCGCACGGCCTTGCCGCCGAGCTGCTCGCCAAGCTCGAGTTCCAGAATCCGCTCGGCTCGGTGAAGGACCGTATCGGCGTCGCCATGATCGACGCCGCCGAGGCGGCAGGGCTGATCCGCCGGGGCCGCACGGTGCTGGTCGAGCCCACATCCGGCAACACCGGCATCGCGCTCGCGTTTGTCGCCGCCGCCCGCGGCTACCGCCTCATCGTCACCATGCCCGAGGGCGCCTCCGTCGAGCGCCGGCGCCTCATGCGCCTGCTCGGTGCGCAGGTGGAGCAGACGCCGGCGGAGGCGGGCATGGAGGGGGCGATCGCCCGCGCCGAGGCGATCCTCGCCGCGACCGAGGATGCCTGGATGCCGCGCCAGTTCGAGAACCCGGCCAACCCGGCCATCCACGCGGCGACGACGGCGGAGGAAATCTGGGCCGATTGCGGCATCCGCCTCGATGTCGTGGTCGGCGGCGCCGGCACCGGGGGCACGCTGACCGGCATCGCCCGCACCCTCAAGCCGCGCCTGCCGGAGCTGCGCATGGTGCTGGTCGAGCCGGCCGAGAGCGCCGTGCTCTCGGGCGACGAGCCCGGTCCGCACGGCATCCAGGGCCTCGGCCCGGGCTTCCGGCCGAAGGTGCTGGAGCTCGAGCGCATGGACGCGATCCGCCGCGTCACCGAGCGCGAGGCGCTGGCCGTCGCCCGCGAGGTCGCCCGCCTCGAGGGCATCCCGGTCGGCATCTCCTCCGGTGCCGCCCTCGCCGCCGCGATCGAGGAGGCGCGCGGCCGGCCCGCCGGCACGCGCCTGCTCGCCATCGTGCCGAGCTTCGCCGAGCGCTACGTCTCGACCGCGCTTTTCGCCGGTCTCTAGCCTCGCCGGTCTCTAGCCTCGCCGGCGGCTTGTCCCGGCCCGGCCGGGCAGCGGCCGGACATACCCCCTCCACGCCTGCGCCAATCCGTGCTTGCATCCGGGCAAAAGAACGGAGGAGACCGAGATGCGCCTGGCGATGAGGACTGCGATCGCGCTGTTGCTCACCCTGCCCGCAGGCCTGGCCCCGGCCCATGCGGCGCCGCCGGATGCCAGCCGGCCGCTGCGCGTCGCCCTCGAGTTCGATCCCGCGCCGCTCGATCCCGCCACCGACGGCAGCTACACCAACCGCATCGTCACGACCGTGATGTGCGACAGCCTGATCGACTTCTCGCCGCAGATGAAATTCATCCCCGAGCTGGCCACCAGCTGGGCCTGGTCGCCCGACCGCCGCTCGCTGACCCTGCACCTGCGCCCGGGCGTGACCTACCAGGACGGCACGAAGCTCGACGCCGCCTCGATCCAGGCCAACCTTCAGCGCTACCAGACCGCACCCTACTCAATCCGCAAGTCGGAGATGTCGGCGATCACCGGCTCCGTCGTGGTGAACCCCGAAACGATCCGGATCACCCTGTCCCACCCCTACGCCCCGCTGCTGGCAACGCTCGCCAACCGCGTCGGCACGCCCTATTCGCCCCGGATTCTTGCCCTGCCGCGCGACGCCATCGCCGCCCATCCGGTCTGCGCCGGCCCCTTCGCCTTCAAGAACCGGGTCGCCCAGGACCACATCACCCTGACGCGCTGGCCGGGCTACTGGAACGCGGCTGCGATCCACCTGCCCGGCATCGTCTTTCACACCGTCACCAGCGCCACCGTGCGCAAGACCGACCTCGAGGCGAAGGCGCTCGATATCGCCGACCACATCGCGCCCACCGATGTCGCCGAGATCCGGGGGCGACGCGATCTCGTCATCGCCAGGACCCCCTCGCTCGGCTATTCGCTGATCGAGATCAACGTCGGCAACGGCAAGGCGGCCCGCAACCCGCTCGGCCGCGACGCGCGCGTCCGCCGCGCCTTCTCGCTGGCCATCGACCGGGGCGCGCTCAACCAGGTCGCCTTCAACGGTCAGTACGTGCCCTCGAACCAGATGGAGGCCCCGGGCAGCCCCTACTTCGACTCGGCCTATCCGGTGCCGTCCCGCAACGTCGCCGAGGCCCGCAAGCTGCTCGCCGCGGCCGGCTACAAGCACGTCACGGTGACGTTGCAGATCGGCACCGACCCGCTGGACCGCCAGGCCGCGGAGATCATCCAGTCGATGGTCAAGGACGCGGGCTTCGACCTCAAGCTCGTGTCCGAGGAATCGGCGGGCCTGGTCGGCAACGCGCGCAGCGGCAACTTCCAGGCGGTGATGCTGCTCTGGTCCGGCCGCGCCGACCCCGACGGCAACATGCCGATCTGGCTGACCTGCAAGGGCTTCACCAACTGGGGCCATTTCTGCAGCCCCGCCTTCGACCGTCTCATCACCCGGGGGGCGGAAGGCAACAGCCTGGCGCAGCGCAAGCCGCTCTACGACCGCGCCGTCGCCATCTTCGAGCGGCAGGCGCCTGACATCGTGCTCTACCACTACGCGATGATCTGGGGGCTGTCGGCGAAGGTCCACGGCTTCCACGGCCGCCCGGACGGGCTGTGGCGGCCGGAAGGGATGACGGTCGCGCCATGAGCGTCGATCCCGCCCGTTTCCTCGCCGACCTGCATGCGTTGCGCGCCTTCGGCCGGGACGGCCACGGCGTGCACCGCCCGACCTACTCGCCCGACGACCTCGCCTCCCGTGAATGGTTCGCCGGGCGGCTGCGCGATGCCGGCCTGCGTGCCGGCATCGACGGCATCGGCAACGTGCTCGGCGAGGCGCCGGGCACGGGTCCGCGCCTGTTGCTCGGCAGCCATCTCGAGACCCAGCCGCATGGCGGCTGGCTCGACGGCGCGCTGGGCTGCATCGCCGCGCTGGAGGTCGCGCGGGCGCTCGGCGGCGGCATCGATGTCGCCGCCTGGGCCGACGAGGAGGGGCATTTCGGCGCCTTCAACGGCAGCCGCTCGGCGATCGGCGACCTGTCGGAGGCCGATATCGATGCCGCGGCCAACCGCGACGGCACGCCGCTGCGCGCAGCCCTCGCCACCGCCGGCTATGCCTCTCGCCCCCGCCTGCGCCTCGACCCCGCGCGCTACCGTGGCTACCTCGAGCTGCACATCGAGCAGGGGCCGGAGCTCGACACGACGGGCCAGGCGCTCGGCGTCGTCACCGCCATCGTCGGCCTGCGCGGCTACCGCGTGCGCTTCGAGGGCCAGCAGAACCACGCGGGAACCACCCCGATGGCGCACCGGCGCGACGCCGGTGCCGCGCTCGTGCGCCTCGCAGGCGCGATCGCGCGTGAGTTCCCCACCGCCTGTGCGCCGCGCACCGTCTGGACCGTCGGGCGCATTGAGCTCGAGCCGGGGGCGCCCAGCATCATCCCCGGTGCCGCGACCATGCTCTTCCAGATCCGCGACACCGACGAGGCGGTGCTCGACCGGCTGGAGGCGCTGCTGCTGCGCCTCGCGGCGGAGGAGGACAGGGGCCCCTGCCGCGTCGGCGTGACACGCCTGCGCGCCACGGCCCCGGCGATCATGGCGCCAGCCCTGCGCGCCGCCCTCGAGGCCGCCTGCGAACGCGCCGCCCCCGGCAACTGGCAGGCCATGCCGAGCGGCGCCGGCCACGACGCCCAGCAGCTCGCGCGGATCATGCCGGCCGCCATGCTCTTCGCGCCCAGCATCGGCGGCATCAGCCACGACGTCGCCGAGGACACCCGCGAGGACGACCTGGTGCGCAGCGTCCAGGCTCTCGCCGACGCCGCCGCCCAGCTGCTCCGGTAAGCAGAGCAACGCGCGGATGGCGCCGCGCAGCACCCCGGCCCATATCCCGCGCAGAGCAGGAGGTGCGGCCATGGATGGCGCAATGACGAGCGGCGGGATCGCGGACGACGAGGAGCGCTGGCAGGCGGTGCTCGACCGCGCGCCCGGCGCGTTCCTCTACGGTGTCGTCACCATGGGCGTCTATTGCCGGCCGACCTGTCCCGCGCCGCGCCCCAGGCGGGCCAATGTCCGCTTTTTCGCCGACGCCGACGAGGCGCGGGCGGCCGGCCTGCGTGCCTGCCGCCGCTGCGATCCGGACGGCACCCGTGCCGCCCTCGCGCGCGCCGTGGTCGCCGACGCCTGCACCGCGATCGAGACCGCCGAGACGATCCCGTCCCTGGCGGCGCTGGCGCAACGATCGGGCTATTCGCGCTTTCATTTCCTGCGCCTCTTTCGCGACCACACCGGCCTCACGCCGCGCAGCTATGCCGAGGGCGTGCGCGCCCGCCGCCTCGCCGCGGCGCTCGCCGCCGGCAGCCGTGTCGCCGACGCGATCGCCGCCGCCGGCTACGGCTCGGAGAGCCGCGTCTACGAGGCGCCGGAACTGCTCGGCATGACCCCCGGCGCCGCGCGCCGTGGCGGCTCGGGCGAAACCATCCGCACCGCCTTCGCCGACTCCCCGTTCGGCCGCCTGCTCGTCGCGGCGACCGCCAAGGGCGTCTGCTTCCTCGGGTTTGCCGAGCCGGACGACGCCCTGCTCGGCGATCTGCGCCAGCGCTTCCCCCGTGCGCGCATCGTCGCCGACACCGCCGGCCTCGACGCCATCGTGCGCACCGTCGTGGCCTTCATGGCCGAGCCGCGCGCCGCGCTCGACCTGCCGCTCGACCTGCGCGGCACCGCCTTCCAGCTGCGGGTGTGGGAGGCGCTGCGCCGGATTCCGCTCGGCGAGACAACGACCTACGCGGCCCTCGCCGCCGCCATCGGCGCGCCGCGCGCCGTCCGTGCCGTGGCCCGTGGCTGTGCCCGCAACCCGGTCTCCCTGGCCGTGCCGTGCCACCGCGTGCTCGGCGCCGATGGCGCGCTCACCGGCTATCGCTGGGGCCTCCCGCGCAAGCAGTTGCTGCTCGCGCGGGAAGCCGCGACCCGAGGTCCGGCGGGCAGCGCTCGTGTGGGCGGCAGTCGGGCGGGAAGGGGTCGGGCGGGCGCCGGCTAGGCGGGCAGGGCCTGCGCCATCCGCCCCGCCAGCAGGGCGCGGGCCTGCTCGGCCGGCAGCGGGCGCGAGATCAGGTAGCCCTGGGCCTCGTCGCAGCCCTCCTGGCGCATGCGCTCGAGCTGATCCGTCGTCTCCACCCCCTCTGCCGTCACCGCGATGCCGAGGCTGCGGCCGAGCCCGAGGATGGCGTTGACGATGGCCGCGCAATCCCGGCTCGCGGGCAGGCCGCTGACGAAGGAGCGATCGATCTTGATGCGGTCGAAGGCGAAGTTGCGCAGGTAGCCGAGCGAGGAATAGCCGGTGCCGAAATCGTCCATCGAGATACGCACGCCGAGCGACTTCAGCCGCTGCAGTGTGGCCAGCGAGCCCGGACCGTCGCACAGCAGCACGCCCTCGGTGATTTCGAGTTCGAGACGGCTTGCCTCGAGTCCCGAGCGCCGCAGCGCCTCCTGCACCGTCGCCACGATCATGGGGTTGCGCACCTGCACCGGCGACAGGTTGACCGCGATGGAGGGCGCGCCCGGCCAGAGCGCGACGGTGCGGCAGGCGGTCTCGAGCACCCATGAGCCGAGCTTCTCGATCAGCCCTGTCTGCTCGGCAAGCGGAATGAAATCGGTGGGCGGGACCATGCCGCGTGCCGGATGGCGCCAGCGTGCCAGCGCCTCGAACCCGACGATCTCGTTGGTCAGAAGGTCGAGAAACGGCTGATAGTGGATCTCGAACTCACCGTTTTCGAGCGCATGGCGCAGATCCATCTCCAGCGCCTGGCTGCGGTGATGGTGGGCGTCCATCTCCGGCTCGTAGAAGCGGATCCTGCCGCCGCCCTCGCTCTTGGCGCGCAGCAGGGCGAGGTCGGCGCGGGCCAGGCAGGCACCGACGCCGCCATACTCCGCCGCCAGCGCAATGCCCACGCTCGCATGCAGCAGCAGCCTTCGGCCTCCCGCCTCGAACGGCGCGTCGAGCGCCTGCTGCATGGCCCAGGCCGCGGTGCGCGCCGCCTGCGGCTGCGTCTCGCCTGTCTGCACGAGGACGAAACGATCCGCAGCGAGCCGCGCCAGCAGCGCGGATCCTCCTGCCACCTTACTCAGCCGTTCCGCGATCTGGCGCAGCAGCGCCTGGGTCGTTTCCCGTGCCTCCAGGCCCAGGCCCAGCATCTGGGTCACGGATTTGAAACGGTCGATATCGAACACGAGGACCGCGACCGGCATCTCCGCCCCCGGTCGCGCCAGCGCCTCGAGCCGCGCCGCCAGCACCGCGTTGCTCGCCAGTCCGGTCGCGGGATCGTTCCAGCCGAGTTGGCGCGACTGCAACTCGCGCCGTTGCCGCTCGGTCACGTCCTCATGCGTCGAGACCCATCCGCCGTCTGGCAGCGACTGGTGCACGATCACGAGGCTACGCCCGTCGCGCAGCTCGACCCGGCTCTCGAACCGCTGCGCCGCCTGCGCCACCCGCGCGCGCCAGGCGACATAGTCGCGCGCGGCCATCGCCGGCCCCGTGTTCGCCGCCTCGCGCAGGGCGACGATCTCGGCCAGCGTCATGCCCGCCCGCACCTGCCCCGGCGCGAGGCGGTAGATCGCGGCAAAGGCCTCGTTGGCCAGCCGCAGCCGGCTCTCGCCGTCGAACACGCTGAGCGCGAGCCCGAGTTGGTCGAGCGCGGCGGCGGCATCGGCGATCACGCCCGGGTCCGGACCGGTCACGGCGGTAGGGTTGTCCACGGAACCTCCTGCACCGCCCGCTTAGGGCCGCCGCGGTGAAGAAGCGGTGAACGCTTGCCCGTCCCTGTTGGGCGGCGGCCTCGCGCGTCAGCGCACCTGTGCCACCCGCAAGGCATTGGTGGTGCCCGCCTGGCCGAACGGGATGCCGGCGACCACGACCGCCTCCGCCCCATGGCCCGCGAACCCCTCGGTCAGCGCGATGCGCGTGGCCTTCGCGACGGTCTCGGTCATCGAGTGCGTCTCCCCCACCAGCAGCGCGTGCACGCCCCAGCAGAGCGCAAGCCGCCGTGCTGTCGCGAGCGACGTCGTGAGCCCGAGCACCGGCGCCTCCGGCCGCTCGCGCGCCACCCGCAGCGCCGTCGCCCCCGAGGCGGTGAAGGCGCAGATCGCCGCCGCCGAGATCGTGTGCGCGATCTGGCGCGCCGCGGCGGCGATCGCGTCGGCGGTGGCGCGCTCCGGCGCCGGCCGCGATGCCTCGATCCCGGCCCGCCAGCCGGGGTCCTGCTCCACCCGTGCCACGATGCGGTCCATGATGTTGACGGCCTCGTAGGGGTATTGTCCCGCCGCGGTCTCCGCCGAGAGCATCACCGCATCCGCCCCGTCGAACACCGCGGTCGCGACATCGCTCGCCTCCGCGCGCGTTGGCGCCGGCGCACTGATCATGCTCTCGAGCATCTGCGTCGCCACCACCACTGGCTTGCCCAGCGCGCGCGCGGCACGGACGATGCGCTTCTGCGCGAGCGGCACCTCCTCGGGGGCGAGCTCGACGCCGAGGTCGCCGCGCGCCACCATCACGGCATCGGAAAGTTCGAGAATCGAATCGAGATTCTCGAGCGCCTGCGGCTTCTCCATCTTGGTCATGATCCAGGCGCGCCCGGCCGCGATCGCCCGCGCCTCCGCCACGTCCTCCGGCCGCTGCACGAAGGACAGGCCGATGAAATCGACGCCATGTTCCAGCGCGAAGTCGAGGTCGGCCCTGTCCTTGGCCGTCAGGGCCGGGATCGGCAGTGCCACATCGGGCACGTTCACGCCCTTGCGGTCGGACAGCGGCCCGCCCGTCAGCACCTCGGTCTCCAGCCGGTCGTCGCGCTTGCGCACCACGCGCAGCCGCAGCTTGCCGTCGTCGAGCAGCAGCGTCGTGCCGATCCCGGCCGCGGCGATGATCTCCGGATGCGGCAGTTGCACCCGCCGCGCGTCGCCCGGTGTCGGGTTGAGGTCGAGCGCGAAGGCCTGGCCGGTCTGCAGCGCCACCCGCCCGGCCTGGAAGCGCCCGACGCGCAGCTTCGGCCCCTGCACGTCGGCGAGGATGCCGATCGGCCGGCCGAACCGCTTCTCGAGATCGCGGATCATGCCGATGCGCGCCGCGTGGTCCTCGTGCGAGCCGTGCGAGAAGTTGAGCCGGAACACGTCCGCCCCGGTCTGGTGCAGCTTCGCCAGCACCTCCGCCGTCGAGCTCGCCGGCCCGAGTGTTGCGATGATCTTCGTGCGCCTGCGCCGGCGCAGCACGGGTCGGGATGTCATGGTGCCCTCTATGCCACGAGGATGGCGCGGATGTCGTTCACGTTGGTCAGCGTCGGGCCGGTCACCACGAGGTCGCCCAGCGTGGCGAACAGCGAATAGGAATCGTGGCGCGCCAGCACCGCGCGGGCATCGAGCCCGGCCGCGCGTGCGCGCGCCAGCGTCTGCGGCGTCACGATCGCCCCGGCCGCGTCCTCGGTGCCGTCGATGCCGTCGGTGTCGCCGGCCAGCGCCCAGATCCCGTCGGCCCCGGCGAGGCCCAGCGCGAGCGCCAGCAGGAACTCGGTGTTGCGCCCGCCGCGCCCGGGCGCGCCCGGGGGATTCTCGTTGCCGATCGTAACCGTCGTCTCGCCGCCCGACAGCAGCAGCACCGGCGCGCCCGCCGGCACGCCGTGCGCGCGCACGGATTTCGCGATCCCCGCGAGCAGCGTGCCCGCCTCGCGCGCTTCGCCCTCCAGCGCGTCGCCCAGGATCAGCGCCCCGATCCCGCGTTCGCGCGCCGCCGCCGCCGCCGCCGCCAGCGCCATCGCCGGGGTGGCGATCATGCGCACGTCCTCGGCCAGGCTGCCGGGCTTGGGCGTCTCGTCCGCGCCCGCGGCGAGCCGGGCCGCCGCCGCCG